>JACZWZ010000085.1 GCA_022571885.1 Acidobacteriota bacterium
TCCACGGCGTGGACGACGCCAAACCGGACGGCGTCAACCAGGGCGGAATGAGCCTCCACAATTCGTACTGGCCGCACGGCCCCGACAAAGAGGCATGGGAGGCGGCCACCAACAGCGACCTCACTCCCGAGAAGCTGGCCGGGACGATGGCCTTCATGTGGGAGACCCGATATTCGCTGATCCCCACCACGTACGCCTAGACCATCCCCGTGCTTCAAGAGGATTACCAGGAGCTCTGGGCCGGCTTGCGCCGCTTGTTCGGGAAGTAGAGCGGCACCCGGTGCCTCATGACCTCAGCACCATTCCCATGGCTCTCGCCATACGGCTCATCGCTGGTCTGGCCCGGGCCCCCAACCCCAGGCCACCGAGTTGGCGCCCATCGGAGGGGCGCCCTCTCAGTTCAGGGCCAGCAGAGGGTCGGTCACCGGGTGGATGCCGTCCACCGTTAGACGCGCCGGATCGGCCCCGCCCTCCAGCGGAAGCCAAATGACGAAGGACGAACCGACCGAAGGAGCCGAAGAGAGCGTCACCGTGCCTCCACCGGCCTCCGCTACCTGACGGACGATCGACAATCCAAGGCCGGCTCGCTGCTCATGGTGGAACCGGCTGCGGTCCCGTCCCCAATTCCGTTGGAACACGAAACGGTGATCGGACTCGAGGATCCCGGGGCCCTCATCGCGAATCCCGACCCACGCCCATCCATCGCTGACTCCGGCTCCGCATGTGACCGTCGATCCTTCCGGAGCCAGACGCACCGCGTTGTCCGCAAGATTGGCTATCGCAGATCGCAAGGCCTCTCGGTCGCCTTGGATTCTCGGCCCCCCGTCACCTACACGATCGAGGCCGAGATCTCGCTTCTGGGCGGGGGCTCTGAGGTCGGAGAGCACCTCCCAGGAGAGGGCTCCGAGTTCGACGGGCCCGCTACCGCCCGCCGGCAGTTCGCGGCGAGCGAAACGCATCAGACCATCCACGGTGCGAGCGGTCCGATCCAGCGAACGACGCAGCACGGCGGCGGTTGCACGAAAGTCGGCGGTAGAAGCTTTTTCGTCACCGAGGACCAAGTCGAGGTTCATCGACATGGTGGCGAGAGGATTGCGGAGTTCGTGTGAGACATCCTGGATGAACAGCCGTTGAGCCTCGACACCATGCTCGACGCGGTCGAGCATCGCGTCGAAGGTGTCGGCGAGATGCTTGAGCTCGTCTTCTGGTCCCGACATCCGGATGCGCCGCGAGAGGTCGGACGCCTCGATCTCGGCCGCGACGCCGACGATCTCATCAACCGGCCGAAGAACCCGCCCGGCGATGTACCAACCCGCCAGCAGACTCAACGGAAAAAGGATTCCAAGCGTGATGAGCGACATCGTCCTCAGCTGTGAAAGCGCTTCGGCGTTGGCCAACTGCTCCACCGTCTCCAGCGAAACCGAGTCGAGCCAAACTGCCGCCCCAGGTTCTGAGGAGACCCTTCGTATCTGGAGCTCCGCGCTCACCGCCTCCGAATCGAGGGAGCGAGAGATCGAGAAGTTGATGGCGCCGATCAGCAACGCACCCAGTCCGAACACAACGACCGTATAGAGCACCGCCATACGTACCCGGATGGAGCGAAAGAACGATTGGCGCCGCTGATCCATCAGGCAACCAACCGATACCCGCTGCCGACCACGGTCTCGATCATCTCTGGCTGGCCCACCCCGGCAAGCTTCTTGCGCAGCTTCGAGATCGTCACCCGCACCGTGTTGGTAAACGGATCGATGTTCTCATCCCACACGTGGTCCAACAACCGCTCTGAAGCCAATACCTCGCCGGGATACAACATGAAGTAGCGCAACAGCGCGAATTCCCGGGCCGTGAGATCGATCATCTCACCATCTGCCATCACTTCCATGCGCCGCGGATCGAGCTTGAGAGCTCCCACCTCCACCAGCGCTCCGCTATGAACCGAGCGTCGCCGACTCAAGGCACGAATCCTGGCGAGCAGCTCGGCTAAATCGAACGGCTTGACCAGATAGTCGTCGGCACCATCATCGAGGCCCGCCACCCGATCGGCCAAGGAGTCGCGAGCCGTCAGTATCAGCACCCTCGGGGTGTCGGAGTCGTCGAGCCGAGATGTCTCTGCGTTGATTCGGCGGCAGACCTCACGCCCATCGATGTCTGGGAGATTGAGGTCGAGGCAGACGATGTCATAGGGAACGGCGCTCAGCTTGTCGAGCGCCTCCTCGCCGGTGAGCGCAGTATCGACCGCATATCCGTCGCGACGAATTCCCTCGGTCAGAGCCTTCGCCAGATCGGGCTCATCTTCGACGACGAGAACTCTCATATCCTCTCCCTCATCGACGCAATAGTAGAGAACCAGGCTATGGGTGTCATGAGAGGCGAGAGCCGCCGGGTTCGGAAGCTAGTCCGAAGCTCGAGCAAAGAGGGCCGCCAACCCGCCTCGACTGTGCGGTCGTGGCTCGGGGTCGAGTAGGCGAACGCCGCAGCCAAGCGCGGGTGACGACCCGTACGGCGAAGAACCATCCGAATCGCCAACGCGGGTCCGCCCATCGGCGGACACTCCGGAACTAGATGAACACGGACCCAGGAAACCTCAGACCGGAACCGGAAGGGTCGCACCCTGCGGTACCTGGCGCCGGGTGCATGTCGACTGAAGGATTCCGAGTTCATCGATGGCCACCGACGTGTTGTCGCAGCCACCGTCGACCCGCGACTGATAGTTGACCCGAACAGAGAGGGGCCGTACGTCCTCTCCCGTCGTCGTTACCGCCGCCAGATCCGACCATCTCACGGTGACCGTCGGCTGCTCACATCGGGCAAAGACCTCAGACCACACCATCGGAGAAATGATCTGATGCCCGGGGCTGTAGAGGTCACGGACCACGACCTCGATCCCCGACTCCAGATCGGTCACGGTCCCGCGCCATGAGAACAGACCTTCGGGAGCACCGTCCCCTTCTCCCACAGACAAGCGGTACCGATGACCGGGCTTCCAGGGGTAGTCGCGGGTGTTGCGATCGTTGCGAACACTCGGAAGGCTCGACTCCGACCCCGCCAACAACGACCTCGGAGCAGACGAGGCTCCGTATCCGCCCCAATTTGCCGCCGTCGACCCGGGATGGCGGCGGTTCCACTGCAGTCCGATGTGACCGGCGCCCTGGAGCCGCCTCTCACCGGAAAATGAGACCTGGAGAGCCCAAAAATAGAGCCGCTTGTTAGCCGGCGGCTCGAGGATCTCCAGCGTGGCTGTAACTGCCTTGAGCGGCATCTGGGGAAGCGTCCAGACGAGGTGAAAGGAGGATGCACCATTGGGCGAATGGGGTTCTCCCGAGGTCCGTTCCCGGGAGTTGACGAGGGTTTTAATCCGGCGAAGGAGCGAACTCATCTAGGGCCACACCAGCGGCGGATCGGCGCAATAGCGCGAGGTACTGTCCCAGTGGCCGAACGGCTGCGGACCGTCGTCCCACGGTCCGCCCCACGACAGATTCCCGATGAGAGTCTCACGGGACTCCCAGATGAGCAAGGCGGCGACCTCGATGTTGTGGGCCGCGTTGTACGGGGTGGCATTGGTTGGGAATACGCCGCCTGATTCGGCGTGGTTGCGCACCCGAGCCGTCCGGGCGGGCCAAAAGGTGGGCCGGTGTTGAAAGAGGCCGGTGGTCGAGGAAGAGGGGTTCACGGCAAAAGGAACGCCGCGACTCTCGCACCACATGATCGTGAGTGCGTCATCTACGTGCGGTCCGAGGCACCCGGCGGGACCACACTTCTCCTGGGTGAGGCCCCATCTGGCAAAGATCGACGTGACGAGTGGCCGCCACTGCTCGACACCACCGCTTGGGTCGTAGAGATGCTCGCCGGGATCGTTCACAAAGGGAAGCGTGGTCGTCGTCGATCCAGATGAAGCGGCGGCCGCCGCAATCGCCGCCTCCTGCCTAGCAATTTCTGCCGCCAGCGCAGCCTTCCTGGCAGCCTCCTGCTCCGCCCAACGCCGCCGGGTGGCGTTGACCTCGACGATCGCTTCGTCCAGCGCAGCCGAACGCGATGCCATCACCAGTTCGAGCGCGCCCACTCGACTCGCCAGATCCTCCAGCTCCGACTCGGCTTGACCCTGGAGTTCGACCAGGTCGTCGATCAGCAGGGTGAATCGATTGACCGCCTCTCGATCGCGGCTGGCGATTGCTCCTAGATAAGCCAAACGGGTGAAGAACTTGCCGATCTCGCCCACTGCCGAGAGAAGCACGTCGGGCCGTCCGGCCACCATGTACATCCTGGTGAGCCGATCGCGAACCGACACCGCCTCCGACGCAGCCGCTACGTCCACATCTTCCTCCCGAGCCGCCAGACTCGCCAGCGCCGATGTCATCTTGTCCCGGGTCGCTTCGACCTCCGCCAGATGCCGGCGTGCCTCGTCGAGTTCGGCGGTGGCGTCCGCTTCCTGGGCCTCGGCTGCAGCCACGTCGTCTGCGGTAACGGTCTGGGCAAGCACAGAAGGGCCCATGGCTCCTATGGCGAGGGCAACCGCAACCACGACTCCCGGTGCGCGCCAGCGCAGGCGATCCGTCTTCATGGCGGCGAATGATATGGCAATCGCGAAATCCTGCATACCGTCGGACCAAGGTCCGCCATTAGCGTGCCCTGGGTGCACACCTGCGTCTTCTGCGAGATCGTTTCCGGCGAGCGTTCGGTGGCCGTCGTATTCGAGACGGCCACCACGATCTCCTTCCTCGATCACAGACCGTTGTTCCCCGGCCATGTGCTCGTCATCCCCCGAGCCCATCACGAAACGATCGAGGACCTCCCGAACGCATTGCTCACACCACTGTTCGAGGTCGTGCAACGCGCCTCGAAGGCTGTGCGCACCGCGATGGAGGCACCGGGTTCGTTTGTCGCCGCCAACAACAAGGTCAGCCAGAGCGTCCCGCACTTCCACATCCATGTGGTGCCCCGCCGCCCGGGAGACGGCTTGAGAGGCTTCTTCTGGCCGCGCAACCCGTATCACGACGCCGACCATGTCGAAGCGGTGCGCGGCCGAGTGGCTGATGCGTTCAGATCGGGCCGATAGATGCTGCATCCCTTCGACGCCCTGCTGTGGGAACAGCAGCCAAGGCATGCCGGTTGACCACCCCACTACCTCTCAGCAGAATGGCACCATGCCTCCAACAACCCGCGTTCTACTGTTCGATGTCGGAGGAGTCCTCGCCACCAACGGATGGGATCGTGAGTCTCGACGGCGATCCGCTGACGCGTTCGGTTTCGACTGGGAAGAGTTCCAGAATCGACACGAGCTCGTCTCCCATGACTTCGAGACGGGCCGGCTCGACCTTGCCGGGTACCTGGAGCGAACTCTCTTCTACCGCGAACGTCCGTTCCCCCGCCAGGACTTCATCGAGTTCATGATGGGCCGCACCAAGCCCTTCTCTGACTCCCTCGCCATCGTGGCGGAGGTGGCAGCTAAAAACCAGTATCTGCTGGCCACGCTCAACAACGAATCTCGTGAACTCAACGAGCATCGGATTGAGACGCTCGGTCTGACCGAGAATTTCTCGATATTCCTCTCCTCCTGCTACCTGGGGGTGAGAAAGCCGGAACCCGAAATCTATCGCATCGCAATCGATATCACGCAGCATGCGCCGGATGAGTGCTTGTTCATCGACGATCGCTCGCTAAACCTCGAGTGCGCCGCGCGGGAGGGAATGCGAACCATCCACTTCAACGACGCTGCCGGCCTGCGAGCCGATCTCGCCAAAGAAGGCATTCTCGCCTGAGTGCGCCCGCCAATGTGATCGCGTTTTGGCTGGGACCGTCTAACGCCGTTGAGCCAGCCCGACCAGGCCCACCCCGGCCAGGATCACCGGCAGACCGACGAAGGCCCAACCACCGACTATTTCATCTCCGAGCGTTATCCCAAGAGCGATGGCAACAACCGGATTCACATAGGCATACGACGTTGCCACCGCCGGCCGGGTGTGAGTCAAGAGGTACTGGTAGGCGGTATAGGCGATGATCGATCCGGCCGTGATCAGGTAGACCAGGGCAAGCCATGCCCCCAGCGGCGGAGCCGCCTCGATCCATTCGCCACGCCCGACGCCGGCCACCAGCAGCAACGCGCCCCCTCCGATCATCTGCGCCGCGCTCCCCATGGTGCCCTTCGGCAGGTCGAACCGACCCGATAACACCGAGCCGAACGCCCACGAGATGGGAGCGATGATCATGAGCGCGGTGCCCAGGGCAGAGGCCTGGAAGTCCCCTTCCTGACTGAGTAAGGCGACACCGGAGAAACCGACCGCCAAACCGAACCACTCGACTCGATTGGGCCACAACCCGAACAGGCCCGACCACAATGCAGCCCACAAAGGCATCACGGCGACCCCGGCCGCCACCAGTCCAGATCCCACTCCTACATCCTCGGCAATCGTGACCAGACCCAACCCACCTACGAACATGAGCCCGCCGATAACGGTCGAGTAGAACCACTGCCGACGGGTGGGAGTCGAGGCTCCCTTGGAACGTGCCCACCAGTAGAGCAGCGCACCGGCGACGCTCAACCGGATGCCGTTGAGCAGGAACGGCGGGAATCCATCCAGCCCGAATTTGAGACCGAGGTATGTCGAGCCCCAGAGCACGTAAACAGAAAACAGCGCGGCACCGACCATGAAACGCTGCCGTCGAGTCTGGGGAGGCATCACAACCAAGGAACCTCAGAACCGGCGGTTGCCGGTGCTACCAGTTCGATCCGATGTACTTGGGTTCCTGGAACTCGGCCAGCCCGTGGTAAGACCCTTCCCGGCCTATGCCCGACTGCTTGACTCCGCCAAAGGGTGTCGCCGGGTCGGAAATGATCCCCCGATTCACCGCCACCATGCCCGCTTCCAGCCGTTCGGCGATCCGCATGCCGGCCGCTTCATCGCCGGTGAACACATACGAGATCAGTCCCATCTCGGTGTCGTTGGCTTGGCGAATCACATCGTCTAGATCATCGAAACGGACTAACGCCGCCACCGGACCGAAGATCTCCGACGAGAGGATCCCGGCGTCGTGTGCCACGTCCTTGATCACCGTCGGCAGGTAGAAGAAACCCTTGCCGGCGGGGGCGGTTCCTCCGGTCATCAAAACGGCATCCGAGGCAGCATCCTCCACCAACTCGGCCACCTTGTCACGACTCGGACCGTTGATGAGAGGACCCACTTCGGTGTTCTTATCCATGCCGGGACCGACTGTGAGCGATCCCATCGCTGCTGCCAGCCGGTCGGCGAACTCGTCGGCGACCGTGTCATGCACGTAGAAGCGATTGGCAGCAGTGCATGCCTCCCCGGAGTTGCGCATCTTGGCTTGAATCGCTCCTTCCACCGCCTGGTCGAGATCGGCGTCCGACAGCACCAAGAAAGGGGCGTTGCCGCCGAGTTCCATCGAGACGTTGATCACACGCTTGGCCGCCTGGGCCAGCAACAGACGCCCGGTTTCGGTGGACCCGGTAAACGAGAGCTTGCGCACCCGCGGATCGGCCAACATCGATTTGACCACGGGTCCAGAGCGGTGCGCCGGAACCACGTTGACGACCCCCGGTGGGCAACCGGCTTCCTCAAAGACTTCGGCAAGCGCCAGCGACACCAGCGGAGTGTCCGAGGCCGGCTTCATGACCACGGTGCAACCGGCCGCCAAGGCGGGCCCGATCTTCCTGGTCCCCATTGCGATCGGAAAGTTCCACGGTGTGACCAGAACCGATACTCCCACCGGTTGGTACACGACCGTCACCCGCTTGTCCCCTGCCGGAGAGCGGTACGTCTCGCCCCGGACCCGAACTGCCTCCTCCGCGAACCAGCGCAGGAATTCGGCCGCGTAGCGGACCTCACCGACCGCATCTGCCAGTGCCTTCCCGTTCTCACGGGTGATGAGCTCGGCGAATTCTCCTTGGCGCTCGATGACCAACTCGAACGCTCGACGGAGCACCTCAGACCTACGGCGCGGCGCGGTTTCCGCCCACGCCGGTGCCGCTACCGCGGCGGCCTCGACCGCCCGCACCCCGTCATCCGGCGAACCGCTGGCTACATCTGCCAGGTGTTCTTCGGTTGCAGGATCGACCACATCGATGGTTGCTCCATCAGAGGCCGGCAGCCATTCGCCTCCTATGAACAGACCCGTCCTGCCGGTGGCGATGAGTCGCTCCAACATTGTTGCCATTCAAGGTCTCCTCTCAGCATCCCGGATCATCACAATGTGGCGAGACCCTTCAACGCCATCTCAGCAACGACTATGTCTTCGACGGCCACCCCGGTGAGATCGGCGATGGTCACGTCAGTTGAACCCGTTCGACCCTCCACCGATCCTGTCACCAGTTCGCCGAGTTCAACGACCTTTTCGGGAGCCATCCCGGCGGCAACGGCGTGGGCGCACTCTCCGTGATGGAGGGCTTGCGAGCGGCTGTCGGCGGCGACAACAGCTGCATCCAGCAGCAACTCTGGACTCAGCTCCTGTTTCCCCAGGTTGTCCGACCCGAGCGCCGTCACGTGGGTGCCCGGTCTGACTCGGGTAAGAATCGGATCTGTGGCGGGTGTCGCCGTCACGATCAGGTCACACTTGTCGACAATCTCGTCGATCTCGGTCGTCACTGCGACCTCGAAGCCCTCCGCAGCCATGTCGCGTCGATAGGAGTCGAGACGTTCTTGCGATCTACTCCACACCAGTGCCTGATCAAAGCTGACTCCGTGCTTCAGCATCCGCAGCTGGAACCGGCCCTGCACCCCTGCCCCCACGATTCCGACCGTGTGGACCTCCTTCGGAGCAAGCAATCGAGCCGCCACCGCACCGGCGGCGCCCGTTCGAAGCTCCGTGAGGTATCCACGATCCATCAGCACGGCTTCGAGGGTGCCCGTCTCCCGGTCGTACACCAGCATGATCCCATCAGCCGTCGCCAGCCCCCGTTCCGGGTTCTGGTAGAAACCGGATGCGATCTTCACCACGTAGGTGGCCCCTCCATGGAGGTACCCATATTTGATGTGGACGTCACCCGGAGGGTCGTCGAAATGGAGCAGGCCGACCGGAGGAACCGTTACCGCGCCCTCGGAATACGCGGCCAGGGCATCGGCGACGGCATCCACCAGCGCCGCCGGATCGACCGCGGTCTCGATCTCAGAGGCTTGGAAAATCCGAGTCATCGAGACAGGACCGAGGCAAGGGTGTCGTCGTCGACGTTTCCGCCGCTCAGAATCACCACGGTTGGACCAGCCGGAGCCAACCTCCCCGACATGATCGCCGCCACCCCAACCGCGCCTGCTCCTTCGACCTTGAGCCCCTCCTCACGGTGCAGAAATGCCATTGCGTCTGCGATCTCCTCCTCACCAACCAAGAATGTCGCGTCGAGCATCGTGCTGCAGAGATAAACCGAGTGGTGATTCTCCGGTCCCAAACCACCGGCCAACCCATCGGCGAGAGTGTCCTCCTCGACGACATCGACCAGATGGCCGGCCTCGATCGTTCTGACCATCGCCGGACCGCGCTCCTGGCTCACTCCTAAGACCCGATTGGTCGGAGCGGACTCCTTGAAGGCCAGCGCGATTCCACCGGCCAATCCACCGCCGGACAAGGGAACCACGACCTCCCGCAGGTCCGGCACTTGTTCCATTATCTCCAACCCGATGGTCCCCTGGCCTGCAATTACCTGCGGGTCGTCGAACGGGTGGACAAATGTCAGTCCGTCCTCACTCACAAATCGACGCGCCGCAGCATCCGCATCGTCCTGATCGGGTCCGGCCACGATGACGTTGGCTCCGAGCTCTTCCATCGCGATCACCTTGACCGCCGGAACCCGGCTGCTGATGCAGATGGTGGCTGCAACGTCGAGCGACCGGGCCACGTAGGCAACAGCACGTCCGTGATTGCCACTCGAAACCGCTACGACCCCTGCGGCGCGCCCATCATCATCGAGTTGCAGCATCGAATTGGCAGCTCCGCGGACCTTGAACGACCCAGTCTCCTGTTGGCATTCGAGCTTGAGCCACACAGGAACGCCGGCAGCCTCCGACAACCAATCAGAGCGTTGCACCGGAGTCACCCGTGCCAGGCCTGCGATCCGAACCGTCGCCGCTCGCACGTCGTAGATAGTCGGGTGAGGCACCATTTGGCAAGCGTAGGTCACCCCAGATGGCGAGAAGCTCTGGGCCACGCCAGAATCACCCATCGTGCAACGGTCCGCCGGCATCCTCCTTCACCCCACCTCCCTTCCCGGCCCCTATCCCGTCGGCGATCTGGGGACGGTGGCGTACCGCTGGATCGATTGGTTGGCCGAAGCCGGAGCCACCTGGTGGCAGGTGCTTCCGATAAACCCACCCGGATTCGCAGCCTCGCCGTACCAAGCGACATCGGCGTTCGCAGGCAATCCTCTGCTCATCTCTCCGGAGCAGCTACTCGCTGACGGTCTCATCGACAGGATTCCTCCAGTCGAGCGATCGTCGGGACCGGTCGACTTCGAGCGCGCCGAGACCTGGAAGGCACCTCTTGTGACCGAAGCAGCGGATCGCCTCCCCCGTGACGATCGATTTCGCTCGTTCCGAAGCGAGAATGCAGCTTGGCTGGACGACTTTGCCCTGTTCCAAACACTCAAGGCCGAGTACGGCGGGGTAAGCCTCTTCGACTGGCCGAACCCCCTTCGCCGACGTGGCCCCGATGCGATCGCCGCAGCTCGTATCGATTTCGCCGCCGAGATCGAGCGCGAGGCCGCCCGCCAGTTCCTCTTCTTCGATCAATGGGCACGCCTGCGAACGTATGCCGCAGAACAAGGCGTACGCCTGATGGGGGACATTCCGATCTTCGTTGCCTCCGACAGCGCCGACTTCTGGGCCAGACCCGAGTTGTTCGACCTCGACGGAGACGGGCATCCGCGTGTGGTCGCCGGGGTCCCGCCCGACTACTTCACAGAAACAGGTCAATTGTGGGGCAATCCGTTATATCACTGGGATGCCCACGCCGCCGAAGGCTACGCATGGTGGATCGCCAGATTCCGCAAGCTCTTGGAGCTGGTCGACACCGTCCGGATCGACCACTTCCGCGCTTTCGCCGATTTCTGGGAGATCCCCGCCAATAGCCCCACTGCCGAACACGGCAGCTGGGTGCTCGGACCGGGCAGACAGTTCTTCGAAGCGGTCCGCGACGGTCTGGGAAACCTTCCGTTCGTCGCCGAGGATCTGGGAGAAATCCACGCCATCGTGCCCGAACTGCGTGATGCCTTCGGCCTTCCGGGGATGAAGATTGCTCAATTCTCCTTCACCACCCCGCCGGATCCACCCTCGACATGGCCGACCCACACCATCGGCTACACCGGAACCCACGACAACGACACCGCCCGCGGATGGTGGGCGACCGCCTCGGAGGTGGAGAAGGAAAGAGCGGCAATCCTCGAAGGAGTTCATCACTCGACCATCTCCACCGACCTGATTCGGGCGGTGTGGGGTTCAGACTCGATGATCGCGTTCGCACCCATCCAGGACGTGCTCGACCTCGGAACCGAAGCGCGGATGAATATTCCGGGGACGGTCGGATCTCACAACTGGACGTGGCGCCTCGACAGGCTGCCCGGAACCGAGGAGGCGGCCCGGCTGCGACGACTCAACCTCGACACCGGGCGCTGAACACGCCGGGGCGACCCGGCCAATACGGATGAGTGGGCACCGGCAGATACGGCTGAGGCGCAACGATTTTCTTTTCCGATGGCCGGCAATACGCTGGCCCTATGGATAGCCCGGTGACGGTCGCAATCGAGGTCCCGCTGGTCGGCGATCAGCGCCGCAAGCACTGGGCCAAGTTGGTGTCGAATGTCGATCAAAGCAAGTCCGACGGGTGGGCGTACGATGGCAAGTTCATCGCCGATGGTGGCATCCAGAACGTCGAGGCCCCTTCGGTCTTGCTCGTTTACGGCGAACGCGGCTCGAGAACCAACCCGCACTCCGAGGCTCGGGTCTACGTCGTGAACACGGATGCGACATTGAGCCTTCGCGAAACGGCGACGGGCCGGGCCTGGGCCCGCACCCTACGCGACACGGTCGCCGATCTGGTTGCAAGCGACCTCCCCATTGTTCCGACATCGCACGACTGGGACGCTCAGCTGATGCAGTACTCCACCGCGGCCCTGCGCGAGGAGCTAGACCGGCGAGATGAGGCCTGAGCGCAGACGGCAGACAGCGACACCCGACACCCGACGATTGTCTCTTGTCGGGCATCGGGCATCTCGACCGCACTCCGCTGCCTAC
>JACZWZ010000195.1 GCA_022571885.1 Acidobacteriota bacterium
AAGGAGGCTCTGGCCATCATGGGTGAGCTGATCGGGGTCGAGGACTACGTGGCCCGTGGTCTCGACGGAGCGACTGAGGTGGACTGGAGGGAGTCGGTCAAGCTGGTGTTCTCCGATGCCCCGGAGGCGGCCGTCGTGTACGAAGGAGACTTCGTCGCTGGTGAGATCATCAGCGAGACGGACGCCCGGCCCGGGATCGACTTCGCCTTCTTCGAGTGGCCGAGCATCGACGGGTCACCTCGGGCGGTGGTAGGGGGCGGGGACGTGGGGGTGGTCCTCACTGACCACCCTGGCGCCATGCAGCTGGTCGGCTACCTGGCAACCCCCGAGGCCGCAGAGATCTGGGCGGCCCTGGGAGGGTTCTCCTCACCCAACAAGAACGTGGACCCGTCCGTGTATCCAGACGACATCAGCCGCGCCTCCGCCGTGGCCCTTGCCAACGCTGAGGTGTTCCGTTTCGATCTGTCTGACCTCGTTCCGGCTTCCTTCGGCGCCACGCGGGACGCTGGGATCTGGGGACGTCTGCAAGACTGGCTCAACAACCCTGCCGATATCGACGGGATCACCGCCCGACTCGAGGCAGAAGCGGATGCCGCCTTCGGTGGGTGACACGCCGATTCGGCCGGGCCGGCCTCGGGCGAGCCATGCCAATTTCTTGGGTCACTCGCCTCATCGTGCTTCTAGAGGCTCCTCTCAAGGGAGTTCGATATCGAGTTCCTCGCGGGTGAGCCGGCGCAGCTCCTGGCGGGGAAAAAGACCCAGCGCCTGAGCAACTTCCTCGGGAAGCGTTTCAAGGCTCCGGCCTTCGGCGGCGAAGCGGTAGGTGACGCAGCCACCCTCGAAATGGAAGTACCAGGCGCCCCGATACTGCCCCACCCCGGCCGAGTCTTCCTGGGGCAAGACTTGCACGATGTCGACGAAGCGGCGAGTGCCCTGGTGGTCGCTTGCAAGCGGGAGCCGTGGATCGCGCCCGGCGGGTACCTCCTGGGCGTCACCGATGTCGCAAGTGGCCTCGAGCGTGACCACCAGAAAGGCTGCCCCGGTCCGATCTGAGTCGAGCCAGAACCGGGTACGGCCCTTGCGGGCGTCGAATTCCTGGAATGTCCAGCCGGGCTGAAGATGATTCACGCACGGCACGAACTCGGCAGTGGGGACCGACTGGGCAGCCAGGACCAGCGCAGGGCTGGGCCCAGCCTGGGGATCGCATCCGGGCACGGCGTCGTCTTCGGCCGACGCGGTACAAGCGGTCAGCATCACCAGTAGCGCGCTCAGGAACCGGAACCGGCCACCGGATCTCACAGGAACCCGGCCCCCTCCAGGTTGGCGATCAAGAGCAGGGTGAACAGCACGGCCGTGATCAGCGTGCCGGCTGCCAATACGACACGATGGGTGCTCCATCTTTGTATATGAATCGGATCGCACTCCGGAGCCAATGCCCGGAGCTCAGCTACCAGGTTCCGGCCGGTCGCAGCCTCCAATTCCCGCAGCGCGGCCTGTAGCTGTGAAGGGATGGTGACACCATGGCTGGCTGCGCAAGCCTCACCGATATCCTCGGCCGCGAACCAACCCAAGGCGCGCTCGTAAACTCGCCTGGGATCGGTGCGTAACGCCAGGATCAACATCATGTTGGCCAGGTCCACCGCCTGCCGCCACGGGGTGGGGCGCACCGTCGCGAAGGCGACATCGATCAGCAGCACCTGCCCATCGCGGACCATCACGTTGGCAGGCTTGATGTCACGATGTGCCAGCCCGGCATCCCACAGCTGGCGAACCACTCGAAAGGCGTCGTCGATCACCGAATCGTCGACCTCGGCTACGTCTATCTCCTGCCCGCCCTCGATGAACTCGGTGACGATGATGTACTCACGCTCCGAAATGATCTCGGCGAACCCGTGGGGCTGGGCTGACGATAAGCCGGCGTCGCGCATGACCCGCAACATGTAGTCCTCGTACTCCACCAGGTGCCGCACGGACCCGAACCGCACCTCGTCCTCCAAAGCGCCAAAGCGAAGCGTCCGTCCCAACTTGTACCAGCGGTCCGAGCGGAGGTGGTTGCTGGCGTACAGCTTGGCGAAGAGGTAACGGTCGGGTCCTACGGCTACTTGAAGCCGCAGCGGCGTCGACCCCGCCGAGCTCTCGAGGCCCACCGGTTCGATAGCAAGCACCTCGATGCCGAGCTGCTCCTGGACCGCCTGCCGGATCGCCCTTCCCCGAGCGCCTCCAACGTCCAGGTGAGCGGACGGTCCTCGTCGGTAGGTGACGGGAAAGACGGAGCCGGGCACGAACAGCCGGAACCCGACCACGCTTATGGCCACACCCAGCACGACGGCAACCACACCGTCGCTGGGGTGATCGACGCCCAGGTAGATGCGGGCGACCAACAGGGCGGCCACCAGGACTCCGGACAGGATGAACCAGCGGCTCCGCCAGCGGCCCTTGGGAATCAGGGCGTAGCCCATCACAACCAGCGTGATCGGCAAGGCCGCCATCGGAAGGGACGGGTGTGAAAACCCTTTCCAGTCGCCAATGATCTCGACGAAGGGACGGACTCGGCTGATTTCGAGCACCATGTGAGCGCCAATCCATTCCAGCACCAGGATCACACCGAGGACTCCGAAGAGGTGCCTCCATCGCCGGAAGCCGATCAGCACAAGGATGGTGCCCCATCGCAACAGCCGGATTGTCCACTCCGACCCCAGGGCGTGCAGGTCGCGCATGATGGCGGTGAGGGTGTCGGTGCGCCGATCGGCGAACCAGAAAAGCACCTCATGGTCCCGCTCGAACCACCACCCGGTCGTCTCCGACCAGGCCAAAACAGACACCCAGACCAGCCCGACCAGAATGCCTATCAGCAGCCAGAACCTCTCACTGGCCTGCAGCATCCGGGGTAGAGGTTCTCGTTCTCCAGAGGGGCGGCGGCGGCGTCCAGAAATCGTGATTCCAGCCATGTGGAACTCACGCCGCTCGCCGACGTTTCTCAGTGCGACGGCGACACGCTCGCCCAATTCGATTCGGTCGAGCGCTGCCCGATCTACGCTTGCCACAGCCTCAGGGTCTTCAGCCACGCCTCAGACATTACGCTCCGCCTGCGACCTGATCGGAAAGCCTACGACCCCCCAACCACTTCGAAGGGGAAGCCAAAGGGAACCGAAGCTGTCAGCGGTCTGCGGGATGTACAGATCCTTGGGTCCCCCAGCGTTACCTCACCAGAAGCACGTTTCTCGGCTTGGTGGAATCGCCAACGTCACACTGCACTCGTGTCCGATATAGGGAGTTATCGGAGGCTATTGCTGTACCGCAGGCTGGTACGGCGCTGTCCGGTCC
>JACZWZ010000086.1 GCA_022571885.1 Acidobacteriota bacterium
AGTGCTCGGGCTCGGGGCAGATCCGGACCGCGTAGCGGTAGCGACGCACCGGATCCGAGTTCCCGAGCCGCGCGCGCAGGATCTCGAGGTAGGGTCCGACCTGCTGGGCCCAGTTGCGGGGTACGCCGCCACCGATGGTGAAGATGCCCAACGTGTCGTGTTGACGGACGCGGTTCGCAAAATCGTCGAGATCGAGGAAAGGGTCGAATTGGAACGTGCTTTCGCCCTTCTCGGCGCGCAGGTGGTTGTGGATGCTCATGTCGAGGCCGAGTTCGGAGTCCGTGAAGGCCGGAACGAAGACCGGGACATCGTGCTCGACCGCGCTCTTGAGGATTCCGCGAGCCGGACTGTGCTTCTGCAGATCGCGGCCGAGAAGTTCGCAGATGATGCGGCTCGAAAGCGTGGTCCCTTCCGGCACCTCGGACAGGGAGCGCTGCAGGATCTGTTCGACGTCGTCGAGATTCTTCTCGAGTTCGATCGTGTCGTAGACCCGGTTGTAACCCCGATCGTAGAGGTCTTCGTCGCGCATGTCGGTGCGATGCTGGAAGTGCAGCAGACCGGCCCCCTCGGTCAGGCCGTGGGTCATCAGCGCCCCGGTCGCCACGAGGGCTTGTACCCAGCCCCGTTCGATCATCTCGCAGAGTAACAATCCCTGTTTCGCGACCGTCATCGCGCCGGATACCGTGACGACCCGGAAACAATCGCGGTCGCGGACCATCTCCTCGAGCACGTCTGCGGCCTCCCCGAGGCGGCGGCCTCCGAAGGCGGTCCTGGTCATCGCGCGCACGAGGGCGTCGACACTGGTGGTCTGGTTGGGGTCGAGGGGCGCGAGGGGCGTCAGCCCGTCATCGTGACCGGTTCCGTATTTGCTTTCGTCGCGAGGGCCGGGCATTGAGCGATTCCGCCGGAGTCAATTGGGGCGTGCACCCTAGCAGAGTGGCGCCAACTCGTCGGGTGAAAGTGCGGGCAGCGAGCACTCCACACCGCGACAAACGTAGGCGGTCGGGCGGTCGTCCACCAGTTCCCGACCGGTGATCCAATGGGGGTCGACACCGATGGGCGATGCGCCGGGTTTGCCGCCGGATTCGGGTTGCACGACGAGTACGGCATCCTCCGGCCGGAGTGCAGCGCGCGCCCGCGCGGCCGTAGACCGCCCAGGAATGCTGGAAATAGCCCAGCTCGCCGGAGGCCTGGACATAATCGCGCAGCGACGAGCCGCCGGCGTCGATGGCGCGCCCGAGCACGTCTCGCACGGCGCGGACCAGGCGCTCGGCGCGGCCGCCCTGGACCGTGTAGGCCTTGCGCCGCGGTGAGATGCCGGCGAGGTGAGGCGTGATTATCACGTTGGGCATGCTCCACAACCGCGAGTCCTCCGGCAGGGGCTCCTCGGCGAATACATCGAGGCCGGCACCACGCAACCCACCAGACCTCAACGCCTCGATCAACGCCGGCTCATCCACCACCGACCCGCGGCCAACGTTGATGAAGAATCCCCCGGTGAGAGCATCCAGCTCCTCGGCACCGACCACACCTTTCGTCTCGGGTGTGCCCGGCAACGTCACGATCACCGCATCGGATCGTCGAAAGACCTCGAGCGTCTCATCGGGGCCGAAGGCGGCGTCGGCGGCACCGGAATAGCCGTCGACCGACCGCTTGGTGCCGAGCACGTCCATGCCGAAGGCCTTGCCCCGCCGCGCCACGGCCTCTCCAATCACGCCCAAGCCGAGCACCCCCAGAGTCATCCCCGATAGGTCCACCACGGACGGCCACTCCCACAGCCGATTGGCCTGATTACGGGCCGCCACTCCGATGCCACGAGTCAGGCCCAGAAGAAGTGCGAAAGCGTGCTCGGAGACTTGCACGTCGTGGATGCCGACCGCCGAGGTGAGCACGACGCCGGCGTCGCGCAACGCATCGAGTGGGAACTGGTCGGTTCCCGCCGTCCCCGATTGGATCCACCGTAGGCCTGGGACCAACCATTCGTCATTCCAGTCGAACGCCACTAGTACTTCGAGCCCGCTGAGGGCAGCACCCATCTCATCCAACTGGGGTGTAGCAACTTCGATGACACCGTCGACGGCAGATAGGGCCTCGCCGAACCCAGAGCCTGCCACCGGTGCCAGAACGACTCGTAGCCCGTCAGACATACAGTGTTGCGCCCTTCGTCTTGCGGAACTTGCCGGGTCGCTGGAGCCGTCCACAGTCGACCAGGATTCCGCCGCGTTCCGCTTCGGAGATGAACCGGAACGCGGAAACGGTGCCGGAGTCTCCGAGAAAAGTGATCGTCGGCATGAGGTTGGACCGTAGCGCCGGAGCCGGGACGCGGTCGGGACGGTGAGATTCCGCCACCGCAGCCAACTTGTTCGACCAACGGCTGAGGCGCCGAGGCGGTCGGATCTCAGGAGATCCTCGTCTTCTCCTCGAGTTGGGTCACCACTCTCGAAAGCCGGTCGGCGAGTCGAAGAGGGTCGCCTTCGAGGCGCCGCACGCAGATCTCGGCGACTGATTCCAGGTACCACAGCTGCTGGTCCCGTGAGCCCGCAAACCTCAACCAGAGTTCTGCACCCATGGCGCGGTAACCCTCCAGCATGGTCGTGGCATTGTGCAGCTTGTCGGCGGCGACGACCAGAAGCACCTCGAGGTCGATCGACTCGAGATCCGAGAGAAAATTCTCCTTACGAGCTCGCCACGCCGGCTTTGGCGTTTCGAAGGTATCGCTGCACCCGGCGACGATGTTCGCCACGACGTCACCGAAGTCGGCTCGGATCATCTCCAGAGTCGTGACCCCGCCCTGGTCCTCTGCCGCGTCGTGAAGGAGGGCGGCTATCGCCTGGTCTTCATTGCCACCGTATTCGAGTGTGAGAGCGGCGACCGCCAACAGATGGGAGACATATGGGGTCGACGATGCTTTCCGCATCTGTTCTCGATGGAGGCGTTCTGCCAGCGCCAAACCACGCGCCAGGCGCTCCGAGGTGATGGACATCCGTCGAGCGTACCGACCGTTGAGGCGAGATGGGCGCCCAACACGTCACCGCGCGGTCGTGACCGCCAACTCGATCACGTGGATGTCGGTCGTCATCTCCGCGGCATGCTCCCGGGCCAGGGGCCTCGGTCGAGTCGGGCGCCGGTTCCATAACCCACTCCCTCGACCTGATGACTGTCGAACCGGAGATCCTGATTCCAGTTCAAGGCCCGAGGACAAGGGACTCACCCGCCCGGGGCCATTGAACGGCGTGAAACCTCAGGTACTCCTTGAGCGCAGACATGGCGTACAGGAAGCCGCGTTGCTGGAGGTGGGAGGGCAACCGCTTACCGCGACCGACGAAGCTGGTCAGCTCAACCGGAAGATTCGTGAGGGAAGGCATCGGATGGGAAACTACTCCCGTTCGCCAGCCTGTAGTGGGACCGCCCGTTGCCGCTGAGCCGTCGACAGGGGCGAGCGGGATCTCATCTGAGGATCAGGGACCCGGGGGCTCCCGGAACAGGTCGAGCACGTCACCAACACCTTCGCCCAACGCCCCAAACGCCCACCACAGGATGATTCCGAACCCGAGCAGCACGCTGGCAGTGCGAATCCGCCGCAACCGATACATCGATTGGTCGCCCGGGTCGAGGATGGAGGTTGCCGTCGAGTACACCCGGACCGTCGAATCGAACGAACCGGCCTGCGTGTCGGGAAATACCGATGGAAGTTCGCGGCCGGCCCGACCGACCGGTTCCGCCACCAGTCCGGTTCGAGCGCTGGGTGCCGTCCGCGGTGGCGCCGGTTTGACAAGCCTGTCGACAGCCGCAAACGGCAAGGGGGCATTCCGACCCAGTTCCCCGACCCGTGCTCGAATCCGTTCTACTCGACTGGAATCGGCTCGGGTTGGCTTGAGCCGCTGTGAGAACGGATTCGCCCGAGGCTCTGCCGGTTCGATGAGCTCGACCGCGATCTCCGGGTCTGTGGCGTCGACGGCGATGACCGCGTCGAGCCACGCCTGGGTCTCTCGATCATCGAGACCCACCGCGTCGGCGAGGAGCCCTATCTGATCCGGCTCGGGGACGGCCTCACCGCGCTCCCATTTGCCGAGGTCGGCGGCCGTAATACCGGACCGGTCCGCCAACCGCGTCCGGGTCAGGCCCAATGCCCGCCGCCGCTCTCGCAGCGTCCGGCCCAGCTCGGTACCACCGGCAGCCATGACTCGGAGAGTACTCGGATCGAACACAATCTGTGGCTGGAGCGAGGCCTGACCCGACCCGCGCCGGGCTGGTGCGACGTCCAGCAAACTCCGTCCTTCGGACCACCGACGGGCCGGCACCTGCCCATCGACACCTCACTAGCCTGCGCGATGGAGGCGTCCGGGCGCCTGGTGGGCTCCCCGGTCTTCAAAACCGGTGCAGGGTCACTTTGTGGCTCTGAGGGTTCGATTCCTTGCGCCTCCGCCAAAGCGGCGCTCTCCGCCGCAGTCCTCAGTCCTCAGTCCTCAGTCTGCTGTTCGCCATCTGCAATCTGCCCTCTGCAATCTCAGTACGGTGGCGCTTCACATGAGCCAACCACCCACAACCCCCCTCCGCCGCTTGTGGCGTTACGCCACAGCACATCGCGGTCGGATCGCCCGTGCCACCACCTGGTCGATCCTCAACAAGACGTTCGACATCGCGCCCCCGATTCTCATCGGAGCCGCGGTGGACATCGTCGTCCGCCAGGAGGATTCGGTGCTGGCATCCTTCGGTGTCGAGGATCCCCGTACCCAGGTGGTCGTCCTGGCCGTCGTCACCTTTGCGATCTGGGCGTTCGAGTCTCTGTTCGAGTACCTGCACCGCATCGAATGGCGCAACCTGGCCCAGGCGATGCAACACGATCTCCGCATCGACGCCTACTCCCACATGCAGGGCCTAGAGATGAAGTACTTCGAGGATCGCAGCACCGGGGACCTGATGGCTGTCCTCAACGACGACGTGAATCAGCTGGAGAGGTTCCTCGACAACGGTGCCAACGAAATCCTCCAAGTCCTCACCACCGTCCTACTGATCGGATTCATCTTCTTCTACCTGGCTCCGGGCATCGCCTGGCTGGCGTTTCTCCCGATCCCGTTGATCTTGTGGGGATCGTTCCTGTTCCAACGCACGCTCGAACCGCGCTACGCCGCAGTGCGAGAGCAGGCGGCGATGGTCAACTCCGAACTGTCGAACAACCTCGGCGGCATCGCCACCATCAAGTCCTTTACTGCCGAGGATCACGAAGTAGCGCGGATCTCACACGAGAGCAAGGCATATCAGGAGGCAAACCGGCGAGCGATCGCCCTGTCGAGTGCCTTCTCTCCGCTGATCCGTATCGTGATCCTGGTCGGATTCACCGCCACCCTGGTGTGGGGAGCGTTCAGGGCCATCGACGGTGGCCTGGCGGTAGGGGCCTACAGCGTGATGGTCTTCTTGACCCAACGTCTGTTGTGGCCGCTGACCCGACTCGGCGAAACATTCGACCTATACCAACGGGCGATGGCGTCCACCAACCGGATACTCGACGTTCTGGACACCACCGCCACCATCCAGGATGGCGAAGGCGACCTCGAATCGGTCGATGGTTCCGTCAGGTTCGACAACGTCGGTTTCGCCTATCGGAAGGGGTACCCGGTCCTCCATGGAATCTCGATGGAAATGGAAGCCGGAAAGACCACCGCCTTCGTCGGGGCCACCGGGTCGGGGAAGACCACGGTCATAAAACTGCTGCTTCGCTTCTACGACGTGGACCAAGGCTCGATCAGGCTCGACGGGCATGACATCCGCCACCTCCACCTCCACTCATTGCGCACCGCGATCGGACTGGTCTCCCAAGATGTCTTCTTGTTCCACGGCACGGTCGCCGAGAACATCGCCTACGGAAGGCCGACGGCGACCCCGGCAGAGGTACGCCATGCCGCCGAGATCGCCGAAGCGCACGAGTTCATCATGAGCCTCCCCGAGGGCTACCAGACGATCGTCGGGGAACGAGGCCAGAAGCTCTCAGGCGGACAGCGCCAGCGTGTTTCGATCGCTCGCGCCGTCCTGATCGACCCCGCGATCCTCATCTTGGACGAGGCGACATCGTCGGTCGACAACGAGACCGAAGCAGCCATCCAGCGCTCACTAGAACGGATCTCGAAGGACCGCACCACCCTGGTGATCGCCCACCGACTGAGCACGATCCGCCACGCCGATCAGATCTACGTCATCGACCAGGGCCGCATCGCCGAGTCGGGAGCGCACGATGAGCTGGTCGCAATCCCAGGAGGGATCTACAAGGCACTGTGGGATGTGCAGACCGGCGAAGCGGTCAAGCACTAGGCCAGAAGGCAGACAGCAGCTTGCAGCCCTCAAACTTCAGACTGGAGACCGGAGACCGGAGACCGGAGATTGGGACTGACCCCGCCGGATAACCGAACACTCCGATCACCGCGCAACTACCGTGCTAACCCATGTCCCCCCGCCACGTCGGTAGAGATCGCCAGCGTCTCACCGCCACCGTCACCGACATCGACGTCGAACGGCAGCGGGCGCTGCTGGTCGCCGTCGTCGACGATCGGGCGCAGGCTGCCGACATAGAGGACTCGCTCGCCGAGATGGAGCGGCTGGTCGATACCGCAGGGTCCGATGTGGTCGATGTCGTGACACAGCGTAAGTCGCACCCCGACGCGGCCACCTATCTCGGCAAGGGCAAGGCCAAGGAGTTGGCAGGACTGGGCAAGGCACTGGATATCGACCTGCTCGTCGTCGACGGGGAGCTGAGCCCGGTCCAGCAGCGCAACCTGCAGCAGATTTTCGAAGTAGACGTGGTGGACCGCGTTGCCCTCATCCTCGATATCTTCGCTCTCCACGCCACCAGCCGGGCCGGCATGGCCCAGGTGGAATTGGCGATGTCGCGCTACCGGCTTCCCCGGCTGCGAGGCAAGGGAATCGAAATGAGCCGCCTCAAGAAAGGTATCGGCGCTCGAGGACCGGGCGAGACCCAGCTAGAGACCGACCGCCGTCGAATCCTGCGGCGGATTTCGCAACTCGAACAAGAACTCGAGGACCTATCCACCGTCCGGAACACCCAGCGCAAGGCGAGAAAACGATCACAGACGCCATCAGCCGCCATCGTCGGGTACACCAACGCCGGCAAATCGAGTCTGCTCAACGCTCTCACCGGATCTGATGTGCTGGTCGAAGATCGACTCTTCTCCACATTGGATGCGACCGTCCGGCGAGTCGAACTGCCGTCGGGTCGTGAAGTTCTGCTTTCCGACACCGTTGGGTTCGTGAGGGACCTCCCCCACCAACTGGTCGAATCCTTCCGTTCCACCCTCGAGGAGGCGGTGGACACCGACCTCCTGCTCCACGTGGTCGATGCCTCGGCAGGTCTGCCAGAGCGTCAGATCGCCGCGGTTCGCCAAACCCTGGAAGCCATCAACGCCCACCAGATCCCCGAACAACTGGTGCTCAACAAGACCGACGCCATCTCGGCCGGTGCACTGACCCGCCTCACCAATCTGCACCCCGATGCAATGGTCGTATCTGCCACCGTCGGAACCGGCCTCAAAGCTCTCATGGCATTCGTTGACGAGGCGCTGACGCCGGAGACGGAAGACCTCGAACTGCTGATCCCGTTCGACCGTGGCGACCTAGTTGCTCATCTCCACGAGATTGCTGAGATCCTCTCCGAGACTCACGAAGCGGCGGGTACTCACATCAAGGCCCGGGTACCGGTACGGCACGTGGCCGGGCTGGTGGAATTCGGGGTGTGAAGAGGATCGACCTCGGTGCCGGTTCCTTCTCTTACATCGACGCCGGCACAACCAACGATCCTCCGATCGTCCGGAGGGGTCGCGCACCGGTGCCGTACGATGCGGTTTGGAGGGAATCAATCATGAACCACCCGATTGCAGAGATCATCGGTGACTACCCGGCGTTCGTCGCGCAGCAGCGAGATCGGCTGACGACGCGCGGGATCGACGTCACGTCCTACCCGCTGAGCCACCTCGCGTTCCGGGTCCCGGAGTGGGATCAGTACGTTCATGTGCGAACGCGCCTCGAGCGACACGCGGTCGCATCCTCGGAGACCGTTTGGAACGGCCGGCCGATCGCCCTGATCATCCCGGAGGAGCCGATGCGGGTTCTCGATGACAAAGTCGTCCCGCTCATCGAGTTGATCCCGCCCGTCCACCAGCGCGTCTACAAGATGGGGATGGAGCACGTGGGCTTCGTCGTCGGTGAGGACGCCGCCGAGTTCTCACGGACGCACCGGGAGGTGCTCACCGGCCAGCAGTTCCAGAGTTCCACCAACGAGCCGTACTACATCCTGTTCGAGGACTTCACCCACGTGAAGTTCCACCAGCGCTCGCTGCGCGAGGTCGTCGAACTGGAGGGCGCCAGGTTCGAGGGCTTCCACCATGTCGACGACTGGGTCCCACAGCGGTTGGTGACGACGACCGGCCCCAACCCGCTCCCGCGTTGACCGACTGCACTCGCAAGTCGGGATCGACGGCGCCCTCCACAGTATCCGCCCACGTGCACCTCTCCACATGCTGAGGTTCGCGGCGTTGGGCGAACTCAAGCGCTGAGAAGACGTACCGAACCCTCTGATGACATTTACGCACCGTGGGGTAAGGACTCTTAACCACACCCCCTGGAGTAAGCCGATACCGAGTCCGTGAGTTCAGTCGGTGCCTACTGGGACGTCCCAAGGGCTTAGAGGGAGTAGTGCGTTCCAGGTCTCCCACCGTGGGAGATACCACTCGATCAATTCCGTAGCGACTCCGCCGTTGACGTATAGCCAAGCCCCGCAGTGCTCGCTCGGGCACTCCTGGTAGAAGGTGCTTCCGGCGACTGGCCAATCAGGCATCGGGATCGGCTTCGGTACCGAGTCGTCTGCACTACCGACCCAGTGGGCGGTTCCAGCGGCATCCAGTTGAACGGTGTAGGCACGTTCGTCCCCGTTGCTCAGGTAGAAGTCGACCGGCTCGTGACCGTCCGCTGTAGCCATAGCCGCAGCCGCCTCGCCACTCCAGTAGCAGGCGACATCAATCGTGACGGACTCAGCGCTCATGTTCTCTACGAGTCCGAACCAGATCCCGTCGGACAACTGGTCGCCGTCTACAACACACCCTGAGCCGGGTGCGCCATCTGCGCTGCCCGGGAGCGGCTGAGGTGTCAGGCCGTGGGAGGACAGCGAGAAGGTGGGAGTATCAGAGCACCCGCCCAGCCAGACGATTGTTATCAAGATCCAGGTGACCAGTCTCCGCATCGTGTCGAGGGTAGAACTGAAACTGGTTTGCGTGGTTCGTGATGATTCCTCTAGTGAGATTGCCACACGTTGGGGGATGCGGTGGTGCTTGCACTATGCGCAAAGACCGGTAGTTGGCTCCAGATCGAAGACCCGCACAGTTCCACCCTCGATGACTAGGACCACCGACGGATCGGCATCGTCCAACCAGAGTTCGTTGTCACCCTGGCGATATCCGGTGTCGAGGGCGGATGCAGGAAGCCACGATCGGGGGAGCACCTCACTTTCTTCGAGTCCGGGGATGACGGCTTCGCCGTTCCACACGAAGCGCCGCGAGTCCAGTGACGATGAGAACGATTCACCGAGTGTGGCTCCAAGGGTGATGAACTCCGCCGCTTCCCAGCCACAGTGCTCGGCTCCGTGAGTGTGGGCGATGACATCGACCCGGACCGGGCAGTCCTCCGAATCGAACCAACGCATGTACTGCCCGAACGCCAACCACGGCTCAGGCTCGGCGTCCAGATCGGTCGCCGATTCGGGTGCTGCTTCGCAACCGACGGGGCGAGTGACGGTGAAGGGACCCTGATCCTCGAATTCGACCGTGATAGGGGTGGTGGCCGACGGTTCCGCACGGCCATCCGAGCAGGCTGCAGTAACGATCATCAATGCCAGGGCCGCCACTCCGAGTCGAGAAACCATCACTCCTCCTTGCGTTTCTCAGATGGGACGATCCTGCCCACCGTGCGGTTCCAGAACCAGAGCCGACCGACCCTGATTGCTCTCGCTCGCGGCTGGAAGAGCTAGAGGCCAATCAACAACTACTTCCCTCCCAGGCGACCACAGTCCAGCCGGCCTCTGAGAGTTGCACCGAGATCAGATCGAGGGCAGCGATGAACCCGCTGCCCTCACGAATCTTGTCGAGTTGCTCCTGATTCATACGTCGCCCATTCTCGCCTGCCGCGAGCTGACTTTCCCGTCAACGAGTCACGGCGTTAGCTGCCCGGCGACCGGTCGTTAGGCCAGGGTGCGGTGACCCTCAGCACCTCTGTCAAGACTTCGCCACCTCGGAAGTCCCGTTCACGCTCGTTCTTCGTACGTGAACTCAGCCCCCTGAGTTGCGGGGCTGTTCCGACTTCCGTTTCCGTCACCTGCGGCTAGGGAAGCGGCGTCCGGTCGGTTGGCAATGTGGGGTTGCTCCAGCGCTCCTCGGGGACCCAATCGGCCCATTCAGGGTCCCACCAACGCTGCCCGGCCTCCAAGCGACCGGCCAGATCGGATGCGTATTCTCGAATCCAGGCTGCCAACTCACAGGAGAAGCGCCCTTCGGCAACACGATCTTCCAGAAGATCGAGGTCCTTCAGGCGCCACGTCCCATCGGGACGTACAACGAAGTCCACCTCCAAATCCTGCGTGTCGTAGCCGATCGACGTGCGTAGAAAGGCCGTCTGCACATTGATGTACCACCCGGCGAAACGTCGGTCCGGTCCCTCCCAGAAGTGCCAGATGGCGTGATGCTCCTCAGGCTTTTGAATCATCAAGACACCGTTCCCATGCCAGGACTTCCTGCCATGCCAAGGGTGTCGTCGGGTTGGAGAAGGCCAGTCACCTTCGGGAAAGCTGAACTCTGCGCCCGAAGGAATGTAGGAGACGAGTTGGCCGCCTCTGTCATCGATCACGTACACCGGCACGCAAAGCCATGGCCGCCCAAACCACGTTGGCCGCGAGGCAGGTGGCGCGATCGGGCTCAAGCCCAATACCTCTCGCCGTACGACAAAATCGCCGGATTCCCAACCAGTCATCGTTGAGCCAACGTAATACAGAGAACCTTCAGATGCCTTCCGTGACGACAAAGCCGGGTCCAGGTCGACGGCCGTTACGGGGCGGGCGATGGCGGCCCGTGCTAGTCCCACTGGCTCCAGGATGCAACCTCAATCCCGTTTACGTCCCTGAGCACGATGCCCGAAGGGTGCAGAGCGGGGTCCTCGTCAGAGAAGGGCGAATAGCACAGGTACATGGCCGCCACCGCACTTGGGCATTCTCGCGCTCGAATCTGATATACGCCAAAGCTGACGGATGAGGTGATCACGGTTCCAACTGGGAGTTCCACCCCTTGACTCTCGAAGCCCGGGCTTTCGAGCAGCCAACCCGAGAGGTCGACCGGCAAGTCGGAACGACTGCGTATGACGACCGACCTGATGTGCGGGGACGACCCCGGTGTCAGGATTACTGACAGCTCGAGAGCTGGCCCGACAGGAGGCGCGGTCGTGACGGTGGTCTGTGGGAGTGGAGTTTGAGGGGTGTCACCAGCGTCGGGTGCAGACACTTCGCGACCGCAGCTGGCCAGCGCAGCCGTCACGAGGGCCGTTAGGACAGCAAGGTGGCCGAATCTCCGCGGACTCATGGGCTTTGCTCCTCTGCGAGTCTGGCTCGGGTTGCTCGGGTGGCTTTGGTGTGCTTGCGAAAGGCGAGCGTCGTAACGATACCGAGGATGCTTGCGACGCTGATCGCGAGCGGAGTCGATCCCGATGGAGCCCAGAATGCGACCGCTGAGCTAGGCAGGATCAGGCTGCCGTTTCGGGTAAAGAAGGAAGGGCCAACCTTCTGGTGCGAGAGGGCTCCGAAGCATCCGCACTCGTCGATGTCCCGTCCTCCCGATCCCAGGTCCTGTTTTTTGCTCGAAGCCTGAACCGACACCCAAGTGGGGGCGGGCTCTTTCAGCCCCAACTGTCTATTGACATGTAGTGGAACAGGCCGGTTTCACAATCGATGGTTGATGTTCCCTCTCCTAGAACGACCTTGCCTTCCTCCTGGAGAGTGAAAGT
>JACZWZ010000196.1 GCA_022571885.1 Acidobacteriota bacterium
AGGGGAGGTGAGCCGACCGGTGAGAAAGTAGAAGCGGACGGCGCCCCTCGGCCCAGTTGAGGTCCGCTCCAATGCTTTCTGCAGCAGCGCCCACCGATCCGGCTGAATGACCGGAGTAAGCGCAACCTGCACCGGATCTACTCGATCTGAGCGCCTACCCCACACCCACCGACCTGCCAATACCGGGTCCTTCAGCACTCTCCGGAGGTTCTGGTGGCGCCACCGGTCGGCCCGGCGAGGTCCCCGGCCGAGCGCGTTCAGCCGGGTCGCTGCCTCATAACACGAAACCCCATGGTCGAGGACTAGCTCAACCGCAAGCCGAACAGTTTCGGCTTCGCCGCCCTCATCCGGCTCCAAGATTGTGTGCCGGCCCTTGCGGACCGCCCTGTACCCGAACGGCGGCGGCCCGCCAGTAAAGCCGCCCGCCTCTGCAGTCCGCTGATGACCTTCAAGCATCCGCTCCGTGATGCGCTCCCTTTAGAACTCGGCGAACGCCCCCACGATCGAGCGGAACAGCCGACCCGTGGCGGTGGTGCCGTCGATGCTCTCGGCCACCGACACGAACGCCGCCCCATGGTCCTCGAGTTCTGGGATAGTGTTGACCAAATGGCGCAACGACCGAGAGAAGCGGTCGAGTTTCGCCACCACCACCACATCCAGCTCGCTGGCGCGGACCGCCTGTAAGAGCCGGTCCAACGCGGGCCTAGAGTCGAGTGAACCCGACACCCCCTCGTCAACGAACTCCCCGACCAGCTCCCAGCTCTTCGACTCGATGTAGCTCCGGCATTGGCGGACCTGGGTCTCGAGAGACGTACCCTTACGAGCCTGCTCGATCGTCGAGACCCGAGCGTATATGGCGGCTCGCACGGGCACCTCCTTCTCGTCACGCCCGACATTAGCCATTCGGTAACCCGAACGCGTTGGGCCCCGCGTTCCAGTGATAACCAGACCTGCGCGGACCGTCGCCAACGACACTGGGTTCACCCTCAGATAGCACCGAACGACATCCGTCGGAAGGTATAGCCAAATATGCCCCAACTCTGATGGGACACATGTCAGCGGTCAGGCCAGGCAGATCCCCCCATAGCATTGGGCGAGGGTGTGTGAGGCATGTCGACGAGGCTGAAGCGAATTCTGCTGGGTGCAGCAGGACTGCTGCTGGTAGGTTTCCTGTGGTTGTTTGGCCCGCCGGGACTCGTGGATGTTGTCGGATACCAGGAGGTCGAACCGGGTGTGATAGTTGTGAACCTGCTATGTCACAACGACGTCGAACGTCACTCCGTGTGGAGTTTCGACAGGTCGCTGTGGCTATTCGCTGTCGGACCTGACCCGGACCGTTACTCGTTCGGGAGGGACGACTGCATAAGTTCATCGAGGATCGACCTAGGCGAACCGGTCGGCTCTCGGCGACTGGTCGATGCGTTCGACCTGGCGACAGTCCCGCCCACCAACTGATCCCACGGCACAAGAGCTGAGCCGCATCGTCGGTTTCGCTCGATTGGGTCCGCCCACACCCGCACATCTAACGGCATCTCCAGATGCCGAACTGTTCGCAGGTGAGCAGCTCTTCTCTGCCGCCGGCCGCCGAAGGATTCGACCCAAGGGTTCTCCCGGGGCGGGCCAGGCTCTATGTATGAGGTGGCGGCTCCTGTGAACCGGCACCAGTCCCGAAGAGTTCAAGCACGATTGCCAGACTGAGGGTCGCCATCACCACAACACCAACGACCGGTCCTGTCATCCGTCTCACTGGCTCTTGCGTCACAGTTCGAGGGTTATCCACGCAGGGTCGTGGTCGCTTCCGTCGCCGCCGTGGCGTTCTCGCCGGTCGATGAACGCTCCCGTCTGTTTCCCGGCGAGGCGGGGGCTCAGCCAGATCTGATCGTACAGCTCATGTTCGGGTGGCTGTCCGCTCTTCTTGAACCGGTGCGTCCACGCGGCCGTGGTAGGCGCTTCGCCCGGCTTCTCATCCTTTGATGGCCTGGTCTCTTGGGGAGCTGCCAACGCGTCGACGAGGCCGAGGTCGGGAGTCGTCGTCATCGGTGCGAGGTGGGGTGAGTCGGGTGGGTCGTTCATGTCGCCGAGCACGATGTACCTGCTGTCGGGCCGCATCCTGGCTTCAACTATCCGAGCCACTGTCTCAGCCTGCCTGCGTCGTCTGGTGTTCGCCGGCGCCGCACCGGCGACCGGGTCCCTGGTCGAATGGCACGAAGTTCGACTTCAGATGGTTGTTGTACAGAGTGAACAACCTGATGGTGCGACCGCTGGACCAGATCTCGACCTCTTGGAGGTCACGCCCGAACACCGGTCGGGACGGGTCGTCAGGATGCACTGCTGTCTGATATGAGCTGACGACTCCGATGGGGAGCTTGGAGAGGAGCCCGACGTCGATGAACCTTGGGTCGTTGCCTTCGATGAGCACCTGGAAGTCGTAGAGTCCGCCGAGATGTTCTTTGTTGAACTGGCGAAGTATCCCTATGTTCTCGACTTCTTGAACCGCTAGCACATCGACGTCCATGGCGACGATTCGAGCAGCGATACGCTGCGTGTCGACCTCATCTTTGGGTTGGACCAGTCTGCTTTTGAAGGTTCGGAGCCTGAGGTTGTTGGGGTCGTCGAACCGGTAGCTGACGGTGACGGCTGAATCTTGACCTCCGGCTGCGATGGCGTCGATCGCGCCCCTGAAGTTCCATCTGCTGAAGAGGTTGTTGAGGTTGAACGTTCCGACTGATGCCCGCACTCGGACCTCCTTGGTCGCACCTTGTCGAGCGTACGCGGTGTAGTGACCAGACGCTCCGGGTTTCTAAACGAGTGAATCTGGGTCCAGGGCTCAACAGGCGACACCGCCTTCCTGTACGACGCTTCCAGTCGACTCGTGGATGACTATTCGTACTCGAGTTAGAGCGGAGTGTTCTCTCCGGCGTCATGTCGTACAGACCGAGAGCGGGTGATTGGATTGAAATTGGAGGGTTACTGAAAGGGCTACTGACACTCTGCTGAAAGGGTTGTCGCGGACGCTTTCTCACGTCAGATGACGAGAGGAGACGTTCGTGGACCCGAGACCACCGATGCGGGCGGCGGAGACCGAGTTGATCCGCCGCCTCGAAACCGAGTGGCGGGTGCTCGCCCGTTCACGGTGGCTGCGGGACCGCCTTCAAACATGGGGAGCTGAGGACAAGCGACTGGCGTTCGATGACGGCGAGCAGCTCGTGGCGGCAGCTCAGAGTCGTAACGTTTCGAGCTGGGCCGAGCGGGACCAGGTCCTCGCCGCTCTCCTCGA
>JACZWZ010000087.1:0-487 GCA_022571885.1 Acidobacteriota bacterium
CGGTCTTAGAGTTCTCACCTTCGCGGAGCGATCGACCGAACCCGGTTGACGCGCTGTGACGCTGGCGGAACCGGTGGGTGACTAGTCACTTCGAACAATTCAAGTTGGTTCTGTAGCCGGGATGCACGATTTGACGATGTGATCCATGACAGCCCCTACGGAGCAAACCATGGATCAATCCACACTTCGCAATATGAGAACCCGGCGAAAACGCCGACCCGCCCAGTTTGCCCTCGCCGCGGTTCTGCTGGGCACGCTGACCGCTACCGCGCTCGTCGCCGGTGCGACGCCGCCGCCGTCGTCCACCCTCGACGACAAGACCATCGCGGTCCTCGGGTTCGCGGCGACCTGGAACATCGGGCTCGCGGCGACCTCGGACATCGGGCTCGCGGCGACCTCGGGCATCTACTCGCACGACCAGGGGCAGATGTCCAAGGCACTCAGCACCCTGTCCAAGGGCCTTGCCGACGAGTTCTGGTCCGAAGCC
>JACZWZ010000087.1:525-11951 GCA_022571885.1 Acidobacteriota bacterium
TTCGATCAATGCCGCGGTCGGCGACATCGTCGCCACGATCGTGGACATCGACTTCCGGCTGGCTTCGGCGGCCATCGCCGCCGCCGACATGGCTTATGCCGATACGAGCAAAGCCAAGGAGTCGATGATCAAGGCCGAGGAGGCTCTTGCCAGTGGAGACATCAAAAAAGCCGTCAGGGCCTACGGCAAGGCCTGGAAGAATGCCACTCACGCCAAGCTGAATGCATCCACCGCAGGCTCATCTTCGGGCGGCAAATACAGCGTGTACGACGTCGTGTTTGTTCGGACCGATACGATTGGCACCGGCAGTCCGGTATTCCTGGAGGTCAGCGGTAGCAACGAGCCCGGCTCGCGCGGTGACTCCGGTAGCGGAAACGAAGGCTACCTGTTCAGCAGTAAGTTCGGTCCGGAAGACACCTTCCTCGATCCGGCGCTGTGGCCGCTCGACGGCGGCATCATGCAGTTGCATGTGTCGTGCTCGGATGTCTTTCCCGGTGGTTTCGGCGCCAAATCCGATCCCGCCGCGACCTCTCAGTGGCAGGTCAACAGCATCCACATCGTCAAGTACAAGGACGGCGTGATCGAGAAGGAATGTGACGTGATCGGAGCCGGGCTGCCGACAGAGGTAACCGTCACAGCCGCCACGACTCCTGAGCCTGAGCCGGTGCCTGAGCCTGAGCCGGTGCCTGAGCCTGAGCCGGTGCCTGAGCCTGAGCCGGTGCCTGAGCCCGAGCCTGAGCCCGAGCCCGAGCCGCCGGTCGAGCCTGAGCCTGAGCCTGAGCCCGAGCCCGAGCCCGAGCCGCCGGTCGAGCCTGAGCCTGAGCCCGAGCCCGAGCCCGAGCCGCCGGCCGAGCAGTAACCGGCGTCCGCGAAGACACCATCCGGAGGCTGTTGTGCCGGGGTTGCCCGTAACGGGCAACCCCGGTGCTATGTCTGACCGTCCTCGGGTTCAGTCCGAGTCGGAACCGCCCGAGGATTCGGAGGCTCCATCACCAGACCCTGACGACGCCTCACCCTCTTCACTGCTTCGGTATACCGAAGTCTGCTTCTTGCTGAGGCGGGTGTGCTTGGAGCAGGCCGCGACCGGGCCCGGCTTCCACTTGCCGTCACAGAAGTGGCTGGTCGTCATGGGATCTCCTCGAGCAGTCGGGCGATGTTGTGCAAAGAGCGGCCATCGTACTGTGCATGTCCTTGGTAGCCGGACCCGAGGCGGCATCTGAGGTTGTCGTCCGTTAGCCCTCCACGAGCCGGCCGGGACTGCCTACCGAGGCTGCTTCCTCTACGATCGCGCTGGGCACACCGTCGATATAAGGGGGGACGAGTGAAGCCTCGACATGCGGCAGCGGTACCGATCTCATCCGTGACGGTCGTTGGCCTTGCCCGTGCAGCAAAGACCCTGTCCCGGGCGCACCTCCTCAGCGACTGGCCCCGTGCCCCGCGACGTAGCCGTTCCTCGCGGCAGGAGAGCATATTCCCGACGGATCGAAAGTACGGACGCGCCGGGACAAGCCATGGGTCTTCGTTTGGCTGGTGAGCCGCCGAGGGTCTTGCGGCGCCGTTTGATTCGCTCAAGCACATTCTCACGATGCCGAATCAATACATCCCTTCTCGGAGGCAGATCTGCGGCGATTCGACAATTCTGAGGGCTTCACCCTGATCGAGCTCATGGTCGTCTTGATGACGATTGCACTGCTCATCGCGATCGCTATCCCAACCTTCCTGGGATCCCGAGACAACGCGCAGGATACGGCAGCCCATGTAACGCTGAGGACGGCGTCGAAGGACGCCTATCTGGTCGTTCTCGAACAGGGGTCCCTTCCCGGACGGCCCGCCCTTCTAGCCCTCCTCCCGACCCTCGAACCCAACATCGATTGGATGGACCACAAGGATTCGTCCACCGGACCGCGGCAGGTTTCGATCGCGAAAATAGGTCAGGAGTTGACGATGGCAGCCCTATCTGAGTCGGGGTCCTGCTTCTGGCTTCGAGTGATGGACGGCTCACCGGTAGCCCAAGGGTTTGTCGAGGCCGCGGCCACCTGTGAGGCCTTCGACTACAGGCTCACAGCCGATACAGGCTGGTGACGTCATGGAGTACAGATGCACAGTGGCAACGCCGATGAAGAGCCGGGAAGCATAACCATGGAACAACTCAACCAATCCCAAGCGCAGGAGCCGCCGGTGAACGCCAACGGTGCGACCGGCGAACTCGGTCCTGGCCTGCCCTTCCTAAAGGGAGGCGGGTTTCCAGAGCCTGAATCGTCTGCCCGGACACGTCTGATCCGGTCGGTGGCCGTCGCCGCTTTGGTGCTGAGTGCCGTATACCTGGTGTGGCGGGTGATCTTTACCGTCGACATGGGCGTCTGGTTCGTGGCGGTTCCGCTGTTGATCCTCGAGGCGCATCATGCACTGGGCCTCGGCATCTATACCTTTTCCCTATGGGATGTGTCTGCTCCCCCGGTCCCGCCGCCGGTCATTGCCACCGATCTGCGGGTGGCCGTTCTCATTCCCACCTATGACGAGAGTGTCGAGGTCCTGCTGCCGGTGATCAGCGCGGCATTGGCGGTGCAACCGGCGCATCAGACCTGGGTGCTCGACGACGGTGATCGACCCCACGTGGCACAGCTCGCCGCCGACCTCGGTGCGCAATACATCGCCCGCGCCGAGAACACGGAGGCCAAGGCTGGCAACCTCAACAATGCGCTAGAACACATCGAAGCCGACATCATCGCGGTGGTCGACGCCGATCACGTCGTCCTTCCCGGGTTCTTGACGCATACCCTGGGCTACTTCGACGACTCGAAGATCGCTGTTGTGCAGACTCCCCAGGATTTCTACAACGTCGACTCCTTCGAGCATCAGGACCGAGGCGAGGGCCGCGAGAAGTTCAACGAGCAGGCCGTTTTCAATCGCCTAATCCATCCTGCGAAGTATCGCTGGAACGCAGTCTCCTGGTGTGGAACCGGTGCCCTGGTACGCGTCGCGGCGCTGCGCGATGTGGGTGGGGTGGCCACCGACAGCCTGACTGAAGATATCCAGACATCAATCCGGATGCACAAGGCCGGTTGGCAACTGGTGGCGCACAATGAGGTGCTGGCGCGAGGGTTGGCGGCTACGACCATGCCGCAGTACATGCTGCAGCGAGAACGCTGGGCGCGTGGGGCGATGCAGGTCATGAAGTCGGAGCGCCTCCTGACGTCCCGTGCTCTCACGCCGGCGCAGCGCCTGGCATACAGTGCCACTCTTTTCGCTTGGTTCGACTCGTTGCGATCGCTGCTGTTCGTTCTGCTTCCCATCGCCGTCATCTTCACGGGGGCGATTCCGGTAGACACCTCTTTGATCGTGTTCGGCCCGATCGTTCTTGGGACCTTCCTCATGCAGCTCGTTGCATTACGCCTGCTCACTCGCGGGCACAGTCCCCGGGTGCTTTCGCTCACGTTCGACCTGCTGCGGATGCCCGCGGTGATCCCTGCCCTGGGCGAACTGATAACTGGCCGCAGTCGTAAACGGCAATTCAATGTGACGCCCAAGGGACGCATCGAACGAACCCGCATCCACGCCCCCCGCATGCTCACCGGGTTGATCTTGATGACTTGGGGTGCAATGGGTTGGGCGGCACTGACGATCGCCGGGATGACTCCAATGGAGTACCGCTACCCAGAAGCGATACTTGGTGTCTCGGTGGTTCTTGCCGGCAACGTGGGTCTGCTACTCGCCGCGACGCGACGGGTACGTGATCCGAGGTTCGCAGGCGAATTGCGAGCATCGGTCCGATTCCCGGTCGACCTGGAGGCGACGGTTGGCGACCATGCGGCGCGTATCGTCGACCTTTCACTGACCGGCGCTCGGGTCCTGGTTCCTCACGAACTTACCTCGACCGAAGTAGGGGCCATGAGGACCCTTCGGATCGCTTTGGCCAACCTGGAACTTCGGACCACCGTGGTGTGGATCCGTGAAGCACCCGAGGGAGGCACCGCCATCGGATTGGAGTTCTTGCCGGAACAGCGCAGTGTGGTGCAACGCCTGGCGCTTCTGCTGTTCCACGCCAAAACAGACCAGGTATCTCAAGAGTTGGTGCCGCGGTCGACCGAAAAGCGGGCCTCCTAGGACCCGACGCCGAAACGACTCCGCCCTTAGCCAGGCCTCACCGGAGGGTTGGCTTCATGCGGTGTCGGAGAGGGGACTCGAAGTCCCACGCCGAACTGCACAGGCGCTGAGACCGCACCTGAGCCCATTCTGACCTACCCGATTCAAACCGTATGGCGACTGAGAGCCTCACCGTCGTTCTCAGAGATCCTCCCGAGTAACCTCGGCGCTCGATGATCTGCCCGCACTGCAACCACGACAATCCAGTCGGAAACAAATTTTGCGGTGAGTGCGGCACCGAACTGGTGGCGGTGTGCCCGTCGTGCGGGACCGCCAACCCCCCGGGCACCAAGTTCTGTGGCGAGTGTGGCACCGATCTGCGGGCCGACGCTCCGGCGGCGGTCACACCCACCAAGGCCGAGCAGCGACTGGTCTCGGTTCTCTTTGCTGATTTAGTGGGGTTTACCCCGTTCTCGGAGTCTCGTGACTCGGAGGAGGTGCGCGACCTGCTCACCGCCTACTTCGATCGATCGCGCGACATCGTCGAGCGCTTTGGAGGAACCGTCGACAAGTTCATCGGCGACGCGGTGATGGCGGTGTGGGGCGCGGTCGAGAGCCACGAGGATGACGCCGAACGATCGGTCAGGGCGGCACTGGACCTGGTCGACATGGTGTCGGCCCTTGGTGAGGAACTCGGGGTGTCGGATATGGCATTGCGCGTCGGGGTGACCAGCGGCGAGACCTCGGTGGGGCCGGGCGGCAACGAGAAGGGCCTGGTGGTCGGTGACCTGGTCAACATCGCCTCCCGGCTGCAGTCGATCGCCGAGCCGCATACCGTTCTCATCGGTGAGGCGACCTGCAACCTGGTCGACGCCGCCATCGAGTGCCGACCGATGGGCGAGCAGCAGGTCAAGGGCAAGGACGAACCGGTCATCACCTACCGGCCCCTGCGGATCGTCGGCGAGCTTGGTGGCGCTCGCCGGGCCGAAGGCATCGAAGCGCCGTTCACCGGCCGAGAGGTCGAGTTGCGCCTCCTCAAGGATCAACTGCACGCCTGTGCCAAGGAATCCAGCGCCCGGTTGGTGTCGGTGGTCGGTGAGGCTGGGGTCGGAAAGAGCCGCCTTTCGTGGGAGCTCGAGAAGTACATCGATGGCCTCGCCGTCGATGTCTACTGGCACCGAGGACGCTCACCGTCCTACGGCGAGGGCCTGACGATGTGGGCGTTGGGCGAGATGATCCGTAGCCGAGCCGGGATCGCTGATACCGACGACGCCGCCAAGAGCCGGATCAAGCTGCGCACCGCCGTCGCCGAGTACGTGTCCTCCGAAGAAGACCGCCGCTGGCTCGAGCCGCGCCTGGCGGCGCTGCTCGGGCTCGAAGATGCTCCCAGTGGCGACCGCCAAGAACTGTTCGCCGCCATCCGAACCTTCTTCCATCACATTGCCGATCGGGGTCCGACCGCACTCGTGTTCGAAGACTTGCATTGGGCCGACCCCGGACTGCTCGACTTCGTCGCCGACCTCGTCGAGCGTTCCCCGCGCCACCCCATTTTCGTGGTGACCCTGGCTCGGCCGGAACTGCTGGAAGCCAATCCCGGCTGGGGTTCGGGGCGGGGCAACTTCGTGTCGGTGCATCTCTCGCCGCTTGCGGACACGACGATGTCGACCCTGGTGTCGGGGATGGTCCCAGGGATTTCCGACGAGGCGGTGGCGGCGATCGTCTCTCGCGCCGCCGGTATCCCCCTCTATGCAGTCGAGTTCGTGAGGATGCTCGTCGCCAGCGGCGAGCTCGAGGAGCGCGACGGCCGGTACCGGCTCGTCGGTGATTTCGACGACCTTGCGCTCCCCGAGTCGCTCCAGGCCCTGGTAGGAGCAGGGCTCGATCGACTCTCGGCCGGCGACCGTCAACTCATCCAGGACGCCGCCGTCCTCGGTCGGTCATTTACCATCGAAGGCCTGGCGATTATCCGCCAGGACGCTGCCGACTCTCTGGCCGAACCACTGGGTGGGCTGGTTCGTCAGCAATTGCTCGAGATCGAGGACGATCGGCGTTCTCCCGAGTACGGGCAGTACCGCTTCGTGCAAAGCGTCATCCGCGAGGTCGCTTACGGGCGGCTCACCAAGAACGACCGCTACTCGCGCCACCTGCGAGTAGCGGAGTACTTCGAGAGTTTGGGCGAGGTGGAACTGGTGGGGGCGGTTGCCACCCACTATCTGGCGGCGGCCGAGGCTGCTCCCTCGGGCGAAGGCGCCGACTTGCTGCGTCGTGGTCGCACTGCCTTGTCGGAGGCGGCGGCACGAGCAGCCGCTCTCCAATCGCACGCCGCTGCCATCAGCCTGCTCGAACAGGCGCTTCAGCTGGCCGAGACTTCGGCGGATAGGGCGCCACTGCTGGAGGCGGCTGCCAATTCGGCGGCGTGGGCGGCCGACCCCGAGCGGGCGATCGAGATGGCTGCCGAGGCAGCCCAGGCCTACCAGGAGGTCGGCGATGGGCTGGGCCTGCTTCGAGCGGTGACCGCCCAGGCATTCACCCTCTCGTCCAACTTCCGTGCCGACGAGTCGGTGGCGCTGCTCGGTCCGGTATACGACCGAATCGACGCCCCGTCGACTTCCGAAGAGGTGGCGCTCGCCCTGGAGACCGCCCGCGCCTACATGCTCAACAACCAGCCCGAGCCGGCGGTCGAGATCTTGGACCGGGTGCTCGGGATCGCCGAGAGGGTCTTGAGTCCGGCCCAGGTGATCGACGGCATCGTGTCGAAGGCGACCGCAATGCCCCGTCTGGGACGCACCATCGAGGCGATCGCCCTGCTCAAGGGTGCCGTGACGCTGGCCGACGAGCATGGATTGCAGCCTCAGGCGCTTCGGGCGCTCAACAACCTCGCCGTGGTGAGGGCGTACGACGCTCCCCGGGTCGATTTGGATTGGGCCGAGGACTTCATGGCGCGAAGTCGGCGTCTCGGGGCCGAGATCTGGTTGTACCGGTCGATGAACGATTCGGTGGGCACGATGATCGCTCACGGTGAGTTCGACCGAGCCGAGGCTTTGCTGGATGAGCTCGAACTAGTGGAGCTGCCCGATCTGGAGCGCACTACGACGCGGTTCAATCGTCTGCAAATCCAGATTCTGCGCGGTGGCTCTCCCGAACTACTAGAGGAGGCGATGGAGGTGGCCTCGGCGTTCGACGGGACCTCGGACACCCAGATGTTGTCCATTACAACAGTACTCAAAGCAACAGTCAGCCTTTTGAAGGGAAACCATCGGGCGGCCTTCGACATGACCATCGGTGACACGACACCATCGGGGTTCCTCCTGATGATGTTCAGTGCGCTTGCCCTGGGTGACCTCGAGCGAGTCGAGCAGGCAATGGCCGCGATCGAAGAGCACGGGGTAAGGGGACGACTCACCAGGGCGTACCGAATGATCGCCGCCGCCGGGGCGCTTGCGATCCAGGGTGACTCCGAGGCGGCAGCGGCTGCATTTGTTGAGGCCATCGACTCTTGGGAACGGGTGGTCAACCCGATGGATGTCGTTCTGTATCAGGCAGTCGCTTGCATGCTGCTCGGGCGCGACCATCCCGAAGGCCGTCGCGTCGGGCTCGAATCCCTTGGATGGATCCGGTCCAAGGGTGCTCACTATCTGGAGGAACTGTGGGCCGAATGGCTCCCGATCGAAGAGGCGGCAAGCGAAACCGCCTGACTATCCAGCGGCGCCTGGTTTTCCGATGACTCTGGCGGCCGGAGCCTCAGGATCCCCCGTTCCAGCGCCATTGTGACCGCGGCAGTTCGATCGTCGACCCCGAGCTTGGAGAAAATGTGGATCAGGTGGGTCTTGATGGTTGCTTCTGTGATGAGGATGATTGGCATTCCCCACCACGGCTTGAGGTTCACGAAACCTGCAATCTCAACGTGTTCGAGTCCGCCGGCTAAACCCGCAAGCCGTGCACGTGGCGCATCGTGCTTTGGCTGCTCAGCCGGGCGAAGCAGTCCCGTTTCTGCTCGGGGGTGATGATTCGCTACCGGTCGCACCGGGCGATTCACCGGCAACGGTCGGAGGATGAGGTATCGGCCCGTCGGGTCCCGCACCAAGCGCACATCGCTCTTGCAAAAGACTCATGACCGTTAGGCTGTAACGGCATCTGAACCGTACAACCATCCGGAGGAAAGCAACGATGGATTTGGCGAGCGCGGCCGCTTCTGACATCGCCTCCCAGAACGCCACCAGCACGTCTCTCGGAGAGGTCGAACGAGCATTCAACCTCTCGATGTTCGTGTCTGGGATACGTTGCATTCTGGCCTATGTGGTGTTGCCTTTCGTTACTCCACTAATTGGGCTCGCTCCTGGCGTTGGGCCTGCTCTCGGCATCCCGATCGCCGTGGTGGCCATCGGCGCCAACGTAATCAGCCTGCGTCGCTTCTGGCGGGTGAAACACCCTTGGCGGAAGCCGGTCACCGTGCTGCACGTTGGTGTGATCGGGTTTCTGCTGGTGCTGATCGCTGTCGACTTAGCCGATCTGATCGGTTAGGCCACCGAGGTCGAGCCAGCCGATGAAGCTGGTCAACGCCCGCTGAGCCTTTGGTGGCCCTCATGCAGTCCTTTCAACGATTCGGCTCGCCGTCGCTGCCGCATCGCTTGCCAGATGGGCCACCCCTACTCCCCGATACCCCCACCCGGTGAGATGTAGCCCCGGCCTGTCACCAAGCAGGTGGTCGATCTCCTCCAGCCAGGCGCTATGGCCGATCTCGTATTGGGGGATGCCGGCTCGATGGCGAATGATCTCCACAAATGAGGGGTCGATGTCTGTGCCGAGGATGCGGGCGACTTCGCCTCCCACCCGTTCGACGATCCGGGCATCGTCCCAGTCGACTAGTTCCGGGAAGCGGGCACCGCCTGCGATGACCTTTGCGAGTGCGTGTCCCGGGGGGGCACGTCCCGGTGCGTACGACGATACGAAGAGCACGCCGAGGCTGGCCAGACCTGCGTCGGGGCCTGTGAGCACACCGAAGCCTTGTGGGAGAGGCACCTGATGGGATGGTCCACCAAGGCCGACTACCACGGTGGGGGCAGTTTGGGCCTTCCCCAGAATCACCCCCAGATCACCACCCAACAGCTCTGCTGCCGCCGCGGGCGCAGTCGCAACAACGACGTGGTCGCATCGGATGGTCTGTGGTCCCTCGATCACCCATCCTGATCCGTCGCGACGAACCGAATCAGCTGCAAAGCCGCCCCGGAACCGCTCACCGAGCACACCGGCCAGCGTCTCCACCAAACCCGTCATGCCTTCGACAGGGATGTGGCTGGTAGGTCGGGTTGCGCCTGTACGGCGGCCGAGCCGTCGACGCAACCCACCGCGGACGATCGATCCACCCCCTTCTCCCAACGCCGCGATCGCCGGGAAGGTCGACCTGGCCGATAGGCGTGCCGGATCGCCTGCGAACACCCCAGACGCCCCGAGCCAGGCGAGCATGCCACCCAGACCGTCCCCAAGCCGTCGCCGCAAGAAGGCGTCGAGCGACTCATCCTCCGACTCAGCCTTCCTCCGCACGAACGGCTCGGCGGCCGCTCGTAGCTTCGCCGTCAGGGGTACCAGTGGGGCCAAGAGCGCTTTGGGTGACGTAGGGACAGCCACGAGGCGTCCCCTGGTGTAGACGTAGCGCATCGTCGCCGACGGCTCGACAGGAACCACGTCTGCGCCGATCCGTTCCAGGAGTGCCGAGAGGTGGGAATGCGGTAGCAGCAGGGTGCCGGCGGCAGACTCCAGCGAGTAGCCGTCGCGCCGGATTGTCCGGGTGACGCCCCCCGGCGAGGCGGAGGCGTCGATGACGAGTAGATCGTCTACTCCCGCCAGCATGAGTTCTGACGCGGTGAACAGGCCCGCCAGCCCGCCTCCGATGACCACGACGCGCTCTGTCATCTGAAGTTGCAGGTGAGCTTTCCGACTTGAGGCCTGAAGCAGTCTGTGAACCCGACCGCGGTCGGATGGGACGTGTCACGAGGACCCCGGTCGCCTTTGCCTGTGAGCAACTCGGGGCTGACCGCTCTCACGACCGCACCGCTTCTACCAGGGCAGTCAGGTGCTCAGGTGGAGTGTTCCTGTCGATCCCGTGGCCGAGGTTTACTACATGGCCGGATCGACCCGCAGTTCGCGCCAGCAGATGTTCCACCTCTCGCCTGATCGTGTCCGGATCAGTCAGAAGGACGGCAGGGTCGAGATTGCCCTGCACCGCAACGTCTCCCAGCCGGTCCCAGGCCTCATCGATCGGGATGCGCCAATCGACGCCATAGCCGTCTGCCCCGATCTTTGGCTGGAGGTCGAGGGTGTGGGAGGCGCCGGGGGCAAAATAGATGCGAGGCACTCTCAGGCCTGCGAGGCTCTTCCTGGCCGCAGGGATCGCCAGACGCTCGACGGTGGAGCGGTCGAGCAGACCCATCCAAGTGTCGAAGAGCTGCACGATGTCTGCGCCCGCTGCAATCTGCATCGCCAGGTACCGGTTGGTGGCTCTGGCGAGGATCTCGAGCGCCTCAGCGGCGGCAGAAGGGTCCATCCGCACTGCGCTGCGAAAGGCCAGGAAGTCCTTGGTACCCCCGCCCTCGACGAGGTAGGCGAGGACGGTGATGGGTGCCCCGGCGAATCCGATGACCGCGGTCTCCTCCGGAATGGCATCGCGTACCAGGTGGATCGTTTCTGCGACGAAGCCGACTTGATCCGAGTCGAGCTCTCCGAGGGCGATCACGTCTTTCAGTGTGTGAGGCCGGAGCCGCGGCCCGGGGTCGAAGGTTATGTCCACCCCCATCGCCTCGATGGGGGTCATGATGTCGGCGAATATCACCGCGCCGTCCATTCCGAATCGGCGGATCGGCTGCAGGGTTATCTCGGCGGCCAGCTTGGGCGTCGACACTGCCTCCTGGAACGAGTGTCGCTCTCTGAGTTGGCGGTATTCAGGCAGGTAACGACCCGCCTGGCGCATGATCCACAGCGGCGGACGGGACACCGGCCGCCGCTGCAACGCTTCGACCAGAGGCCGGCGGTTCACCGGGCTTGTCCGATGGCAGCTGCCAGCGTCCCGGCAGCTTGGTCGATTACGGCTTGATGCGCCTCCATCAAGAAGAGGGACTCGAACGGTGACGGCGGCAGCAGGACGCCGCCTCGGTAGGCAGCGTGGAAAAATTGTGCGAAACGGTCCCGGTCGACCGTCACGGCCTCGTCCCAGGATCGCACGACGTCGGGGCCGAAGAACACGGTGTCGCCGATGCCGGTGTATTTGAGATAGGCCTCGGCGCGATGGCCGACCGAGCGCGGGTCGCGGGAATAGGCCTCACCGGTGGTCAGCTCGACCACGTCGCAAA
>JACZWZ010000088.1 GCA_022571885.1 Acidobacteriota bacterium
GGGCAGGTTCGAGAACCCGGAACACGCAGCCCTAATCGAAGACGCCTCGGGGGCGCGTTACCTCGTATGGCGTTCCCTAACCATGCTGCGGTCTGAGTTCGACAAAGCGAACCCGCAGCCGGGCGACGGTATCACGATCAAGCGCGGCGAGGATAAGGACGTCGGGAAACAGAACCCGCTTAAGACGTTCCGCGTAACGGTAGACCCAAACAACGGCTCATCCCCCCGAGCCGACGAGAACTCGGAGCCTGGTTCGTCACACGGAATCGTGACCGTCAACTGATCCGGTGCGGCACCCGTGACAGCGTGGGAGGCGACGACAGCGGTCCCTATCTCCGATGAATCAGGGACCTGCAACGTATACCGTGCAACTGCCTGATCGACAGGAGCAAAGGCGTACCCGATGGCAGAGAGGAGGCCGACAACCGCGATCGCAAGAATTGCGCGCCGCGCCACACCCGGTCGCTCGCTGAAAGCGACGCTTGGGCTGGAACCGCCGGACATCATCGCAGTCTGAAGGGAGATCGCTCCGGAACGAGCGGATGTGACGTTGAGGCCGACATGAACGGCCAATCTACCAATCCACCACAGGCATCGACCCAATCGGATGTCGCATTTACTGATCGGCTTGGTCCGTCGCCGTCTTCGCAGCTGCTCCGCACCTACGCTGACCCGCCACCCAATATGGGAAGAACATGGGTCACGGGAGGCTCCCGCTACGAACCAACGTTCGGATTACAAGAGTGATCGACAAGGGCAGCGGTCGCCGAGAAGCACCCCTCGTCTCCTAAGGACGGTGACATGGCCAAGAACGAGATCATGATTGAGGCAGCGGGCCGACCTGTCCGACTGTCGAGTCCGGACCGGGTCATCTTCCCCGATAGCGGACTCACCAAGCTCGACATCGCCGAGCACTACCTGGCGTGCGCAGAGGGTGCGGTGCGTGGGGTGCTTCGGCGGCCCACCTCGCTCAAACGCTGGCCGGCTGGAGCCGGTGAGGACTTCTTCTTCACCAAGCGTGCCCCCGGAACCATCACCAACTCGACTGCCGTTCGATTCGCCTCAGCCCGACCCGGAAAGATGCCGTACGTAGCAGACGTGGCCGACATCATCGAGCAGGTGCAACTGGGGGTACTCGACCTCAACCCCTGGAACGCCCGGATCGATGACCTCGACCATCCAGACGAGCTGCGTCTCGACCTCGACCCAACGGAGGAATTCGGATTCGATCATTGCCGGCGGGTGGCGGCAGAGTGTCGCGATCTTCTTGCCGAACACAACCTGGTCGCGTGGCCCAAGACAAGCGGCAACAGGGGAATCCACGTCTACGTGAGACTGAAGCCCGAGTGGGACTACTTCGAAGTGAGGCGCGCCGGTTTGGCATTGGCCCGAGAAGTCGAGCGCCGTACCGAACAGCTGGCCACCACTGCATGGTGGAAGGAGGAGCGCAGCGGCGTGTTCATCGACTACAACCAGAACGCCCGAGACAAGACGATCGCCTCTGCCTACAGCGTGCGCCACACCGGTTTCGTGTCCACCCCGTTCACTTGGGATGAGCTCGACTCGATCGAACCAAGCCACTGGTCGATCCCAGCGTTCCAGGAGCGGTACGCGGCGATCGGCGATCTAACCGCGGGGATGGACGACGTCGTCGGCGATCTCACGTCGGTCATGGAAATGGTGCGGCTCGACGAGGAACGCGGCCTGGGGGATGCGCCGTGGCCGCCGCACTATCCCAAGATGCCCGGCGAACCTCCTCGGGTACAGCCGAGCAAGCGGAAGATGGATGGCTAGGTGTCCATCCTTCGGGTCCATTGATCATCACCAGTCACCAGTCACCAAACTCTGACACATAGAAGAGCGACTAAAACCAGTCGGCCCTATCAGCACGAGACGCTCAAGGAGAGAACAAGAGGATGGCGACTTCGAACCCGAATCAACGCCATTGCAGGGACTGACCACGCCGATCCCGCTCAGAGAAGGTGAGGAGTCTGGTTAAAGCAGCGGGTCGGGAAGCGACGAAGAAACGTGCCGCCCGGGCCGTACCAGCGTTGACGCCGTCAAACCTATGAGGGCAACCGCCTCGCCGGCAAGGAAACCGGCAACAACGCGAATGGTCGGATCCGATCTAACGACGATGATGGTGATGGCGGCTGCCGCGACTGCCACCAGCCAGGCCACCGCCATCCGATCCGTCTCGCCTCTACCCACCAACACCTGGGTGATACCAAGGCCGACTATTCCGAAGACTACCCCCGCCGCAGCCAGGGCTGCGAGGGTCGCCGTCGGTCGGAATCCTGAGCCATAAAGCAACGCGACAAGAGGCGGTCCGGCCAGTGCTGCGACGGCACCGGCGACGCCGGCACCGAGCACGCCAGCGATGGCAAAATTGCGGGCAAACCGGTTGATGACATCGTGGTCTCCTGCAGCGGCCCGACGGGTCAGTCCGGGAAGAATCCGAGCCAGCAGGTTGTACGAGGCGCTCATCGGACCGCGGAACAGGGTCGTCGTCACAAAGAACACACTGATGGCGGCGCTCGAAGCCCCGAGAGCCCCCACCACCAACGGACCTGCAGCCAGGACCGTCTGGGATGCCGCGGTGGCAACCAGGAATCCCGTCATGAATCTTCGATCGGAGCGGGGGAGGGCGGGCGCCACCGCCTCCACCGGTTCCTCGCTCGACACGGCCCGGAACGGGCGGACCAACAACACCAGGATTGGGGACAGGGCCAGTGCCCACACGAGGGCAACCGGGCCCAGTCCGGCGAGCGCTACCGCGATGGCACCCCCGGCTTTTCCGGTCGAGTCGAGCGCCACCGCGGCTCCGTAGGCAACAAAACGACCGCGGCCGGCGAGAAAGCCCCGGCTGATAACCAGTAGCGCGTGGAACGGGAACATAAGCGCCGCCACCGGAACAAAAGCCAGATCGTCGTCGAGCAGGCTCCCCCGGGCTGCAAAGGCAAAGACCACCGCCAGCAGGCTCGCCCCCACCACTACGAAACCGATCAGCCTCCACGAGTCCCGGACGGCCGAGGCCTGTCCGCCGCCGAGAGTCAGCTTCCTGATTATGAGTTGCTCCACCGGGATGAGAAAGACTGTCAGACCGAGAAAGAGCAGGGTCCACATCACCGTCACCGGGGCAAAGGCATCCTCGCCGAGTGCGCGACCGCCCACCAACAGGAACACATACGATCCGACGATTGTGACGCCGGTCCCCAATAACATCGCCGAGGTACCGGACAGACCTCGACGCCGCGCCGCTGCATCGAACGACGCAGCGGATTGGGGAGGAGTCACCGGACTCTGACTGGACACGAGCAGGGACGATACACAGCGACGCAACGGCGCAGTCGCTGGAGTCGCTCACCACACCGATGCCGCAGTCCGGGATGATGTGCAGCCGTAAACGCGGGTACCGTCCTTCTCCCCCACTCCAACCAACTCAGCTATGACCCACACAGACCAGGCCCAAACCGACACCGACCAGGCTGCCTGGCCGCAAATCCTGCGGTGGGAGTGGGTACTGCTGGCAGCCGTCCTGGCCGCGATCGTCATCACACGCTTCCCCACTCTCGACCAGCGACTCCTGGAGGCACACTCGTTCCGCCAGACACAGACCGCCTTCCAAACACTCGAATTCCACAAGGTGGGGATCGATCTGTTGCGACCGATCGTCCCGGTTTTGGGCTCTCCGTGGTCTATCCCCTTCGAGTTCCCTCTGTTCCAGGCGATGGCGAGCGTCCTGATGTCGTGGGGGATCGGGGCAGACGCCGCCAACCGCCTCATCGGCCTCGGCTTCTTCATCGTCACCGCCGGAGCGCTGTGGGCGCTGATCCGGCTGGTTGCCGATCGCTGGGTCGCCGGCATCGCTCTGGTCGTCTTCTCCTTCTCGCCTCTTGCGATGCTGTGGAGCCGAGCCTCGCTCATCGAATACACGGCGACCGCGGCCGCACTCGGATGGGTCATCTCTGCGGTGCGATGGAGACAGACATCCGACTGGCGATGGGCCGCGGGGGGAGCCCTACTGGGAGCGATCGCCGCCACTGTGAAGGTGACCACCGCCATCCCGTGGGTCGTCCCAATTCTGCTATTCAGTTTGCCATCCGAGAAGTCAGTGGTGCTCGGTGCGAAGCGTTGGTTCCAGACGCGGCTTCGCCCCGCCTTCCTGACGATTCTTGCCGTGCCGGCCCTTGCCAGCCTCTCCTGGACGCTCCACTCCGATGCCGTCAAGAGGGCCAGCGACACCACGGCGTGGCTCACATCGACCGCGCTGCGCACCTGGAATCTGGGAACGATCGAACAGCGCCTCAACGGAGACAACCTCAATGTCGTACTCGATCGAGTCGACTCGTTCATCATCGGACGAGGCTGGTTGATCGTGGCCGTGATCGCGGTCGTAGCGATCCGGCGTCACCGTGCGTTCTGGATCGGGATGCTGCTGGTTCCGCTCGTAGCCATCGGCAGCTTCTTCAACCTCTACCTGGTTCACGATTACTACTTCGTCGCCATCAGCCCGGCACTGGCCGCCCTGCTCGCCATGGGCATCCGAACCACCGCGGTCTGGTTGCGAATCCGAAAGCGCTGGCTCATGCCCACTCTTGGTGCGATCACAATCCTTTGGGTGGGGTTCACGCTTGGATTTGCTCAGAACTACTGGAACTCGGCGTACACCGAACTCGGTCCGCCCGAGGCCTCACGAGAAATCGCCGCGCTCACTGACCCCGACGAGTACTCGATGGTGTTTGCCACCGACCGTCACAACTGGTCACCACACATCTTCTACTACGCGGAGCGTCGGGGAATGATGCTGCGTGAACCACCGCTCACGGTCCCACTCATGGCGAACCAACCCGACCTGAACCGTTACCGCCTGCTGTGGACCGATGATGTTCGCGGACCGGGTGTCGAGTACGCGGCGGTGCGTCAATGGTTTGCTCCTGTCAGCAGGAACAGCCTGCTTCTCGGTGCAGAGGCCAAGGATCTGGGCCCGGTCGAAATCATGGCCTCCGTGATCGAGGTCGTTCCCGACGACTCCACCGTCCAACCACTGGTGCTCTCTGCAAACTCCATCACCTGCGATGGAATCGACACATTGGAGATACCGGCCGGTTCCAGATCTGCATGGCTCACCATCCGCACCGAAGGAATCGCACGAGCCGAGCTTCGCCAAGGTTTCGTCACCGTCCCGTCAGCCACCAGAACCATCGTGTGGCACCCGACGGCCGATGACGGATCCCGCCAGTCGGAGCGGATCATCTGCTTTGGCGAAGGGCGGCTCACGGTCGAATCGGCGGTCGAGACGACGATTGATACCTGATCGTCGACGACCATCGGCAACGAGCAGCGGCGGTAATGTTGACGCGGCCCGGCGACGCCGATTAGCTGCGACTAATCGACGCTTGCCAGAGCCGATCAGCAATCCAGAGGTCGAGTCCATGAAACCTAAATCGTTCTCGAAGGCCGTCGCCATCATGGGCGGTGGCGGGCACGTCGGTCTGCCGCTCGGTATCGCCCTCGCCGCCGAGGGTCTCGACGTGGTGCTGTACGACCTCAATCAGGCCACAGTGGATCTGATCAACGACGCCACGATGCCCTTCCTCGAGCCCGGCGCTCCGGACAAGCTCAGTGAGGCAGTCGAATCCGGTCGACTGGTGGCGACCACCGATCCATCGACACTCTCCGACGTGGAGCACGTTGTGGTGGTTGTCGGAACTCCGGTAGACGAGCATCTCAATCCGGACCCGTGGGCGGTCCGCCGGGCGATCGCCGACGTGGCCGATCACCTGCGAGACGGGCAGCTCCTGGTGCTCCGAAGCACCGTCTTTCCCGGGGTAACGGCCCTCGTCGAGGCGCTGATAGTCGAGCGAGGCCTTGACATCGACGTAGTAGGTGCGCCGGAGCGAATCGCCGAGGGGACAGCGATGACCGAGCTGTACGAGCTGCCTCAGATCGTGGGGAGTCGAACCGAGAGCGGCCGGAAGCGAGCCGAGGAGCTGTTTCGTCATCTGACCGACCACATCGTCCACCTCGAACCCGAAGAAGCCGAACTGGCCAAACTATTCACCAACACCTGGCGGTACATCAAGTTCGCCACCAGCAACCAGCTATTCATGATCGCCAACAGCTACGGCCTCGACTACGAGAGGATCCGATCCGGACTGGCGGAGGGGTACCCGCGAGCCGCCGACCTTCCTCGGGCAGGTTTTGCGGCAGGACCGTGCCTGTTCAAAGACACGATGCAACTGGCCGCCTTCAACAACAACCAGTTCAGCCTGGGACATGCGGCGATGATGATCAACGAGGGCCTCCCGCTCTACGTCGTGTCCCAGATGGAGCAGTCGCACGATCTGAGTGTTGCCACGGTGGGGATCCTGGGTATGGCCTTCAAGGCGGAGTCCGACGACACCCGCTCCAGTCTCAGCTACAAGCTCAAGAGAATCCTGCGCTACAAGGCGGCCAATGTGCTCGGAACCGACCCGTACGTCACCGACGATCCGAATCTGGTGACGATCGATGAGATACTCGAGCGGTCAGATCTCCTGATCATCGGCGCCCCGCACCGCATCTATGCCGACCTGGACACCGACCTCCCAATCGTCGACATTTGGAACCTGCGCGGCGATGGAGTCAGGGTCTGAGCATGTCGGCTCTCTCGGTGGTGATTCCCGTCTACAACGAGGGAGAGGCCGTTCGGTCGAGCCTGGAGCGGGTGCTGGCCGCCATTGGTCCGGACTCGGAGGTGATCGTCGTCTACGACATGATGGAAGACACCACCCGACCGGTACTGGAAGAGTTCGCGGCGCGCGACAAACGGGTCCGCCCATCGCTCAACACCATCGGCCGTGGACCCGCCAATGCGATCCGATTCGGGCTCCAAGCAGCCACCACGCCGGTCGCCATCGTGACGATGGCCGACGACAGCGACGACGCCGGCCAAATGGAAGAACTCGCCCAATTGGTACGCGACGGCGCCGCAGTGGCGGCGGCCTCTCGCTATATGAAGGGCGGCCAACAGATCGGTGGGCCGTTCGTCAAACGAACCCTGTCACGCCTCGCCGGGTTGTCCCTCTACCACCTGGCACGAGTCGGCACCCACGACGCCACCAACTCCTTCAAGGCCTACTCGACTGAATTCGTACGACAGGTGGGGGTGGAAAGCGATCGCGGCTTCGAGATCGGGATCGAACTCACCGCAAAGGCACGACGGGCCAGGTTGCCGATCGTCGAGATCCCCACGACGTGGAAGGACCGCCCGTTCGGAGAATCGAACTTCAAAACCGTCAGGTGGATCCCGTATTACCTGCGCTGGTGGCTACATGCCTTCGGCCGGGCACGTCCGGTTCCACAACTCACGGGAGAAGAGTCATGAGCACACACGTTGTAGTCACCGGGTCGGCGGGATTCATCGGCGGGTACGTCGTCAAGGAACTGCTCGAGCACGGCTACTCGGTGACCGGCGTTGACAACCACTCCAAGTACGGGAAGGTGGCGAGGTCATACGACGACCACCCGGACTATCGCCTCATCGAGGCCGACGTTCAGGACACCGCGCTCATGACCGAGCTGCTGGCAGAAGCCGACCACCTGATCGCCGGTGCCGCCATGATCGGCGGGATCTCGTACTTCCACACCTACCAGTACGACCTGCTGGCCAGCAACGAGCGGATCATCGCCTCGTCCTGCGATGCCGCCATCGAGGCCCACCGAACAGGCCGGCTGCAGAAGGTCACCTACATGAGTTCGTCGATGGTGTTCGAGTCCACAGACGAGTGGCCCTCGGCCGAAGGCCAGGAACTTCGGATCCCACCGCCGCTGTCGTCATACGGCTTCCAGAAGCTGGCCGTCGAATACTTCGCCCGAGCCGCTCACGACCAGTACGGGTTGCCATTTACGATCGTGCGGCCCTTCAACTGTGTGGGAACGGGTGAGGGACGGGCCATTGGCGACGTCGACATCCTCAGCGGCAACGTCAAACTGGCGATGAGCCACGTCGTCCCCGACCTCATCCAAAAGGTCGCCAAAGGCCAGGACCCGCTCCGGATCCTCGGCGACGGCACTCAAGTCAGGCATTACACCTACGGTGGCGACCTGGCCCGCGGGATCCGAATGGCACTGGAGAGTCCCCAGGCGCTCAACGAAGACTTCAACCTGTCGACCGCACAATCGACCACCGTGCTCGAATTGGCCGAGGCCATCTGGAGGCACATGAAGCCGGACGAGCCGCTTCGTATCGTCCACGACCCGCCATTCGAACACGACGTGCAACGCCGCGTCCCCGCCACCGACAAGGCTCGAGACGTGCTGGGTTTCGAGGCGACGACGTCGCTGGACGAGATGTTGGACGAGGTCATCCCGTGGGTCGTCGCTGCTGTTGAGTCAGGGACTATCTAGGGCGGTCGGTGCTTGGCGCTCTGGTCCGATCCCCCCCACCAATCGGCCCTTGGCCGATTGACTCCCCCCAAAGGGGAGAGTGATCCAGAACAAAGCCGATCTGCTTGAAGTTCTTTCGAACCCCCCACCAATCGGCTCTTGGCCGATTGACTCCCCCCAAAGGGGAGAGTGATCAGATTGCCCCAAAACCAAATCCGTCTCTGGCGGAGAGTTGTTGGGCGGCGGGATAGTCTGTTAACCGCAGTTGAGTGCCGCCACCGACTTAGGACTCACCCATGAAGCGCAACAAGCTCATCTCGATCATCATCCCGGTGTTCAACGAGGTCGAGAATGTCGATCCGCTCCTGGCACGGCTCGATCCTGTCAGCGACTCCCTTGCTGCTCGGTACGACTTCGAGTATGTCTTCATCGACGACGGCTCGGACGATGGGAGTTTCGAACTCCTCGCCAAGCGCGCCACCCAGAACCGCCGAATCCGAGTTCTCAGCTTCTCACGCAACTTCGGTTTTCAACGCGCCATCATCACCGGGCTGCTCGAGTGCAGGGGTGATGCCGCCATCCAGATCGATGCCGACCTGCAGGATCCGCCGGAACTGTTCACAGAGTTCCTCGAGCAGTGGGAGGCGGGCAACGACGTCGTCTACGGAGTCCGCCGAGGGCGCAAAGAGGGCAAAATCGAGAACCTCTCTCGTCGGACCTTCTATCGCGTCATCAATGCCCTCAGCGAAGATCACCTTCCGCCGGATGCGGGGGATTTTCGCCTGGTCAGCCGCCGAGTGATCGACGCCCTCGAGGAGGTCGACGACTATCACCCGTACCTCCGCGGTGCAATCGCTTCATTCGGATTCGACCAGGTGGGGGTGACATACGATCGATCGGCGCGAGAACGTGGCGAGAGCAAGCTCCGCTGGCGCAAGATGTTCTCGTTGGCGATCGACGGGATCCTCTACCACTCCGTGCTCCCGTTGCGATTCGCCATTTGGATTGGCGCCTTGACGGCCGCACTGATGCTCGGCGGCATCGCGTGGTACGTCCTCGGCTCGTTGAACTCCGACCTTCCCCCCGGATTGGCAACGACGGTGGTGCTGATCATGGCCGGGATCGTCTTGAACGCGCTGTTCATGGGGATCCTCGGGGCCTATATCGGTCGGATCTACCAGCAGGTCAAACGCAGACCATTCACCATCATCGCCGAACGTGTCGGTGACGATGCACCGACCGAATCAGCGGCGCAGCCGAATGACGAGATAGGCGAGCCGACGCATCCACGCCGTGATTCCGGCTCGGAGCCACCCGACGGCGGCATCGAACCGCCCGACTGAAACCTCGGGCCGAGCCCGCAATTCGGCGAACAGCTCACGTACCTGGCGAGCCTGGTGCCGCGCCAGCGACACGCTCCACTGCCCCGCCGAGACCCGAAACACTGCCAATGTGTCGTCGAGGGCAAAGGCCGGACCGTCGAGCAGCAGCCGAATCCACAGGTCGAGGTCGATGACGTAGCCCCTCCGACCGTCGAACCCTCCGACGGCCATTGCGGCGTCACGACGCATGAGGACAGCCGCCCCCTCGCCAAAGATGTTCGTCCCGGAACGGATCAGAACCCGGAAGATCCCGGGAGCCTCGAACCTGCCGGACAGTCCCTTGAGTCCGCGGTCTCGGACCAGGACCCGTGAGTCGCCGTCGAGGATGTCCCGCCGCACCGCCACCCACAAGAGCGCAGGATCGGCTTCGAGCACCGCGACCTGGTCCGCCGGGAGCCGATCCCCGGAGTAGATCTGCGTCGCCTCGTTCCAGATCTCGACGCGCTCATCGCCCTCCGCCTCGCGCGCGCTGCACACCATGCTCTTGCCCTTGATTGTCACCTTCGCCTCGGGCCGGGCGCGCAGGTTGTGGTACCAGCCCGGATGCTTCGTGCTGCCGAAGCGTGTGCCGATGACCGCGACGCTCTCGCCGCGCTGGACGTAGAGCAGCGGGATCGTGCGCTCCTTGCCGCTCTTCGCGCCCGTCGTCGTCAGCAGCAGCACCGGATAGCTGGAGGCGAAGCTGAAACGGCCTCTCGTCAGCCGCAGCAGCGGCACATCGATGCGGTGCATCACCTTGCGAAAGAACGACGCCCCCGCCCGCGACGTCACGATCGGGATCATCGCCCTGGTGAAGAAGGACGGCTTCGGCCGCTGCTCACTCATCGCATCACTACTTGCCGCTCACCTGTAGCGGCGTTACAAATCAACTCTTGCCCGGCTTGAGCTGCCGCTGCACCAGGCCATCGCGCATCCGATCAGGCACGACTTTCGCGATCACACGCATAATTTGCGCATCGCGCCCGACGACGTAGCGCGTCTTCGGCTTGCTCGCCGTCAGCGCGTGCTCCACGAACTTCGCCACCTCGTCCGGCGGGATGCCGGCCTCCTCGAACTCCTTGGCGGCGGCGCGCATCGCGGTGAAGGCGTCACCGTACAGCTTCATCGCCTCTTCCGGCAAGTTCTTCTCCATCTCATCGGCGTTTGGCGGCGCGCTGGTCGGCCATGTGTTTGAAGGCGGCCTGGACGCCGGTGAGGCGCATCATGGCCTGACCAATGATCGGAGCGACGGCGGCCGCTACAGCAAGCGGCCGGCCGCTGAGCGGGGTGACGATAACCTCGGCAACGTCGTGCTTGGCGGCGCGGACGACAGCGTTCGCGACCTGCTCCGGCCTAGACGTTCCCGCGATGGCGGGCGCGGCGACGCCCGTCTCGTCGACGGCGTCGGCGTACATGCCGGCGTCAACGACGAATCCAGGACAGATGACCGAGACGCCGACGCCGGTGCCGCGCAGCTCGCTGCGCACAGCGTGCGACGCGCCGACGAGGGCGAACTTGGTGGCGGAGTAGATCGAGTCGTAAGGGATGGGGATCTTGCCGGCCATTGAGGCGATATTGACGACCTGGCCCTTGCCGCGTTCGACCATGGCCGGGAGGACGGCGCGCATGAGGAGCAGGCAGGACGTGAGGTTGGTGTCGATCGTGTCTACGATGCGCGACTCGTCGATGTCGACGAAGGCGCTGGTGGGCTCGATTCCGGCATTGTTGACGAGCAGGTCGATTTCGCCGAGCCCGTTCGAGGCCTGCTCGATGAGGTTACGGCGGTCGTCGGCAAGGTTGACGTCGGTGGGGATACTTAGGGCCTTCACACCGAGGCTGTCGACCTCGTTGCGGACGGCCTCCAGGCGCTCGGCGTCGCGAGCGGCAAGCGCGATGTTTGTACCCTCGAAAGCGAGGGCTCGCGCGATGTAGGGTCCGATCCCTCGCGAGCCGCCGGTGACGATGGCGTTCGTTCCCTTCAGGTTCATGACATCCTCCCTCACACTGCGCTGGTGCTGGGGGCATGCTCTGCCTCTCCAGCCGTTGACTAACCATCCCGGCTCCCGCCCACCACCCAAACGTCCAGAAGGCGATGTTCAAGACGTCGGCGGTCTGGGCGTGTAGGATGCGGGCTCCATGTCGGACGTATTCTACACCACT
>JACZWZ010000089.1 GCA_022571885.1 Acidobacteriota bacterium
GGGCGGCCGAAGGGATCTACTCCTACGACCAGAAGTATCTGGCATGGGGCGGGGAAGTGAGTGAAGGGCGGGAGCTCCCGGCGACCATGACCGACCGGGTGGCGGCAGAAGTGGCCTCGCTTTCCCAAAGGATCACCGATGTTGCGGGACTTCGCGGGATCGCCCGGATCGACTTCCTCGAGATGGACGGCGAACTCGTGGTCAATGAGGTGAACACCATCCCCGGATCGATGGCGACCTACCTGTGGATCGACCCGCCGCTCAAACGGGAGCAGCTCTTCAGAGACATGGTTGCCGAGGCAGAAGGACCTCCGGTCAGAGTCTTCTCGGTGGCGGGGAGCGACGGCACCGCTCTCCGCAGCGCGGGCACCATCGCCTCCAAACTCGACTGAGCGTGTGTAAATCCCGGTGCTCTACCCCCGTGATTTGCACACGCTCGAGAGGTCAGATCAGAGGTGCACAACCGGGCATGTGAGGGTGCGTGTGATTCCCTCGATGGCCTGGATCTTGGCGACCACCAGCTTGCCGAGTGCGTCGACATCTTCGGCGGAGGCGTGGACAACGGCGTCATATGGTCCGGTGACTGCCGCTGCCGACTCCACGCCGTCGATCTTTGCCACTTCCATCGCCACCTCAGCGGCCTTGCCCACTTCGGTCTGGATCAGGACGTACGCTTCGACCATCTCACTCCTCCTGTCAGGTATGCGCGGACTATACCCGCGGCCGGAAGCGGTCGACCTGAGGCGGGAGAGCTCGGGGGGCCCTTGCCGGGTGCCTGACCCCGAGATGACATCAGGGGTGTTGAAAGACGTCTGCGAAGCGCCCGATCTGCTCCCGTCGTGAGGCCGGTCACGCCGGCGGAGGGCATCATCATGCGGCCGCATGAACCCTCGGGCGGCCCGATGGAGGGAACTCGAGACCGGTTGGTTGGATCTCTCTTGCTATTGGCTGATGGCTTCTCTCACGCGCCGTCCGACCCGATGCGGACCGACGACGCGTATGCCTTCGACTCTTCTTCCGTAATTTCGAAGACGATCCGCTGGCCCTGGCGGAGTGTCCGGAAGATACTGCCTTTGAGGGACCCGGGGCGCAACAGGATCTCGGACCGGTCGGCATCGCTCACGATGACGCCGAACCCGGTCTCGGGATCGTAAACCTTGACGACGCCTTGGGACATTGCTTGTGCTCCTGTATCGGACCGGTGGAACAATAGTTGGGGGAGGCGTCTCCCGTTCCAAACGTGGTCCGGTTCGACCAACCGGACGCGTTTACCCGTCAAGCCCTGGCGTGCCGTCGAGTTTCCCGTTTCCCGAACAACCAGTCACCAGTCACCAGTCACCAGTCAAGCTATCAACATGTTCTGGCTGGAGACTGGTGACTCGACGGCCGCGGTGTCGAAATCCCGGTAGGCGCGTCTCGCCAATCGAGCGCGATCAGGTTTGGAACTGGAGACTGCGAGGGGCGAAGCCCCGAGCTATGCCTTCTCGATCTTTCCGGCCTTGATGCACGAAGTGCAAACCCGCATCCGGCGGGAATTGCTGCCGTGGCGAACGCGGACCCGCTGAATATTGGGCAGCCAGCGGCGACTGCTGCGCCGGTGCGAGTGGCTCACCTGCTTGCCGAACCACGGCTCTTTACCGCAAATTTCACAACGATACGACACGCGGGAGGACCTCCTCGGGAACGGCGAGAGGATAACAGCGAACCTACCGAGTGCCAGATCGGTGCTCCGTATACTTTGCGAAGGATGTCTCCCAAACGACTCAGCCTGCGGTCGCAGGATCTGAAACAGGTGCTGAATCGGTACCTGGACCGGTTGCGCGAGCATCGCGAGGCGCTGAACCGGCTCAATGTCTATCCGGTGCCCGAGAGCCTTGCTGCGATGTTCGCCTACCTGCCGGGCGGGGATCCAGAATCGACTGCCGCTGCAATGACGGTCGCGGTGGAGGATGTGACCGCAGGTGAGGTGACTCAGGCAGTTCGGGACGCGACGACTCCGGCAGGGGCCGTCAGGGAGGGCGATTGGCTCGGCATCGTGTCCGGCGATGTGCGGGTCATCGCGTCGGAATGTGCCGAAGCCGCTTCAGGTGTGCTGGAGGAGATCATCGGAGAAACATCCGAGGTGATCACGATCGTCACCGGCATCGGAGCTGATGAAGCCGTCACTGATTCGATCACGTCGCGTCTCGGTGAGAACCACGGAGATGTGGCGGTGGATGTGATCTACGGTGGACAACCCTTGTACCCATACTTGTTCGGGGTCGAGTGAGCGGAAATACGCTTGCCCACCTCGCCGACATCGGGGTCGAGCGCATCAAGGGACTCTCCGGCAAGCGCGGCGAGAAGCTGCGCAAGGCCGGGATCGTCACGGTCGCCGACCTGCTGCTCCATGTGCCCCGCCGATACGTCGATCGCAGCCGGACGCTTCCACTCTCCGACGTCCCGTTGGACGAGGAAGTCACGGTTGTCGGCACGGTGAAGAAGGTGTCTGTTCGCCGGCCCCGCCGCGGCCTGGTGATCATCGAAGCGACGATCTACGACCAGACCGGATTGCTCAAGGCAGTCTGGTTCAACCAGGCGTTTCGGGAGCGTCAACTCGCGGTAGGAACGGAAGTGGCGCTGTCGGGGACCCTGTCGCGCTTCCGGGGGAGCCTCCAGATGCGATCACCCGACGCCGATGTGCTGGACCGGCCCTCGGAGTCGCTGGTGACCGGCCGGATCATGCCGGTTCACCCCACGGTGGGGGGAATCGGCCCCGGCTACCTGCGCCGGGCCATCCACTCGGCTTTGTTGAAGGCGCGCCCTATGCCGGATCCACTTCCACTCGCTATGCGTGAACGTCTCGGTCTGTTGGATCGGGACACCGCGATCGGAGACATCCACTTTCCGGACCAGATCGAAGCAGCCGAGGCGGCTCGGTCTCGCCTGGTGTTCGACGAGCTGTTTCGGCTCGAAATCGCTCTGGCGGTACGCAAGCATCGTCAGATCGACCAAGCCGAAGGCATCCCTCACGACGGCGACGGAAGCCTGGTCGAGGCGTTCCTCGAGGCCCTTCCCTATGAGATGACGGGTGCCCAGTCGCGCGCAATCGCCGAGATCCAACACGACATGGCAGCGCCACACCCGATGCATCGCCTGCTGCAGGGAGAGGTTGGGTCGGGCAAGACCGTCGTTGCCATGACTGCGCTGCTCACCGCGGTCCAGGGCGGGTTCCAGGGAGCGGTCATGGCTCCTACTGAGGTCCTCGCCGACCAGCACCACATCGGGCTCGCTCCACTCGCAGAACTCGTCGGAGTACGGATGGCGCTGCTCACCGGCTCTTCGAGTGACCGCGACGAGACGCTGCAGGCCGTCGCCGCCGGCACCGTGGACTTGGTCGTCGGCACCCACGCTCTCATTCAAGAAGGAGTGGTGTTCTCCAATCTCGGTGTGGCGGTAGTCGACGAGCAGCATCGCTTCGGGGTACACCAGCGAGTCGAGCTGCGGGAAAAGGCGGCCGGGCGTCAGCCCGACATGCTCATCATGACTGCTACTCCGATTCCTCGAACGCTGTCGATGACCCTGTACGGCGATTTGGATGTGACCGTGTTGGATGAGATGCCCCAGGGACGGGTTCCGACCCGCGCCGAGGCGATCTCCTCCGATCCTGCTGCGCTCGAGAGGGTCTACTCGATCATCCGGTCGGAGGTGGGCGAGGGCAGGCAGGCATTCGTGGTTTGTCCGCTGGTGGAGGACTCACCCAATCTCCAGGCGGCGTCGGCGACCGCCGAGCATGAACGCTTGTCTGCGATCCTGTCCGATCTGAGAGTCGAGTTGCTCCACGGCCAGATGAAGTCCGCCGACAAGGAGTCGGTGATGACCCGGATGCGGGCGGGGGAGATCGACGTCCTGGTCGCCACCACCGTGATAGAGGTCGGCATCGACATCCCCAATGCCACGGTGATGGTCATCGAGGACGCCGATCGATTTGGTCTGAGTCAGCTGCACCAGCTTCGGGGGCGGGTCGGAAGAGGGAAGTATCCGGGCCGATGCCTGTTGGTCGCAGATCCGACGACTCCCGAAGGAGAGCAGCGGATCGCGGCCATGGTGGAAACGACGGACGGGTTCCGGCTGGCAGAAGAGGACCTCCGCATCCGTGGTCAAGGCACGGTCTTTGGTGCGCGGCAGTCTGGGATCGCAGACCTGAAACTGGCCGACATCCTGTCTGACATGGACACCCTCATCGTGGCACGGCGTGAAGCCTTCGACCTGGTTGCCCACGACCCGGAGCTCCGGGATCACCGGCCGATTGCCGACGAGACCGCGGCGCTACTCGGCGGATCCGAGGACTGGCTGTTCATTTCATGAGGATCATCGCCGGCGTCGCCAAGGGGAGGACTCTGCTTGCTCCCAAGGGATCCAACACCCGCCCCATGATGGATCGTGCCAAGGAGGGGATCTTCTCGTCGCTGGCGGCCGAGGTAGAAGACGCGGTCGTGTTGGACCTCTTCGCAGGGTCTGGAAGCCTCGGGCTGGAGGCTTTGAGCCGGGGAGCGCGCTCGGTGGTGTTCGTCGAATGGCGGCGCCAAGCCGTCCGAGTGCTCGAGGCCAACATCGCCGCGGTCGGGCTCGGAGGACAGGCGGTGTCGGCCAAGGTGGAGGACTACCTGGCGCATGGATCGGGCACATTCGATCTGGCATTCGTTGACCCTCCATACGAGCTACCGCTACCGTCCGTGGAGGCGATCATCGGGCGTCTGTCCCGGTGGCTCGCGGAGGATGCCACGGTCGTCGTGCATCGTAGGTCGGGGAGCGGCGAGATCGCAGGAGTTGCTGGGTACTCGCTCTCTGATCGGAGGCGGTACGGCGACGCCGAGATCACTCGGCTCAAGAAGGAGGCGACGGCATGACCACGGCGCTCGTGCCCGGCAGCGTCGACCCGCCGACGCTCGGCCACATCGATGTTGTGAAGCGATGTGCTTCGATATTCGACCGGGTGGTTGTGGCGGTGGTGAGGAATCCGTCGAAGGACCCGCTGTTCACATCTGATGAACGCAGGGTGATGCTCGAGGAGCATTGCACTTGGCCCGGCGTCGAGGTGGACACCTTCGACGGCCTGCTGGTCGATTTCGCTACGGTTGTCGACGCCAATGTGATCGTCAAGGGTCTGAGGGCCATGACGGACTTCGACCACGAACTTCAAGTGGCGCAAATGAACCGCCACCTGTCGGGGATTGTCACGATGTTCGTAGCCACGAAACCGGAGCTCGGGTACCTCTCCTCTTCGCTGGTGAAGGAGGTGGCCCGGTTCGGTGGAAACCTCGCCGGGTTGGTTCCGGAATCGGTGGCTGCCGCGCTGGTGAGGAGGTTTGAGTCGTGAGCGACGATGTGGAGCTGAACCAGCTGGAGGAGGCGAACGTTCCTCCCCGAACCGGCGAACTACTCGATCTCATCGACGAGCTGATCATCGGCGTCGAAGGTGCTCGCAACGTGCCTCTGTCCGGAAACGTCATGCTGGACCGCGAGGTGCTGCTCGAGATGCTGTTCCGGCTGCGCGACGATCTCCCCGAGGAGCTACGTGCGGCGCGCTGGATGGTTCGCGAGCGTGAGGCCTTCGTCGCCCGTACCAACGAGTCGGCCCGCGAGATGCTGGAGCGGGCGCGCCAACAGAGCGAGGAGTTGATCTCCGAGTCCTACATCGTCAAGGAAGCGGTAGATGAGGCGAATTCGATGACCCGTTACGCCGAGGCGGAGGCGACCCAGATCCGGCTGGAGGCCGAGGATTACAGCGAGCAGGCGATGGAACAGACCGAGGGCGTGCTGGCCGACCTATTGGCACAGGTGAGGGCACGCCGTGCCGAACTGCATCAGACGAGGCGCCGCGAGGTTCCAGCCGAGCCGGAGTAGGGGGCGCTTCTTCGGGGCGGGCCACCGGTGCCGCCCGGGGAGTCGAGCCGGAGCGGGCAAATACTGCCCGTCGGCTCAATTGGTGAGTGACCGGTACAGTGCTCTTGATGACGTCTTCTCCCTTCGTCGTGCCGGTTTCCGACCTGATGTCAACTGCCGGCTCGCGCCGCGAGCTGGATCTCGACACGCCCATAGAGTGGGGCTTCGAGTTGGCGGCGGTGGGTCCAGAACTCCATGCCGAGTTGATCCTGGAGAACGCTTCGGGCGTGCTCATCGTGCGCGGACCGGTCGCCACGGACCTCGGCCTGACCTGTCATCGATGTCTTACCGAGTGGAGTGAACCGCTACAGGTGGACATCGCAGAGGCCATCGGGTTCGAAGATGACACCGACGGATATTCGCTTCACGGCGACGATGTAGATCTTGAACCGGTGCTGCGCGATGTGCTTCTGCTGGAGGTTCCACTGCGCCCACTCTGCCGCCAGAGCTGTCTTGGACTTTGCGCCACGTGCGGAGCCGACTTGAATACAGGTTCTTGCCTCGGGCACGACGAAGAGAGCACCTTGCCCTTCGCCGAACTCCGAGACTTGCTAGAACCTTGATCTAGTTCATTTTGACTCGTCGAAAGGGCGCCCGATGGCGGTCCCAAAAAAGAAAATGTCCCGTTCCCGCACCAGGCAGCGGAAGGCCCATTGGAAGGTCACGCGTACCCATACGACGCGTTGCCCGCAATGTGACTCGCCCAAGCTCTCTCACCGCGTGTGTCCGGAGTGCGGCACCTATAAGGGTCGAGAAGTCATTCCGAGCTAGAAGGGCTCGTTGGCAATGCACGTCGGGCTTCTCTCGAGAGACTCTTAGGATTCGCTGGTGGCTCGGATAGCCCTCGACGCCATGGGCGGGGACCACGCCCCAGAGCAGGCGGTTCTGGGCGCCATTGCCGCCACCGCTCGCGGCGTCGATGTCGTATTGGTCGGCGATGAAACGGCGCTGGAGTCCGAGCTCGCGGCCGCCGGGGCATCTCTTCCGGTCATCCACGCTCCCGAGGTCATCTCGATGGCAGAGGATCCGGCGGCAGCTATTCGAGCCAAGAAGGGCGCTTCGGTGACCGTGGCCGCCGACCTGGTCGCCGCCGGCGAGGCGGTGGGAATGGTATCGGCCGGATCGACCGGTGCTGCGTTGGCAGCCGCTGCATTTGTCATCGGTCGGATAGCAGGGGTGTCGAGGCCTGCCATTGCCGCCATTTTCCCGCTGGGTTCTCCGGTGGTCGTTCTAGACGTGGGCGCAAACATCGACGTCAAGCCCGAGCATCTTGCTCAGTTCGCAGTGATGGGATCGGTGGTTGCTCAGGTGTACCTGGATATCGAGCGACCGCGGATCGGATTGCTGAACATCGGTGAAGAAGAGACGAAGGGACGCGATCTCGAAAAAGAGGCGTTCAAGCTCATCAAGCAGCTCCCGCTCGATTTCGTGGGGAACGTCGAGGGCAGCGACTTGGGTGCGAACCGGGCCGATGTCGTGGTGGCCGACGGCTTCACCGGCAACGTTCTGCTCAAGACGGCGGAGGGGACGGCGGGAGTCGTGGCCCGGTTCGTGCTCGATGCGTTGGCAACGGCCGAGGACCCTGGGATCAAGCAAGCATCACAAGTCGTCCTGCCATACCTGCTCGCCTTGCGGCAGAAGTTCGATCCGGAGGCCTACGGTGGGGGCCATCTTGTCGGGACCAAGGGAACGGTCGTCATTTCCCACGGCTCGTCTTCACGAGTTGCGATCGCCAACGCACTTGCTCTCGCTTCAGAGGGCGCCGACCGCGATCTGGTGGGTCGCATCGAGGCCGGGCTGAGTGGCTGACCTGGAAGAGACCCTCGGCTACACCTTTACCGATAGGTCGCTCTTGACCGCCGCCCTCACTCATCCCTCGCTCGAGCCGGAAGATCCGACCGTGACCGGCAACGAGCGGCTCGAGTTCCTCGGTGATGCGGTGCTGGGGCTTGTAATCGCTGCGGAACTGTACGACTCGTGGGACATGTCGGAAGGATCGATGACCAAGGTTCGGGCTGCAGTCGTGAGCGAGACCGCACTGGCTCAGGTGGCGCGGCAGGTCGGTTTGGGCGAGCACATGCGGTTCGGCAAGGGCGAGGAGGCCACCGGAGGGCGGGGCAAGGCGTCGGTCCTGTCGGATGCGCTCGAGGCCGTTATCGGAGCCGCCTTCCTCGACGGTGGCTTCGACGTGGCCAGGACGCTGGTTCTACGCCATTGGCGTCCGATTCTGGTCTCGCGTGTTGAAGCTCCCGGTGTCGGCGACCACAAGACGGTGCTTCAAGAGGTGTTGGCCCAACGCGGCCAGGTGCCGGCATACGACGTGCGTGGTGCCGGACCCGATCACGAACGACGTTTCGAGGCAGCCGTGTACGGGGTGGTGGACCCAGGTGCTGGCATCGACCGCGTCATCAAGCCGGACGCGCATCGTCTGGGGATGGGTACGGGGAGTTCCAAGAAACGGGCCGAGCAGGAGGCCGCTCGCGACGCCCTGGCAGCCCTCGGGGAGGGCGATGCCTGAACTGCCCGAGGTTGAATCCACCCGGCGCTATCTGGAACCGGTGCTCGTTGGGGCCCGTATCTCGAATGTCGAGGTGCGGCGTGATCGGATGGTGCGGCGTCAAGAGAATCCCGCCGATTTCGGCGCCCGGCTGGGCGACAGGCGGGTGCTGGCCTTGGAGCGGATCGGGAAGTTCATGCTTGCCCGGCTCGAAGGAGATATCACCTGGGTGACTCATCTCGGGATGTCGGGCCGCCTGCAAGTGGCGGACTCCGGCCGAGCGGAAGATCCGCACACCAATGTCGTGGTGGAGCTGAAGAATGGCCCTCAGATTCGCTTCGTGGATCCGCGCACCTTCGGGTTCATGGTGGCATATACACCGGCCGAGTTGGAGCAATCGAGCCTGGCCGGGTTGGGCCGCGATGCTCTGGACGATCTACCCAGATCACCCGAACTGGCGCAGATGCTGGAGCGCCGATCAGCGCCGATCAAGGCCTTGCTGCTGGACCAGCGTCTGATTGCCGGTCTGGGGAACATCTACGCCGATGAGGTGCTCCACCGTGCCGCCATCTCTCCGCTCCGTCCCGGGGGATCCCTGTCTCTCGATGAGGTCAAGTCTCTCCGGGCCTCGATTCGGCCGATCCTCAGAGCGGGCCTGGCCGCCGGAGGGACAAGCCTCAACGACTTGGCGTATCTGCTGCCCGACGGGAGGGCCGGGGGCTACCTGGCGCGACTGGAGGTCTACGGCAGGACTGGAGAAATCTGCAGGAGGTGCGGTACGAGCATCGAAGCGGTGGTGCTGCGTGGCAGAACGACGCATTGGTGCCCGGGCTGTCAGCTTTGAGCCGATTCACCGTGGCTCGGGCCACCGTCATGCTGTTGCTGATGGCTGCATGCGGCGGAGGTACCAGCCCTTCGAGCACGGTGACGGCCGTTGGGTCGTTGGAGAATCCTGCCGCGACGTTCGCGGTATCGGCCGAGCGTGCTCTCGATGGCACTGCATTCGGGGCTCTGGGACCGGTTGTGATCGCCGACCTCGTGACCCGCCTGTGCCGAGGTCTGGGGGTGGGAGCGATCCCGGCGACGATCGATGGTCTCGACATCGACGCGTTCGCCGATGATCGCCAGATCCTCATCGAGGTCCTGACGGTTGGGATGGTTCAGGTCTGTCCGGATCGGGCTCCGGTCGATCTGACTGGTTTCTACCTCGGTGCGGTGAGAGCCGCGGTCCAAGAGGGAGAAGCGCTGGGCGCATTCGACCAAGGTGACGTCATCAGGGCCGCACCGGTCGCCTGCGAGGCGCTGCGCTCCGGCGGAGGAGTAGAGGCTGCCCTGCTGGCGGTCATCGGCAGCCTCTTCGGGCTAGAAGCGGAGAGCCTCGACGGCCTCACCGATGTGGTCGCCGCCGACCAGGGCCTGGTGTCGGGCGCGGTGCTTGCCTCTGCCACCGCCCTGCTCTGTCCGGAATTTGTGGGCGATGTCGATGCCTTCATGCGGGCGTTGTGACCGTGCTCCGGGTGACCGTCCGCGGTCGGGTGCAGGGGGTCGGGTTCAGATGGCATGCACAGCTACGCGCTCGACAGCTCGGTGTGATGGGATGGGTGCGCAACACCTCATCCGGGTTGGTCGAGGTCCATCTGGAGGGGCAACAGGAGGCCGTCGAGTCGCTGCTCGACTGGCTTGCCGTCGGCCCGCCTTCGGCCCATGTCACCGGACTAGAAGTGGTCTCGGCGGAACCGATCCAGGCGCAGTCGTTCCAGGTTCTTTCGTGAACCACACTGATGTGATTCGGGTGATAGCCTGGGCTCACCCGTGCATCTGAAGACACTCACTCTCGTCGGCTTCAAGTCGTTTGCGGAGCGCACCCGGATCGAGTGCGAACCAGGAGTAACCGTTGTCGTCGGCCCCAACGGGTCGGGAAAGTCGAACATCGTCGATGCGATCGCCTGGGTCCTGGGAACCCAGGCCACCAGCACGCTGCGTACCGAGAAGATGGAGGACGTGATCTTTGCGGGGACGGCGACCCGCCCTGCTCTCGGTCGCGCCGAGGTGTCCCTGACATTCGACAACGACTCGGGGACACTCGGCCTGGATCTGGCGGAGGTCACGGTAACCCGTCGCTTGTATCGCGACGGCACGAGTGAATACGAAATCAATGGGACGCCTTGCCGTCTGCTCGATATTCAAGAGATGCTCGGCGACAGTGGCGTGGGACGCCATCAACACATTCTCGTCGGTCAAGGTCGGGTCGACAGTGTGCTCAACGCCGGGCCCGAGGACCATCGGGCCATCATCGAGGAGGCGGCCGGAGTCATCAAGCACCGTCATCGTCGCGACCGTTCGATCCGTCGGCTGGAGGCGACCGACATCGACCTGGCGCGGCTCAAGGACCTCCTTGCCGAACAGCAACGGCTGATGCGTCCGCTCAGGCGGCAGGCGAAAGCGGCGGCTCAGTACAAATCCGTCAGGTCGGAGTGGCGGTCATTGCGACTTTGGCTCGGCGGCGAGCAACTCCGAACCGTGCGCGACCGGCTCGCCGAGATAGGGGTGACTTCGGCCGTTACCGCCAAGGAACTCGAGGATACCGTGGCCGAGCGCGACCAGATAGCGGCTTCGCTGGTCGGTTTGCAGGCTGCCGCAGGAGAAACCGGTGAGGCCCTGGATCGCGACACGGCCGCCGTCGCCCGATTGGAGACAGCGGCCGAACGCCTGCAACGGATCGCTTTGGTCGCTCGAGAGCGCCGACTCGGACTCGAGCGACACCTGATCGGGGCTTCGGAGAGGAGGGGCGATCTGGAGTCGGAACGGGAACAGCTGGCGGAATCGATCGCCGCCGCCCGAGGAGAACAAGCATCCGCCGCGGAGACCGCCGAACGCCTGGCGATAACCCTACGGGCACTCGAGGACGAGGAACGTTCCCTCGCCGCCGCAGATCGGCTGCCGGCAGACGGCCTGGCAGCTTCCCTTCAGGGCGATCTCGCCTCGCTCGAAGCTGCCGCGGTGCGCGACGAGAGAGAGTCGGCAGACCTGGCGCGGCGCCGCGGCGCGGTGGCAGCATTCATCGACGAGGAAGTTGTCGAGGTGACCAGGCTTGCCGAGGAGCGGGAACGGGTCGCCAGATCACAGGCGACTTCGGAGCCGGCGCTCGAAAAGGTGTGCGATGCGCTGGTGGCCGATGAGTCGGTGGTGGCCGAAGCGAACGAGACCCTTCGCCTGGCCGATCGCGCCGTCGCCGCGGCAACGGCCCGTGTCGAGGCGCTGGAAGCAGCCCGCGCCGGCTTGGCCGATCCGGAGACCCGAGCCGCCGCGTCGGAGATGGAGGCGATCGTGGGGACGATCTCGGCACGGCTCGACGTACCTCCGGACCTCGTCGCGGCGACGGATGCTGCTCTCGGATCCTGG
>JACZWZ010000090.1 GCA_022571885.1 Acidobacteriota bacterium
GAGAAGTTCGAGTCGTGGTGAACTCCGGTGACAAGGATGATGTCGCCATAGGCCACTTCGGCGAGCTGCCCGACGAAAGCATTACCTTTCTGCAACGTCTCGACCGACACCCACCCAGGCATCACCAGAAGAGCCTCGATCACCGTCGCCGACGCCATCATCAGCGCTCCCAACCTGACCGCCACACCCAGGTACGGAATCTTCTTGACGGTCATCACGAAAAGCAACACCGCTACGGCTATCCCAATCGCAATGAGGTGACGAATCGCCGCGGTCTGGTCGGCGCTGTTGAGGATCCCCAGCACACCACCGACACCCATGAACACGATCCCGATCTGTATCGCCCGGGGCAGTTTGAGCGCCGTCTTGATCACATCGCGGACTGCAATCGCCAAACCGATGAGGAGCGGGATAAACCACAACTTGAGCGAGAAACCGACATCGGCCGACACCACATGCACCGGCACCAGGACGACAAAAGCAAACGCCGACCACTGAACGACCGTGAACTGCTCGGTCTCTTGGTTAGGTTCGGCGGTCTTCATCGCAACTTCTCCACGGGAGAACCGTAATCAGCGGTCGGGGGAACCCCCGCACGTTACCGCTACCCCCCCTCACCGCAAGCCAGCTCGAGGGGTCTCTCGCAACATCATGAAACCCCCCACCAATCGGCCAGCGGCCGATTGACTCCCCCCAGAGGGGAGAGTGATCCAGACACCAGACTGTCGGGCGCTAAGCGCGAGATCACCCGGAGGGGGAGTCAGCGAGCGAAGCGAGCTAGCGGAGGGCCCCCTTCTGAACACTCTCCGCCAGGGGTAGCCAACAACCTGTTCGCTAGGAGGTGGCCGCTCGCAGCGCGTCGACCATATCTGTGCGCTCCCACGAGAAGGTTCCGGGGCCACCCTCATCCGGAATGCGACCAAAGTGACCGTGGAACGAGGTCGGCTGATAGATCGGCTTGCGAAGCCCGAGCGCCTCGATGATCCCGATCGGAGTGAGGGGGAAGAGATCGCCAACCGCCTGCTCGATGATGGCCTCATCGAGCTTCTGCGACCCGTGACAGTCGACCGTGACCGCCGTCGGTTCCGGGATACCGATCGCGTAGCTGAGGCGTACCTCACACTCGTCGGCCAGTTCGGCGGCGACGATGTTCTTGGCGATGTATCGCGCCATGTACGACGCCGATCGATCGACCTTCGACGGGTCCTTGCCGGAGAATGCCCCACCGCCGTGTCGTCCCCACCCGCCATAGGTGTCGACGATGATCTTGCGGCCGGTCAGTCCGGTATCACCGACCGGCCCGCCAATTTCGAATTTCCCGGTCGGATTGATGTGCACGGTGATGTCGTCCGACCACCAGTCCCCCAAGACCGGTCTGAGAATGTGCTCGATCACCTGCGCATGGAGTTCCTCCTGGCGATCGCTCCACTCCGGCGCGTGCTGCGTACTGAGCACTAGCGACTGGACCCGCACCGGCCGCTTGCCGTCATATTCCACGGTCACCTGACTCTTGGCGTCGGGACGGAGACCGGGAATCGAACCATCGACGCGCACCTGGGCCTGCCGTGCAATCAGGCGGTGCGACAACTGGATCGGCATCGGCATCAGTTCGTCCGTATCGCGGTTGGCAAAACCGAACATCATCCCCTGGTCCCCGGCACCGAGTTCACCGTCCTGATCGGCATCTACCCCGAGAGCGATGTCCTCCGACTGCGGAGCAATCAGATTCTGAATCGTCACTTCCTCCACATTGAATCCCGGGTTACTGACGTCGTAGCCACAGGCGTTTATCACCTCATGCACGATCCCCTCGAGCAGACCACCATCGAGATCGGCGCCCGAAGCCTCTCCGGCCAGGATGACGGTTCCACCGGTCACAAGCACTTCGCAAGCCACACGGGCGGCAGGGTTTTGCGTCAGCATCACGTCAAGGATCGCATCGGCGATGCGGTCGGAGACCTTGTCGGGATGACCCATCGAGACCGACTCCGACGTGAACGAGTGAGTTCGAGCCGGCACGCGATTTTCCTTCCCGCAGACAGCAGTGCGGAAGGTTAGTTCTCTCAGAACGTGGCGAACCGGTGCGACTGGCGACGCTCCGTGCCCGATTCCGTCATTCCCTGGAAATAGAGTCCGCTACCCGTCTCGCCAACCAAGGTGCGATCGAGTACTTCCCGGTATCGACCGAGAAATAGGAACCGGTCCGCTTGATGCCGATCCGATCACGCCGATGCAGAGTCGATTCGGGGTCGCCGAGGTCGCCGGATCCGACCGCATACACCCACCCTCCCTCGAGTCGAACCTCTTCAGCATGTTCAAAGATCTCACCAACGGACGGGATGACCTGCCCGAGTTGGGCAAAGACCTCGCCGATGATTTCATCACGCTCGGTCGGGTTCGGCAGAGGCACCGGCGGGGGATCCAGGTCGGTTCCGACCGCGAGGAGCCCGGTCGGATACCAGGAGACATAGAAATCCCGGCCGTTGTAGTTCTTGATGTCGCCAAACGGCCCGGTGCATACAACCGCAGAAGGTACGTCCACCGGTCGCCCGGTTCTGATGAAGAGCGCCAGTCGATACCGATACGACCACTCGTCCTTCTGTGTAATGCCCACCGTCGAGTCGATCCGAGGTCTGCCTTCCCAGAGTGCGTTGACCACATGGTCGAATGGGCCGTCCTCGCCGGAGTCGGTGATGACGACTAACCGACCCCGCAAAGACGGGTCATCTGAGCGGACGCCAAGTACCCGGGTCGAGGTCCTCAATTCGATGCCGGGCTCGGCCGACAGCGCGGCCACAAGACGATCTGCCACCCAGCGCGTGGAGACCGATCTCTCCGGCACTGTGAAACCACCCGTCACGAATTCCGGATCGGCAACCGCCTCCAATTCGGTTGGCGCCAGCTCTCTCATCGGGGCATTCGACACGTCGACCAGGTAATCGGCGGCGGCCGGATGAGAACGGATCAGGTTCCCGAGAGATTCGAAGTAGGTCCGCGCCGAGTCGAGGCTCACCACCGATTCGCGATGCATGAGCACCAGGTCCTCGGTCTCGGTGATGCCCTCCAGCCGATCGCCGATGAGTTCCTCGACCAGCGGACGGAAGGCCAAGCCACCAGGCAGGATCCGTCGGGCGGTACGAAGCGATGGATCCCCGGCGTAGAGGAATCCGAGGTGGATCTTTCCTTCGTTCCACCGGCTCGCCCCGGTAAAGGGCTCCGCCGCGGCGTCGTAGAGGACGACCTCAGCACCATCGCGCGCCACGAACAGCGCGGTGGCGCTCCCCATGATCCCGGCGCCCAGCACTGCGATCCGACGGCGCTTCACCAACGCCCCGACTCCCCACAGCCGCGTCCAGACCCGAAATTCGGAGCGGACGAATCACCCCTCACGGCACCTCCGTCCGGTATCCGTTGGGGTCGTATTCTCCGCTGCCAAGACCCAGCAGTATCGAACCCTCGGCTGCAAAATGCTGGGAACTCCATACGCCCCGGTCCAGGAAGAGACCCAGGTCGGGTCGAGCAAGCGCGATGGTTTCGGACCCGCCTTGCCACCGTGTTTCTACCTCGATTATGCCGCCCAAGCACACCAGTATCTGCTGCTGCTCGACGAGGGCGTGTCTCCCACGGATCGTGCCCACCGGAACTCCGCTGACGACAAACATGCGAACCGGCAAGAACGGCATCTGGCCGAAGTCGAATGACGCCAGAGTGCCACGAGCATCGTCGAAGCGTTGGATGTCCAGCAGTCGGACCGCACCGTCGAACCAGCTGCTCGCATCGCTTCCGGTCACTCGAATCCTCCAGAGGTCGCCAGCGGGCCAATTGGAATAGACCCGACACCCGTGTGAGTGTGAGTCCAGCATGAACGATACGCCCGATAAGACAAAGCCCCCCATCCTCGCCGGCGATCGATGACCATGAGTGACGCTCCCCTGCTGTCGATCGGGATCCCGTTGTATCGGGCAGCCGACTTCTACGACACCATCGTCGAGAACATCGACTCGATCGACTATCCCAACGTCGAGATCCTCATCTCGGATCGGCACCTGGCAGACGACACGATCGATCGACTCGAAGATCGATATCGAGATGACCAACGGGTCACCACTTACCGCCACGACGACGAGGGCGAGTGGTGGGACAACTACAACTTTCTCCTTACGGCCGCTTCGGGGAAGTATTTTCGGTGGCTTCCTCAGGATGATCTGCTGCCCAGGCACGGCCTCGAGAAACTCGTCGAGCGCATGGAGGGTGACGCTGAGGTCATCCTGGTCTATCCCCGGATAGACAACGTGAATGCAGCCGGCGAGGTGCTGGTCGAAGGCGGGCACGATGTCCGTCACGCCGGCAGACCGCGACGTCCGTGGCGCTTTCGGGATGCGCTGAGCGTGGCTGCACAACTCCATCATCACGCCGCGGGCACGGGCATCATCCAGCGGGAGCGGGTCATCGCGGCGGGATTACGGGTGCCTCCGATCCGGGGTGGCCTGGGAACGCCGGCCTTCCGATACGGGCTTGCTTGTCAGGGCCGATTCGAGATGGTCCCAGGCGTAGTTGGCTACTACCGCTGGCACTCAGGCAACTACGGCTACTACACACCTAGACGTTGGAGCTACTACTGGGATTACTTCAAAGCGGTCCGCCAGCACTCGGCTGATGCCAACCGAGTAACTCGGCTCGGTCGTGACTTGGCGCTACTTGTGGCAACCCTCGTCGTCGCGCCCTCGATCCGATTCGTGTGGAATCAGACCCCGAAGGGGCGCTTGGCTCGTCGAACGATGCGGTCTCAGTAGATCCACATCCCACGATGGAAGTAGACGTTCGCTGGCGCTCTCAGCGACTTCTACGCTGACCTGACCGAACAAGTAGGCCTCAACCGAATGCGAGGGCGGCCGATGTTCCTGGTGTGCTCGTCTGTATCAACTGCGCCCGAGTGGTCTTCTTCGGACCCGACGGCTGGACTCATCGTGAAGGCAGCGAAGATTGCCCCCAACTCGCTGTGGCCTGGCCTCCCCCGGGAGCCGAAGACGACGACACCGCCCACAACGCGGCGTAATCGGCTGACGGCGTAAGGCCTGAACCGGCCCATCTATAGAGCAACAAACTCCTCGGATCGCCCTTGTCTCTGACCGGCGATCTCTCTGTCTGGGATCACTCTCCCCTGGAGAGTCAATCGACCGGAGGTCGATTGGTGGGGGGGATTCACGACCAGTCTCACTCGACCTGATCAGAAGCCCACGCCTTCCTAACGCCCGCAGGAGACCTGACCCGCCGTCGGCGCCGGCATTCCTTGCCGCTGAGCGAAGGTCACGGCCAGGTCGAGATCAGCCACACACGGCACCTTCCCCTGCTCATCGAGACGCTCGAACTGTTCGACGGTGAACCGCGCAGACCTATCTGCCACCAGGAAACCAGCCTCGAGTGGATCGAGATGCCCCACCAAGCTGGCTGCGGTCTCGACCGTGACACGATTCGTTTGACCCAACTCCACCAGGGTGTCGTACGAATCCATCGCCTGGAGCACATTCAACGGCACTGCCCACAGCATGAGCAGCACCATTGGCGCCGCCACCCAGGAACGAACTGAGATCAACCGGCTGACCAACCAAGCGATCGAAGGGATTAGAAGCGCCGCCGCGATATACAGGTAGCGGTCCTGGTCGTACGAGAAGGAGTGCGCCCTTAGATCCACCGCCCGCACCGCTACCAGCCCATAGAAGAACACGGCCCCGACGAGGGTCGCCACGTTGACTACCCACAGGTCGCCCCGTTCCCGCCACGACCAGCCCGCTCCCCCAACCGCCGCAGCCACGACAACTGCCCCCAGCCAGGGAATCGCCACTAGATCACCCGCGGCGGTGATGAACCCGTTCCACATGAAGGACAGGTGAGTCCCGATCTCGTCGATACGCAATTCGATCGCAGGTGGTTTGTAGAACAACCGCCACCCTATGAATGGCACCGCGACCACAGCAACGTGGAGCAGCGCCAGTCGAACCCGCCCCCGCAGCGCGTAGGCCGCACTCACCATGACGACTATCGCCAAGCCCACCCCGGTAAACGCGATCGCCACCAGCACCGCCGCCAATGTCGTTCCTACAACCAGCCGATCGTTCTTACCGCCGATTCGTTCCATGACGTATAGAGCGACGAACCCGGCACTCAACGCTGCGATATACCCGACCATCCAGCCGTAGGCGATGCCCGAGGCCGCATTTCCCATGATCAGGAAGAGCGCAGAGGCCCCCAGGGCCACCGCGGGCCAGAGATGCCTGACCAGCAATTCGAAGAGAGCGAACCCGCCCAGCACATGGAGTGCCATCGACGGGATGGCATACGGCAAATACCAATGCATCCCAAAGATCCAGTCGAGTGGAAGCCAGATCGCAACTATTCCGGCGGGAATCGAGCCGCCGTGCGGTGAGAAGAAGAAGTGACCAAGGTTCTTCAGACCACCGGCCTCGAGGAAGTCACGGCGTACGGTCCAGTAAGCCCACTCATCGGACCGAAAGTAGGTCTGTCCGGCGTGCCAGGCTGCCAAGGCAAACGTCGCCAGTCCGATGAAAATGACCATCCGCCGGCATCCGTCCCTGGTCGAGAGCGTCCGGGCGGCGACACCGAGCACCCCGCCCCGTTGCGGCGTAGTAGTCGAGTAATCGGGTGCTTGCTGTGTCATGACGATTCGGAACGAGAATCAGTAGATATGACCGCAGAACCTAGTTGGGTCTGGGATCCTCTCGCTGTCTGCGGACCGTCACCCCGAGGCTCTGCAATCGCCGAAAGAGTTGGTTATGGCACCAAGGGGGCGACGGCCACCGAGTAGTTTGCCTCCATGGCCGGTCCCCAGCCCTCGACTGTTATCTGGTCTGAACCCATTGCGGCGCAGATGAGGCACAAACGGTGAAGAAACTGCTTGCCCGATTGGGGCAATTGGATCGGTCGGCTGTGGTGGCGGCGGTGGTAGTGGCGTATGTGTTTGGTGCCGGGGTGACGTGGGCGGCGTTGACTCCGGTCGGTGGAGCCCCAGACGAGCCCGGTCACATTGCCTATGCGGCTGCGGTGGTGCGCGGCGACATCGGTGAGTTGGTTGCAGGCTCAGAGAAGACCAGGCAACGCCTGATCGTCGTTACCGCTCCGGAGTGGGTCAACTCCTTTACCAGTCCACCCCGTTCGGTGGCCGACTTCAACTATCCGTGCTTCGCCGACAACGTATCCGCTACGGCCGACTGCGCCCCGAATCTGACCGGATCCAAAACCCTCGCCGAAGTGCCCACAACGGTGGGTCGCTACCCGCCGCTGTTTCACGCCGTCGTCGGACTGCCGACCCTGGTGCTGTCGGGGAACCGGGCCGTGTATGCGATGCGGATCGTGGCCGCTGGGCTGGCGGCGGGGATGCTCGCCCTCGGTCTGACGGTCGCAGCCCCGTCACGCCGAATCTGGCTCGGGCTTGGTGCCGCCATCGCATTCACCCCCACCGCGGCTCACCTGGCCGGTTCGGTCAATCCCAGTGGGCTCGAGATATCGGCTGCCCTCGGTCTCGGTATCGGGCTGATGGGGATCACCGGATCCCAAGCTCCTCGGAAGTGGACCGTTGCGGCGGCCGTGGTTCTCTCGTTCGCTGTCGCCTGGTCGAGGCCGCTGGGCTACCTGACCCTGGCCGCGGTAATCGCAGCCAGCGCCCTCATCAACGGCAACAACCTACGGACCTGGCTGCGTGGCACCCGTAGGCGCCTCGCCCCGGTAATCGGCGTCGGAGCTGCATTCGTCAGCGCCGTGATCTACCGACTCGCCTGGGGATTACCAATCCGGGCAGCCAGCGCCGAGGGTCCCGCCACCGGATCGACCCTCTTCACTTCCCCCGGTCTTGATGGTGGTCTCGACGACGTCGAGAACCATCTGATCGGTTGGACACTCGACCTCATCGGCAGGTTCGGTTGGGCCGATCACTCACCGCCGGTGTCGGTCCTCTTCGGATGGACACTCCTGGTCCTGGCCCTGGCCCTCTTCGTGATCCTCGGTGCCAACCGGCGGCAACGAATCGCCCTCACTGTCATCGGCGTCGGCGCCCTCATCCTGACCCCCCTGCTGGCTATCACTCGATTCATCAACACCAGCGCCTACCAGGCCCGGTATCACCTGCCAGTGGCGGTGCTGGTCATCATCGGACTCGCAGCCACCGCAGCCGGCATGGAACAATCCGACGAACGGCGGCTATCGCTGCAACTGCTGAGATGGGGCGCCGCTCTCGCTCCGCTGGCAATGCTGGTCAGCAACATAGGATCCCTGCATCGATACAGCTTTGGATTCGAAGCCCAACTAGTCGATCTCGGCAACCTGTTGGGAGAACACACCCAATGGCTTCCGCCTCGTGAAGCGCTGATCGCAGCCGGGTTCGGATCGGCGATCGTGTTCGCCGCTGCAGCATTGGCTGTCGCCTTCGCCTTGAATCCGTCGGAACATGGGGATCCCGAGGCGCCGGTGTCACGCGACGGCACCTCATGACCGGTATCTTCAGCACCATGTCGGGTCCGATCACCAATCCCCTGATCGTCATCCCCGCCCTGGACGAGGCCGAGACGGTCGGCGAGGTGGTAGCCGCGGTCCAGGTCGCGATGCCTGGCTGCACGGTTCTCGTCGTCGATGACGGGTCGACCGACGACACCGTTGCGGCAGCAACGCAGGTTGGCGCGTTGGTGGCCTCACACGCAGTAAACCTGGGAGTCGGAGCAGCAATGCGAACCGGCTTTCACTACGCATTCCGCAACGGCCACGATGCCGTGGTCCAGGTCGACGGAGATGGACAGCATCCTGCAGACCAGATCGGGATCCTCCTCGAGGGTCTCGAGTCCAGCGAAATCGTCGTCGGGTCGCGATTCGGCTCGGATCACGACTACCCGATTGGGTTCGTCCGCCGCCTGGCCATCCGGATCTTGTCGAGAGCAGTCTCGATTCACTGCAAGACACGACTCACCGATGTCACGTCCGGGTTCCGCGCCGCCGGCCCTAGAGCCATCAGGCTATTCGCCAGTCACTATCCGACCGAGTATCTGGGCGATACGGTCGAGTCTCTCGTTCTTGCCGGCAAGGTCGGATTGAGCGTCGGCGAGTTGCCGGTGGCGATGGAGCCGCGACAGAGTGGCCGGCCCAGTCAGGCTCCACTTGCTGCAACCATGCACCTGGCGCGCGCCACGTTTATCACTCTCCAGTCGTTCATCCGGCGACCGCCCCAAGGGTCCCAAGCACTAGTGGGACCCACCCGATGAGCATCCTGGGTTCGTTCGGCATCGTCGCAGTTCTACTGATGCTCATCACCCTCGAGTTGGTGCGACTGCGAAGGCTAAAGGAACGCTATGCGGTCATTTGGGTCGGATTCGCGGTCTTGCTGCTGCTGGGAGTGGTCTTCCCAGATACGGTTGCCACTGTCTCCCGCCGCCTCGGTTTCGATGTCCCTGCCAACCTGGTGATTTCCGGCGGCATCATCGTTCTCGCTCTTGTCGCTATCCAATTGAGTGTCGATATCACCAGGATGCGAGACAAGATCGACCACATCACCACCCGGTTAGCTCTGGTCGAACTCGAATCCACGGAACGAAGTGCCGCAAAACACATCGACACGGATGGCGATGTCGACCCGTAAGCCCGAGGTCGACCAAACCGACGACGAGGGCTCCGGGGGCGTACTACGGCGTCTACACGCCCAATTCCGCGGCGCCGACCGGTCGACGATCTTGAGTATCGCTGTAGTCGGGTACCTCTTTGCGGCGGGCGTGGCGTGGGCGATGATCACACCCATCGGCGGCGTACCAGACGAACCAGCCCACATCACCTATTCGGCAGGCGTCGTCCGCGGAGACCTCGGGGGCCTAGCTGCAGTCAAGGACCCGGTGTACACATTGCTTCCGGTGGTGGCCGTTCCTCAGTGGGTGGCTTCGATCACCGACCCACCCACGTCCCTCAACGCGTACTCAGATCCCTGCTACGCCGGTGGTGTGCAGATAACTGCCGACTGTGCGCCGCGGATGTCGAACTCAACAACAGACACCCTCGTACCGACAACGGTGACCCGCTACCCACCGCCCTACTACTGGATCGTCGGTCTACCCACCCTGTTCATGGCAGGAGAGCCGGCGGTGTATGCGATGCGGATCACTTCTGCCGCGCTGGCCGCCGCCATGATCGCATTCGGCCTGGCAGTGGCCTCACCGTCACGGCGACTCTGGCTGGCACCAGCCGCCACTATCGCGTTCACCCCAATGGTCGGACACTTCGCCGGATCGGTAAACCCCAGCGGTCTTGAGATCGCTGCAGCCATGGGACTCGGGATCGGTCTCATGGGCATTACCGGCAAGGACGATCGAACCCCCCGTCGTACAGCTCTGATAGTCGCTGTGTTGGCCCTTGCCCTGGCGTGGTCCCGCCCTCGCACCTATCTTGTGCTCGTCGCCGTCCTCGCCGCCGCCGCGCTCGTCAACACGGACGAGCTACGCAAATGGCTGCGGAACGGGGCAGGTCGCCTCACCGCTCTGGTCGGCATCGCCGTGGCTCTGACCACAAGTTTCGCCTACCAACAGTTCTCTACGGAACCTGGCTACCTCCAGGTCTCCACTCAATCCGACGCTACCGAGGTCTCCACTCAATCCGACGCCATCAGGCTCTTCACTCAACCCGACGCGACCCGGCTTTCCGCTCAATCTGAAGTGGTTCCAACTGCCCCCCAACCAAGCGACAACATGCTTTTTCAGCCGGTCCTCGGGCTCACCGCCAACCTCCACGAGTTGGAGCGTCGATTCATCGATTGGGGGCTGCACCTGATGGGCCGTTTCGGTTGGTTGGACCACTCCCCGCCAGCCTCGGTCTCGATCGGCTGGATGGGTCTGGTGCTGACGCTCGTGGTGCTGGCGTTTACGTGCGGACGCCGTCGAGATCGTGTCGTTCTGACGACCATCGGCCTGGGGGCGGTAGTGGCGACTCCCTTGTTCGTGACCAGCAATGTTCTCAATGCGTTCATCTATCAGGCTCGGTATCACCTGTCCGTCGCAACTCTGATGATCATCGGAGCGGCGGTTGTTCTCAGCCGCCACCCGAGGGGTCAAAGCCGAATACCCCGGTCAGTTCTCAACCTGGGCGCCATGCTCGCGCCAGTGGCGATGCTCGCCAGCATCGGGGGTTCTCTCCACCGCTACAGCATTGGAGGCCAGAGCGGCCTCGCTGACGTCTTGAGGTTGCCATTTAGACACCACGATTGGCTACCGCCGGCCGGAGCGCTGATGGTGGCTGGCATCGCCGTTGCACTGGGTGCCGGGGCGCAAATCGCTGCAGGTCGAACCGGTGCGCTTCGCCAGATGAGCCAAAGCGGGGGCGAGACCAAGATGTAGCTAGGGGCCTCTACACAATCCGATTGGATGCGTCCGAACAGGCTACGAATGGACGTAGACAGACACATCGTCTTCGGTAAAGATGGAGACCAGGCCACACACTTCCAGCTCGCTACCAATCTCAATCGCCTTGAGCGCCCTCTGTCGAACCCTCTCCAGCTCCACAGCTTCGTAGGAGTCGATGTCCCCACCACCCACCGTCGCCGCAAAGAGATAACCCTCCGAGAGTCGCGGGGAGAAGTCGAGAACCACGAGATCGGCTTCCGATGCGCAGTCATCGATCTCTGCCAGAGGCATAACGCTGTCGACTGGAGCAAGAAGTACGAGTTCACCAACATCGCTGGCGACACGGAGTGTCCCGTCATCCGAAAGCAACTGTTCCGCAGCGAATTGGGTGCCGACGAACGTGGCTTCCTTGTAGGCCCTCTCAGCACGCGGAGGCACAAC
>JACZWZ010000197.1 GCA_022571885.1 Acidobacteriota bacterium
CGTGAAAAAGCACGCCGAGCGGTCCGGGATCCCCCGCAGTCAGGTGTCGCCGCACGTGTTGCGCCACAGCGCGGCAACTCACATGGTCGAAGGTGGAGCCGATCTGAGAACCGTTCAGGAACTCCTAGGGCACGCTACGATCGCAACCACGCAGATCTACACGAGGGTATCTCCGCAACACCTCCTCGAGGTATATGCGCTGTCCCACCCCCGAAGCTGAGTCGGTACCCCGAGAACGGGAGTCACGATGCCCGATGCCGAAAAGACCTTACGCGATGAGCGCTCCAACCTGATTCATCAGCTAGCCGAGCTGGGCGCCAACGATGATGGTCAATTGCGCGATGACGTCTCCTACGGAGAAGGGTTCGCCGACGCCGCTGCCGCCACCGCCGAGCGGACCGAGGTCATCGGCCTGGTCGACTCGGTAAAGGTGATGCTCGACAACGTCGACGCCGCCCTGGAGAGAATCGCCGAAGGCACCTACGGCACCTGCGCCGAGTGTGGGAAGAAGATCGGCAAGGCACGTATCGAGTTTCGCCCGGAGTCGATCTACTGCGTGAATTGCAAGGCCAAGTCCTGACCGCGTCTTGATTCACGAAAACGGCGTAATCGATGCATTGCTCTTCATCGCGGTGCTGGCGCCCTCGATCATTCTCCACGAGGTGGCCCATGGGGTGATCGCGGCCCGGCTCGGCGATCCCACCGCCCGTGATGCCGGCAGGCTCACCCTCAACCCGGCCAAGCACATCGACCCTTTCGGGTCCATCATCCTGCCTGCCATGCTGGCCCTCGGAGGACAGAACGTGTTCGGATGGGCCAAGCCGGTCCCCATCAACCCCCACCGGTTTGCTCATCCGACACGCGGCATGGCCGTGACCGCCCTCGCCGGGCCGGGGACCAACCTGATTCTGGCGTTGGCCATCGGGCGGTTCGGCCCGTTCGAGCAGATCGGCTCGCAGATCCGGATTCCGGATTCGCTTTGGGCTCGTGTCCTGTTCGGCCTGCTGGTGGTAAACGCTGCCCTCGCCGTCTTCAACATGCTGCCGATCCCGCCATTGGACGGGAGCCGGCTCCTCCCGTTGGTTCTCTCCGACAAAGGACGGATCGCCTACGCCCGTCTCTTCCAGTACGGATTCTTGATCCTTGTCCTGCTCCTCTTCGTGTTCGAGGATTCGCTCCGGTTCCTCGGGGCTTGGATCTTGGCGATCATCAGGTTCGCGGTGTGAGACGCATCGCCCACCTCGCTCGCCGCTTCTTCAGTTCACTCCGAGCGCGCCGACCGACAGCCTCTGACCAAATGTTTGCCTCGGGTTTGCTGTCGTCGGACGAGGCAGAGGTGTTCTGGAGCCAACCCGTCCCCGATCTGGCCCATGCCGTCCGATCCGCCCAGTCGGTCGCCGAGGTCGCCCCAGGCCGACACGATCTCGCTCGAGCGGCTCTGCTGCACGATGTGGGAAAACGGCTGTCCGGCACCGGAATCATCCGAAGGTCCACGGCGACCGCCCTGTCGCTGGTGAGATTGCCTACCCCGCAACGGATGACCTCCTACCTCGAGCATGGCCGGCTCGGCGCAGAAGAACTCGAAGCGCTCGGCTGCGAGGATTTGGTCGTCCAATTTGCCAGACACCATCACGGCATCAAACCCGCCCATATCGCGACCGACGATTGGGGAGTCCTGCTCGAGGCAGACGCCGAATGAGCTCCATCGTCGCCACATTGGCAATACGATGAGGCGGCCATGTCATTCGAGGTAAAGAGTCCGGTCTTCGAGGGCCCGCTAGATCTTCTACTACAGCTGATCACCTCACACCGCCTCGAGGTGACGGACTTGAGACTCTCTGATCTCGTCGCCGAGTATCTCGGCTACCTGGAAACGATGCAACGACTCGACCTCGAGGTGACATCCGAATTCCTCGTCATAGCTGCGACTCTGGTGCAACTCAAGGCTCGGTCGCTGCTGCCGGACAACCCCGAGGTCGATCTCGATGAAGACCTGCTGCTGGCCGAGGAACGCGACCGGCTGCTTTCCCGGCTATTGGCGAACCTCACCTTCAAGGATGTCGCCGCGGTGTTCGCCGCTCGACTCGAAAGCGCATCGTTGCTACTGCCCCGGTTGTCCGGATTCGATTTCGAGTTGGATGCACCTCGAATCGAGGTCCGCATCCCCACCGATGCCCCCGGGCTCGCCCAACTGGCAGAGCGGGTGCTCCTTCGGTCTCAGGGAACACCCGATCTCGACCATCTAGACCTGGAGCTCCCATCGGTGTCGGCCGCCATTGCAGATCTGCGGCGACGCATCGAAGCCGATAGCGAGCGAATCTTGATCGCCGCCTTCCGCCGCGTCCCCTTCCGCCACATCGCGCTCGGCCAGCGCCTGGGCCTGCAACGACAGCGCGGCGGCGTTTTCGGGGTCGAGCTCGAGCGCCCGCTCGAGATCGGCCAGCTGTCGTTCTGGCTTTCCCTGAATCCGTGCGACCCTGCCCCGCATGATGAGGACGTCCACGTAGTCGGGCTCTTGCTCCAGCAGCGCATTCAGCTGCTTCATCGCCGCGTCGTAGTCCCGGGCCAGGAACGACACCTGCGCGACCCGCATTCCGTAATTGGTGTTGTCGGGATCCAGACGCGCGGCTTCTTTGTACTGCCAGACCGCTTCGCGGTACTCCTTCAACCGCCACAGGGTCTCCGCCATCTTGTAGTGAGCGGAGGCGTTGTCGGGATCGAGCTGAAGCAGGTTCAAGAACTCGATCTTGGCCTCGGGCCACTGTTCCTGTTCATAGTAGGTCGCTGCGCGCTCCTCGTACCCGGCCAGACGCTCCTGCTTCGAGGTGCACGCCAGCACGATCGAGAGGGCACAGAGCAACGACGCTAGCTTCATCCACCTTCCTCGCGGTCCGGCCCGGGCGCGCATGCGCCTCTCCCACACCCGCAGACCTGTCCGCCCAAGCTCTAGCATATGTCGGGATCCTCCTCAGCTGGATCGGCCGCGCGGGCGCGGTTCCGTCGCCAGCCCGGGTGGCTGATGCCGAGGCGCTGGATGCGGTAGTTGAGCTTGCGCCGGCTCATGTGCAGCAGGCGCGCCGCGTCCTTTTGGACCCAGCCCGTACGCTCGAGCGCCTGTAGGATGAGCTCGCGCTCGACGTCACGATGGTCCACGCCACCCTCCGGCCAGCGCAGGACCAGCGCCCCGCCACCGCCGCTGTACGCGATCACGCGCGCGGGGCTGGGGA
>JACZWZ010000091.1:0-420 GCA_022571885.1 Acidobacteriota bacterium
TTCTGGGAGGCGACTTGGTAGGGCCGGGGACTCGGCCGCTTCCCGGTCCTGGAGACGGCATTGGGCAAGGTGGGGTTCCTGATGTGTACCGAGGTCTGGTTCACCGAGCACGCCCGAGCCCTGGGTCGCGACGGGGTAGAGGTTCTTGCCACCCCGCGGAGTACCGAGTGGGCGAGCCGCGACAAGTGGCTGGCCGGAGGCCGCGCCGCCGCGGTCATGTCTGGCGCCTTCGGGATGTCGAGTAATCGCAGTGGGACCGACGCACTCGGCATGCGCTGGGGTGGGCTCGGTTGGATCATCGATCCCGACGGTGGGGTGCTGGCGACCACTTCCGAGGATGAGCCGTTTGCGACCGTGACCGTCGACCCGCTCGATGCCCAGCGGGCCAAGGCGACGTATCCGAGGTATGTGGCGGAGTAG
>JACZWZ010000091.1:430-11768 GCA_022571885.1 Acidobacteriota bacterium
GTCAGTGTGCAGGATGCAGGAGGACTCCTGACTCCCCATCGCAGCACCCAGACCCGGATACGCTGCCGTGGATGAATCTCCGCTTTGCTCTCGTCGGACTGCTCCTCATGGTCGGTGCCTGCTCCGATTCTTCAGGTGTCGCCACCTCGACCAGCGCCATCTCGGCGACTACCGACGCCGCAACGGTGACCGACTCGACCGCGGCAGCATCGGCGTCGACCACGACCGCGCAGTCGTCGACGACAATCCCGGCTCCGGATCCATCGGTGCCGCTCGAAGAGATACGGGTCGATGTCGAGTTGATCGCCGATGGCTTCGATCAGCCGATCTTGGCCACGGCACGGCCGGGTGATCCTCGCCTCTTTGTTGCCGATCAACCCGGGGTCGTCTACGCGGTGGATCTCGAAGACGGCAGCCGAACCGTGGTGCTCGACATCTCAGACCGGGTTCGGTTCTCCGGGGAGCAAGGCCTGTTGGGGTTGGCGTTCGACCCGGACGATCGGGACCGGATGGTGGTTCACTACTCGGCGCTCGACGGGGCGACAACGGTTGTCGAGTACCGCTTGGATTCTGCCGGAATCGCAAATACCGGGAACCCGAAGACGATCCTGACCCTCCGGCAACCGGCCGCCAACCACAACGGCGGGATGATCGATTTCGGACCGGACGGGTTTTTTTTCCTAGCGCTCGGAGATGGGGGCGGAGCCGGCGACCAGTTCCACAACGGACAGGATCCGTTCTCGCTGCTCGGCACCATCCTGCGGCTCGACCTGGACGCCGGCGATCCATACGGGATTCCGGTGACCAACCCGTTCGCCGATGGTTCCGACGGCGCCCCCGAGGTCTGGGCGTTCGGCCTTCGCAACCCGTGGCGGTTCTGGTTCGATGGTTCCGACCTGTGGGTGGGGGATGTGGGCCAGGGAGCGTGGGAGGAGGTCGACCTGCTCGACGCCCACCTGGGTGGCCAGAACGGCGGGTGGCCGTTGCTCGAGGGGAACCACTGCTTTCGGGTCGATCCCTGTCACGACGATGCCTTCGTGGTTCCCATCGTCGAGTATGCCCACGAGCGAGGCAGATGCTCGATCACCGGCGGCGTCGTCTACCGGGGGACGGCGATTCCCGACCTTCAGGGGGCCTACTTGTACGGGGACTACTGCAGCGGCGAGGTGTGGGGTTTGCGCGTCTCGCCGGCGGATCAGGCGCTGCTCACCGATCACGACGACGTCTTCCTTCCCCCGCTGCAGAGGTTGACCTCGTTTGGAGTCGGGCCCGACGGCGAGGTCTACCTGCTCCAGGCCGGGCTGGTGTGGCGGCTGGTGGGGGCGTAGTCGTCGGGGCGCACAGGGTGTTGACTTCTGTTGTCATACACAATATGTTGCCTGTATGACAATGTTCAGTTTTCGAGTCGATGAGGAGGAGGCCGCCGCTACCCAGTGCTGGGTAGAGCGGCTCGGGGTGGATCGTTCTCACCTGCTGCGGGAAGCCCTCCATCGTCACCTTGTCCGCCTTCGAGCGGAAGACGACATCAAGGCTTGGACGGCCAACCCTCCGACCGACGAAGAGCAGGCGCTTGCTGAGATCTCAGATTGGGGTCCCGCCGAGGACTGGTCGGACTGGGCTGATGCAGCGGGGTGAGATCTGGTTCGCGGCGACTCCGGGTGGCGACCGACCCGTGCTCGTCCTCACTCGGGATCCTGTCGCCGACCGCATCGGCTCGGTGGTTGTCGCGGCATTGACCCGTATCGAGCGTGGTGTTGTCTCCGAGTTGGGACTCACCCCTGGGTCCGACGGTGTACCTACTGAGTGCGTCGTCAACTTCGACAACCTCCACACGCTGCCACGAGGGTCGTTCCGGCGTCGTATCACCAAGTTGAGTGCCCCACGGTTGGCCCAAGCGTGTCGGGTACTACGAGGCGCCGTGGATTGCTGAGATGATTCCGACTCTGTTGCTGGTTGGACTCGTCCTGGGGATGGCGTTGGTCCGACGCCACGGATTTTCGAATTGTCCGTAGCGAGCCGGTGCTGCCGTCTGGCTCGTGACCTTGCCGACACCGGGAGGTGACCTCACCGGCTTCGTCGCCGCCGTGGTTCTGGCTGTCATCAACTTGGGTCTCGGTGCCGTGATCGGGCTCTGCCTAGTGCGCAAGATCGGTCGAAGCAGAGCCCGGGAGGAATCCCGCTAGCGCGCGGCGGGGACACACATGTCGTCGTAGTCGACGAGTGTCGGCGGCCGATCCTCGTCGCTGCAGGCAGGGCAACTCGGATCACGTCGGATCGGCAGCGTTTCGAACTCAGCGGTCAGCGCGTCGTAGGTGAGCAACCGACCTTGGAGCGTCTCACCTAGGTCGAGGATCACCTTGATGGCCTCGGTCGCCTGGATCATCCCAATGGTGCCGGGGAGGACTCCGAGCACACCCGCCTCGGCGCAGTTGGGGGCGAACTCCGGAGGAGGTGGCTGAGGGAAGAGGCAGCGATAGCAGGGTCCGGCGTACGGCCGGAAGAGCGAGGCCTGGCCCTCGAACTTGTACACCGATCCGTGAACGACCGGAATCCGCAGGTGCAGTGAGGCGTCGTTGAGCAGGTATCTGGTTGGGAAGTTGTCGGTGGCGTCGATCACGATGTCGTATCCACCGAGAACATCCAGAACGTTGTCGGCTTGGAGAGCGACCGGGTGCCGGTCGACGGTGACGCCGGGGTTGCGGTGCCGGATGGCGGTCGCGGCCGCGTCCACCTTGCGTGTTCCGAGTCGGCTGGTGTCATGAATGACCTGACGCTGCAGGTTGGTGACGTCTACCACGTCGGGATCGACCAATCCGATCCGGCCGACGCCCGCCGCCGCGAGGTAGAGACCCACTGGTGAGCCGAGTCCCCCGATGCCCACGATGAGAGCCGCGGCGGAGGCAAGGCGCTGTTGGCCTTCGTGGCCTACGCCTTCGAGCACCAGATGTCGGGCATACCGCGACTCTTCGTCTGCGCTCAATTGCAGCATTGGCACGTCGGTGTCGGTGGCAGCTCCAGGGACAGTCAGTGGTCTTCCCTCCTTCCTCCATTTGGTGGTCCCGCCGGCGAGCGAGGACACGTTGGTGAACCCCATCGCCTGCAGCGAGGTTGCCGACAGGATCGTTCGGTTGCCGCCGTCGCAGATCAAGACGATCTCGCTGGTCGGGTCGGGGCTTAGCTGCCAGATTGCTCCTTCGAGAACGCCCCGAGGCACGGGGTGGGAGCCCGGGATGACTCCGGATCGGATCTCCTGCGGTTCGCGGATGTCGATCAGGATCGGTGGAGCGTCGAGCCGTTCGGCGAGATCCGCGGTGCTGATCTCCGGTACCTGTGCTCGCAGTCGATCGACCAGACCGTGATAGGAGAGCTTCAACGTGCCGCCACCACGTCGAGCTCCTTCACGGAGCCGGAGCGGATCCGAAAGGCACGGACCGGAACCTGTTCTTCGACCGGACCGGCGATGAGGTAGATCCAGGTCGGGTCGAGTGCCCCTGACACGTCATGGGTCGACGGCTCGGCTGCGGAACGAGGGTGCGAGTGGAACGAACCGGCGATCTTCCAACCCTGGCGCTCGGCATGACGCTGCGCTCCGAAGTGCTCTGCAGGATCGACCGTAAACCGACTCGAGCAGGCTTCGATGTTGGTGAGGCAGTACGCCATGCGCAGACGGCCTTCGGCATCGGCCGCGACAAGGCCGCATGCCTCTTGCGGAAACGCCCATCTGGCGTGGGCTTCGATCGCTTGGCGGATCTGGGCGGGGAGCATCACCACCGCGACGCTAATGGCATCGGCTCCTTAGAGCGTCCGCCACAGGCGGACGCTCTGGCGTCATTCCATTGCTCTTCGCCATATGGCTCATCGCGGTGTGGCCCGGGGGCCCCAACCCCAGGCCACCGAGTCCGCGCCTATCGGCGCGCCCTCTCATTCGGGCGTGATGACCGAGCGAATCTCGTCACCGAAGCCCTCGAGTCGGTCCAGTGCTGCGTTCACCTGGGCCAACTCGAACGGGACGCGTTGCGTGATCAGCCGGTCGATGTCGATGATTCCCCCCTGTGCCCAGGTCAGGATTTCATCGATCTCGGTCGCCAGATGGTCGGCCGATCCAATGATTTCGACCTCGGTTCGTATCAGATCCCGATAAGGGTCGAGACCGAACTCACCGTCGGTGATGCCAACTGCGACGGCGCGGCCCCCCGGGGCCAGAGAGGCAATCACCTTTGCCATCAGGGGCGCCGAGCCGACGAGTTCGAGGGCGATGTCGACCCCGCCTGCCGAAGCCGCCCTCACTGCCGCCGCCACATCACCCGATCCGTCGATCGGAATGGCACCGAGCTTCTCGGCGGCCTCGAGCTTCACCGGATTGATATCGATTGCAAACACCGCATCGACCTGCAACGCCAGGGCGAGTTGAATCGCCGACATCCCAAGCCCTCCCGATCCGAAGACGGCCACTTTCGATCCCGGCCCAACGCGGCCGCGGCGCAGAGCATGCAGCGAGGTGGCGGTCGAGCACATCATCACGGCCGCAGCCTCGGTGGAGACTCCGTCCGGGATGTGATGGGCATTTCGGGCCGGAATGGTGATCGCCTCGGCGTACCCGCCCTGCCGGTCGAGACCGATCATCTGGCCAGATCGACAGAACTGCTCGGCGCCGCGGCGGCACGGGCCACACTCGGCGCATGTCACCAGGTAGTGCAGGCAGACCCGGTCGCCGATCTGGTGGGTTTCCACTTCGTCGCCGATGGCTTGGACGGTACCCGCTATCTCGTGACCGGGAACCAGCGGGAGTGAGGGGACCGGGCGAGTTCCCGACTTGTAATGGACGTCGGAGCGGCAGATGCCGGCTGCTTGTATCGAGACCACGACCTCGCCCACCCCCGGGTCCGGCTCGGCCAGTTCGGCCTCAGCGAGCGGCGCCCCCCTGGCCACTATCTGGAAGGCTTTCATGGCGTCTGAGCCTACGGCGGTTCGGTGCCGCCTGGTCGCTATCGTGTTCTATGTGAACGAAACCCTTTCGAACCTTTTCCAAACGGCCATGGAGCGCACGGTCACGATCGGTGGACCCGACGGTTCACCTGCTGTCAAGCTCAAATTGCTCCACGCGGCGGCCGCCGCTGCTGCGGGCGTCGTGCTGGCTCCGCGGTTGACTGCCGCCGCCGCCATCGCCGCCATGATCAAGGGCGTGACGGTGACGATCGATGCTCCGGTGCCGGAAGAGGGCTGAGAGCGTTCTCGAATAGTCGGACGCTCTTACCCACGCCTAGGGCTCTTCGCCATGCGGCTCATCGCGGTGCAAACCATGCCCTACCCGTGGCCGCCGAGTCCGCCACCATCGGTGCGCCCTCTGAGAACTGCTACCTGTCGATCAGAAGACCGGAGACGAACACCGTCTGCGCGGTGAGCGCGGCCACACCGGCGAGTGCCAGGCCGATTTGGGCGTCCACGGTGAGACCGACCGGGATGATCGCTCCGATCACCCATGCCAGCTGAAACAGGGTCTCGCTGCGGATGAATGCCTTCCCCGACTGGTCGGGTGGAACCGAAGCCTGGAGCATGGCATCGAAGGCGAACTTGGCGGTTCCCCAGGCGAGGCCGGCGGCTGCCGCCAATGCGGCTGCGGCCGGCAAGCCGAAGAACTGAGCGGCGATGAAGGCGGCAGCTGCCTCGAGTGCCAGAGCTGCCACCACCATCGGCTCTTCGCGGATACGGCGCTCCAGCACTGGGCTGACCATCGAGGCGAGGCCATATCCGATTCCGGCGGCTGCGATCAGCATCGCAAAGTCGAACGCCCGGGCATCGGTGTCCCGGAACTCGAACGCCAGCAACAGCAACAGGAAGCCGTTGAGCAACCGGACACCAGCGGTGGCCAATCGCGATAGGCCGAGCGCTCGTCGTGGAGCCGGGGGGCGTTGCGGCCAAGGCGTGTCGAGGATGTCACCCTCGGTCGGCTCGGCTCGCCGCGGATTGGGGAGCCCAAAGGCAGTAAAGGTCGAGACGAAGAAGAAGGCGGCCGCCAGGGCTAGGGCGACCGCAGGATCGATCTGTGCCGCCAGCGCACCGAGGGGGAGCACCACCGCCCCGGAAAGGATCCCGATGCGGGCCAATTGGGCGTTGGCGCTCACCAGTGCCACCGGTTCGGCGAGAGCGATGGGGAGCAAGCTGTTCTTGGAGATGCCGTAGAGGCGCGAGAACACCAGCATTCCGAAGGCGAGCGGGTAGAGCCAGATTGTGGTCAGACCCAGCATCATCACCAACGCCACCACGGTGCGCAGGAAGGAAGCGACAATGATCGTGCCGCGGTAGATGCCTTTGAAGCGAGAGAACATACCACCCAGCACCGGGGCTACCACCGCAAAGGGTGCGATGGTCAACAGCAGGTAGAGGGCGACGTTGCCGCGCGCCTCGCTGGATGGAACCGAGAAGAACAGTGTTCCCGCCAGACCTACCGCCACCAGGGTGTCGCCTGCGACATTGGCCGACCACGACACGGCCAGTTGCCGGAACGCCGGGCCGTTGCGGCTGAAGGCGGCATCGACTCGTCTCGCCGCCGCCCGCGCCGTCCGCCGAGCCAATCCGGTTCGCCGTGGAGGTTGAGTGGGATAGCTGGGTGGGCGCTCGGTCACGCTCCGACGCTAGCCGAGGGGCCGTAGAGGCACCGAGCCGCTCATGGAGGCGGTGCCGGCATCGATGTTCAGCGCAGGAGGCCCCGATCATCGGATGCCGGCCGGCGGAGGGTGACCGGATTCGGGTGATCAACGATCGGCACCATCGCCACTCGGGGGGTCGTCTCGTCGGAGGCCCGATCGTCGTCGTGGAATTCGGTTCTGTCCATATCTGAGAGATCGGTGAACGCCACCCAATGGTGAAGGTCTTCGGATGCCGGACGAGGGCCTCCGGTGCGTCGGTCGAGGCGAATTCGACGAACCTTCTACAGCAGATTCGACGCGAGTTCGGCGAGCGGGCTCCGCACCGTTCGTTCCAGCGCCACGTGACCAAAGAGCGAGTTGCCCTTCATCTTCTCGATCAGAGCAGCGGCGCCACCGAACGGTGAAACATACGGATTGTCCACCTGAGTGAAGTCGCCGCAAAACACGACCTTGGCGTCCGAACCGATCCGAGTGAGAATCACCTTGAGTGTCGAGAGTTCCAGGTTCTGCGCCTCGTCGATGATGACGAACTCTCCGGTGATCGAGCGGCCCCGGAGATAGGTGATCGCCGCCAGTTCGAGTTCGTCCCGCTCCGTCAGTTCTTCGAGGGCATCCTTGGCGGCGGATGCTCCTCCTCTAGAGAACAGCGCGTAGAGGTTGTCGTGGACTGCGGCCATCCACGGGGCGAGTTTCTCGGTGAGGTCTCCCGGGAGGTAGCCGACCTCCTGGCGTCCCACCGCGACGAACGGCCGGTACACCGAGACCTTTCGATAGCGGCCGGCCTCGATCACCTGCTCCAGCCCGGCGGCCAGAGCCAGGAACGTCTTGCCGGTTCCCGGCGGACCCATGATCGACACCGCGGGGATGTCCGGGTTCATGAGCAGCTCGATCGCAAAAGCCTGCCGAACGTTCTTGGACTCGACACCGAAGACCCTGCGGTGCCCCGGCACCCGGACCACGGTCGGCTCCGGGGCGACCCCCGCCACCTGGCCGACGGCTGATTGCGATCCGGCGTGAAGGACGACGAATTGGTTGATGGCGGCTTTCAGGCCGCGGACTACGACCTTGCCGTCGGTGTACAGGCGGTCGACGGTGATCGAATCGGTTTCGAGTTCGATGACCCCCGAATACGACTCATCCACCGAGACGGTGTCGGCCCGATAGTCCTGAACCGTGACGCCCAACTGTGCAGCTTTGATGCGCAACGCGGCATCCTTGGTGACCAGAACCGCGTCGGTCCCCGCATCGGCCATTTCGAGGCACGCCGAGAGGATGCGGTGATCCGGGGTCGAAGGGTCGAACACATCCGGGAGCCTCGGTGACCCGACACCGTTCAATTCGATACGGAGAGATCCTCCGGAGGGGAGCTCGACCGCGGTTCGCAGGCCGCCCGGCTCGGAAGCCCCGTGGTCTTCCAGCAGTCTGATGGCTCGTCTGGCGTTGGCACCGACTTCGTCCATCTTGGTCTTCTTGCGATCGAGTTCTTCGATCACCACCAGGGGTAGGACGACGTTGTGCTCTTCGAATCGGAGCAGGGCCGTTGGATCAGCAAGGATCACGCAGGTGTCGAGAACGTAGGTACGCCTGGTGGTTCCTTTCGTCACCCGAACAAGGCTTGCCGGTTGCCTCGAGCATTTCAAGGATCGTTCTGGACCCGGTTGGTTTCCACGGATGGCTGACGTATCCACCGTGGTCTCGCCAGGGTGCCGTCGAGTATCCAGTACCAGGCCGGATCGCGGCCGTCGTAGTCGACGCGTCCTGCGTGGACTCAGCTCGGGGGCCATCGAGTATCCAGTACCCGTAAGACAGGTGACGCTCTGGCTACTGGCTACTGGCTACTGGCTTCTGGCTTCATGTACCGTCGGCTCATGAACGTCGTCGTTATCGGTTCTGGATCGTGGGGCACCGCGGTCGCGGCCATGATTGCTCCTCGGGTTCCCACCACATTGTGGACCCGTCGCCGAGAGGCGGCGGCGCAGATGAATTCGGAGCGGGAGAACAAGTCATACCTGCCCGGAATCATGTTGCCGGAGGCGCTGGTGATCACCGCCGACCTGACCGCAGCACTGGAGGCCTCCGACGTGGTGGTGCTGGCGGTGCCGTCCCACGGTTTTCGTGATGTCCTGGAGAGCGCCAAGGATCTGGTGGCTCCTGATGCCTGCATCGTCAGCCTCAGCAAGGGGATAGAGCGAGGCTCCCAGTTGCGAATGACCGAGGTCGCCGCCGAGGTCCTGTCGATCGATCCCAGCCGTATCGGGGTGCTCACCGGGCCCAACCTCGCGCGCGAGGTGGCACTTGGCCAGCCGGCGGCGGCGGTCATCGCAATACCCGACCAGAAGATTGCAAAGAAGCTGCAGGCAATGTTCATGCATTCGGCATTTCGGGTGTACACCAACCCGGATGTCATCGGATGCGAATCGGCCGGAGCGCTCAAGAATGTGATGGCGATTGCAACCGGCATGGCTCACGGTCTCGGTTATGGCGACAACTCCAAGGCAGCGCTGGTGACCCGAGCGCTCGCCGAACTCACCAGGCTCGGTGTCGCCCTGGGTGGTGCGCCGCTCACCTTCGCCGGACTCGCCGGAATGGGCGATCTGGTGGCGACGTGCTTCTCGGATCAGAGTCGGAATCGACAGGTCGGGGTCGAGCTTGGACGGGGAAAGTTGATCGAGACGATCGTGGCCGAGATGAGCATGGTTGCCGAGGGGGTCAAATCCACCGAAGCGATTCTCGTCCTGGCCGAACGCAACCAGATCGAGATGCCGATCGCCGAGATGGTCGGATCGGTGTTGTACGAGGGGTCGAAACCAGCGGACATGGTTGAGGGACTCATGACCCGTCAAGCCAAAGCCGAGCTCCACGGGATAGGGTGAAGGTCGGCGGCTGACGCCGCCTCCAGCGATTAGGCGTTAGTCATTGGTCATTAGGAAGAAGGCTCGGTTGCTCTTGCCTAATACCTAACTCCTAATGCCTCTCCTCCGTTACCGGTATATCGAGAACCGTCCTAGCTTCGCGTCAAGCCCGATGCCTCGGGATGCCGATGTACTTCGAGCGGACTGGTCCGTTAGGTCCGCGGCGAAAGTCACTTGATGGGTTACCTTCGGGGAGAGCCATGCGAACAGGATCACGAAGCGGCTGGTTCGGACGCACTCTGATCGTGGCCGCCGCGATGGTCATGGTCAGCACCACCGCGGCCTTCGCTTCGTCGAACACGACGAGCTTCAACTCGGCGTCCTATCGGGTCGACCTCCCGCTCCAGGTGGGCGACACCGGTTCGGATGTCAGCACGCTGCAAGGCATGCTCAAGAACGCCGGGTACGACCCCGGACCGATCGACGGAGCTTTCGGACCCCTCACCGAGCAGGCGGTCGTTGCGCTGCAGACGGCGAACGGGTTGGAGAAGAACGGCAGGGTGTCGCAGGTCGAGTGGGACCTCCTGCTCGGCGGACTGTTGATGCAACGTGGCCAACGGGGCGAAGATGTGCGCAGCCTGCAACAACGTTTGGCCAACGCCGGATTCAATCCGGGCCCGTTCGACGGGATCTTCGGAGGTCTGACCGAGCAGGCAGTGCGTCAGTTCCAGTCGGCCAAGAGCCTTCCTGTCACCGGATCCGTGGATCAGGCGACCTGGACGTCACTCACCAGCGACCCCGGGGTGGTGTCGGTCGTATACCGTCGGGGCGACCGCGGCTCAGGTGTTCGCAGTCTTCAGCTGCTTCTTGCCACCGCGGGTTTCTCTCCGGGTCCGATCGACGGGATCTTCGGCGGTCTCACCGAGAGTGCCGTCTCCCGGTATCAGTCGGTCAACTCGCTTGCTGCCACCGGGAGCGTGAATCAGACGCTGCTCGATCTGCTGTCCGAGACCACAACTCCTCCGGATGTAATCCTCCAGGTCGGTGATCGCGGGGCCGAGGTTCAGGCATTGCAGGAGTTGGTGGCTCTGGTTGGGTTCAGCCCGGGCCCGTTCGACGGCATCTTCGGCTCGGGCACTGCTCGTGCGGTGCACCGCTTCCAGGGCGTGCACGGGCTTCCCGGTGACGGGACCGTCAACCAGCAGACGCTCGACAAGATGAACGAGATCAAGCCGAAGGCTCTGACCGCGTACGATTACGGATGGAACGGAGCCGACGGCACCGAGCAGTGGCGCGGTCTGGTGACCGCGGTGTTCACGGACTGGGGCCTCCACCAGGAGGTCTGTGGCACCGACGTCAATGCCGGCAATTGCATCGGCAACCAGATCGACAACGCGCTGGCGATCATGGATTGCGAGAGCCGTGGTCGGCCCAACGTCGTCAACTACCGGTCCGGGACCACCGGGCTCTTCCAGCATCGGCCGTCCTTCTGGGACGCCCGGACCGCTCGGGTTCGAGACCGTTTCCCCGACTTCGCTGTGAACGCCACCCCCTACAACCCGGAGCACAACATTGTCGTCGCCGCTCTGCTGGTCTGGGAGTCCCGTGAGACATTGATCGGCAACGCCAGCCGTAGCGGACCGTGGGATGACGGTCCGCAGCCCTGGGGCCACTGGGACGGGTCGTCACGGACCTGTGTCAACCCGCCGCTGGTGACTCCGTAGGTATTAGGTATTAGGTATTAGGAAGAGGGAACGACTCCCCCCTCGAGGGTGATCTGTCGCGGTTAGTGCCCGACGGTTGGTTGGATCACTCTCCCCTCTGGGGGGAGTCAATCGG
>JACZWZ010000004.1 GCA_022571885.1 Acidobacteriota bacterium
TGTGGCCATCGTGCTCAGCGGCGAGGGTGTGGTCATGGATGGGGACGGAGTCCGACCGGCGCCCGAAGCCCTTCGCGAACATGGAATCACGCCGGTCAGGTTCGAGGCCAAAGACGGTGTCTCACTGATCAATGGGACCGACGGGATCCTCGGCATGCTTGTCATGGCGAGCGAAGACATCCGCGTCTTGCTGGCGACGGCGGAGATCGCTACAGCGATGACGGTCGAGGCGCTGCTCGGCACAGATCGCGCTTTCGCCGATGACCTGCATGCCATTCGCCCTCATCCCGGCCAGAAGACGAGTGCGGCAAATCTCTTTCAGCTCCTAAAGGGATCGGCAATAGTGGCATCACATCGGGACAACGACCCTCGGGTCCAAGATGCCTATTCTTTGCGATGTAGCCCACAGGTCATAGGTGCAGCGCGGGACACGCTAGGGCACGCCATCAACGTCGCCGACGTGGAGTTGCATTCGGCGATCGACAACCCGGTCGTGCCACCCGAGAAGCGCCCGTCTGTCAGCAAGGCGGTGCTCTCGCCGAGGCCGGCACCCTTGATACCGGCGGTGATTCGCAGCATTTCCCGCATCCCGGGGCCGCCGCTGGGGCCCTCGTGGCGGATCACGACCACGTCGCCCTCGTGCAGATCGTGGCGGCTCAGCGCGTCCAGGGCGTCGCGCTCGTCATCAAACACCCGTGCCGGGCCTTCGAACACAGACTGATCGACCCCGGCGACCTTTACCACTGCTCCTTCCGGAGCCAATGAGCCGCGCAGGACCGCGATCCCTCCGTTCGACGCCAGCGGAGCCGACATCGCCAGCAGCACATCCTGATCCGCCGGGAACGACACACCTTCCAGATTCTCGGCCATGGTCTTGCCGGTCACCGTCATCGTGTCGCCGACCAGCAACCCCTCATCGAGCAACGCCCGCAGCGCAACCGGGACCCCGCCGATCCGGTCGAGATCCACCATGTGGTACTTCCCGAATGGTCGTAGGTCGCCGATGTGCGGAGTCCTGCGGCTGATGCGATCGAAGTCCTCCAACGAGAGCTCCACCCTCGCCTCATGGGCGATGGCCAGCAGGTGCAGCACCGCGTTGGTGGAGCCACCAAGTGCCATCACGATGGTGATGGCGTTCTCGAAGGCGTCCCGGGTCATGATCTGGCGCGGCCGCAGGTTGGCGTCCAGCAGGTCCATCACTGCCGCGCCGGAAGCCTTGGCGAAATCTTCGAGGCGTGGATCGATCGCCGGGACCGAGGCGCTCGCCGGCAGCGACATGCCGAGCGCCTCAGCCACCGATGCCATGGTGTTGGCGGTGAACATCCCGGCACACGAACCCTCACCGGGGCAGGCGGCACGTTCCAGTTCCAGCAGCTCGTCATCGGTGAGTTTGCCCTCGGAGTGGGCACCGATGCCTTCGAACACGTCGACGATCGAGATGTCACGATCGCGCCAACGCCCGGGCATGATCGTCCCGCCGTACAGGAACACCGCAGGCAGGTTCAAGCGAGCCGCCGCCATCAGCATGCCCGGGAGTGACTTGTCGCACCCTGCGATTGATACCAACGCATCAAACCGTTCGCCGTGCATCATCAGCTCGACCGAATCGGCGATTACCTCGCGCGAAACGAGGGAGGCTCGCATCCCTTCGGTTCCCATCGAGATTCCATCGGATACTGCGATCGTCGAAAACGTCAGACCGATCCCGCCAGCCTCAGCCACACCGACCTTGGCCCGGGCCGCCAGACGCGGCCCGCTGATATTGCACGGGGTGACCTCATTGCCGGCGGACACCACGCCGACCTGTGGCTTGGAGAAGTCGTCGTCGCCCAGGCCGACGGCTCTCAACATGGCTCGAGAGGCAGCAGCCTCGGGAAAGCGGGTCACGTCGTCGGAACGGATCTTGCGGGTCATCGGCGGCATCCTAGAGACAGCACCCAGATCCTCCCCTGTCGAGTGTCGGGTGCACGATACGCCCGAAACATTCGCGACCTCCGGGTCCAAGGCGTCCTGTTTCCTCTCCCTCAGGTGTCGGGTTGCGCGAGAGATCACCTCGGCGGGGAGCCGGCGAACTGCTGGGGGTTCCGATCACTCTCCCCTTTGGGGGGAGTCAGCGAGCAAAGCAAGCTGGTGGGGGCTCCGATCACTCTCCCCTCTGGGGGGAGTCAGCGAGCAAAGCAAGCTGGTGGGGGCTCCGATCACTCTCCCCTTTGGGGGGAGTCAGCGAGCAAAGCGAGCTGGTGGGGGGTTCTTGGTTGACATGCGAATTGGTAGTGCTCGGTGGTGGGATCGAGGGACGCGTTGCCCCCCACCAATCGACCTACGGCCGATCGACTCCCCCCAGAGGGGAGAGTTGTCAGAAAGAGAAGCCGGCGGGTCCTAACTGCCCCGCCAAGAGGCGTTCGACAACTCCCTTTATTAATGGGCTTGACAAGCCGATAAGGCTTGCAATACTCACCCGCCACATGTCAAGAACCACCACCACCCTCGTACTCATTCTTATGTAGCGCGTACGTCTACATAGATGCGTATGCGCCGCCCTCCCCCCGGGAGGGTTTTTTCGTACCCGAGCCAGGAACGCCAGATGCCCAAGATGTCCGGAGCCGCAGTCCTCATCAAGTCCCTCGAATACGAGGGGGTAGAGGTCGCGTTCGGCGTGCCCGGCGGTGCCATCCTGCCGGCGTACGATCCGCTGCTCGACAGCCCGATCAGGCACGTCCTGGCTCGCCACGAACAAGGTGCCGGGCACATGGCAGAGGGCTACGCCCACGCCACCGGCCGAGTCGGTGTGGTGATCGTCACCTCGGGGCCGGGGGCAACCAACATCATGACCCCGCTGCAGAACGCCCTGATGGACTCTGTCCCGATAGTTGCCATCACCGGGCAGGTCGCCCTGTCATCCATGGGCAACGACGCCTTCCAGGAGGCACCGACCACCGGCATGGCAATGCATTGCACCAAGCACACCTTCCTCGTCACCGATGCCAACGAGATCTGCGACGTGGTCCATCAGGCGTTCCATCTGGCTTCGACCGGTCGCAAGGGGCCGGTACTGATCGACATCCCCAAGGACCTGCTGGTGACCGAGATCGAGTGGCATGAGCCCGGACCGGTAGACCTGCCCGGATACAAGCCGTCGCGAGCCGGACACAGCCGTCAGATCGAGCGTGCCATCGACCTCATCATGGAAGCCAGCCAACCGGTCCTGTACGTCGGCGGAGGCATCATCGCCGCCGGCGCATCCGAGGAATTGCTCCAATTTGCCGAAGCACTCGACGTTCCGGTCACCACCACCCTGATGGCCCGCGGCGCCTTCCCCGACGCTCACCGATTGGCGATGGGGATGCCGGGCATGCACGGCACCTATACCGCCGTCACCGCCATGCAGGAAGCCGACCTGCTGATTGCCCTCGGCACCCGATTCGACGACCGAGTCACCGGCAATCCGGCGACCTTCGCTCCAGGGGCGAAGGTGATCCACGTCGACATCGACCCGGCCGAGATCGGCAAGGTGCGTAATCCTGAAGTTCCAATCGTCGGCGACGTCAGAGTGGTTCTGGAGCAACTCGTATCTGCTCTGGGAGTCCGGCTGGGCGATGAGTCTCTGCCGGATCGCTCGCACTGGCTGGAGACAATCGCCGGATGGCAGGCGAAGTACCCATTGAGCTACCAGCAGGAGCCGGATGGCCCGGTAAAGGCCCAGTACGTGATCGAGCAGTTGCTCGAGGCCACCGGTGGCGATTGCATCGTGGTGTCGGGGGTCGGCCAGCACCAGATGTGGGCCAGCCAGTTCTGGTCGTTCTCCAAGCCCCGCACTTGGATCAACTCGGGCGGATTGGGAACAATGGGCTTTGCCGTTCCAGCCGCGATCGGAGCCAAGGTGGGCATGCCGGACGAGTTGGTGGTCGCCGTCGACGGTGACGGTTCGTTCCAGATGACGTTCCAGGAGATGGTGACGGCTTCCACCGAGAAGGTGCCGATCAAGGTGGTCTTGATCAACAACGGCGGCCACGGGATGGTGCGCCAATGGCAGACGCTGTTTTATGGCCGCCGCTACTCGGCCACCGATCTGAGTGGAGACTCTCCGAACTACGCGGCTCTGGCCGAGGCTTGTGGGTGGGTCGGAATGATGGTCGAAACCCCCGACGACGTCGGACCTGCGCTGCGCAAGATGCTCTCGACCAACGATCGACCGGTGCTGCTCGAAATACGGACCGACCCCGATGAAATGGTGTGGCCGATGGTGCCAGCCGGTGGCTCCTGCAGCGACATCGCCCTCGGACCGGAGGATCTCTGATGCCCTGGGAGGTAACTCTGGCGAAGTCCAGGACGAGGCAGGGGTGCCTCTGTCAAGGCCTTCGGACGAAGACCCAATATTCGCGCTTCGAGGACCGGGACGCAGCCAGGGGCGTCGCCGGCCGTGCTGAAGCCGACAAACGTTGCCGGGCGGGGCACTAATGCATCACACGCTGTCGGTCACGGTGCAGGACAAGCCGGGTGTGCTGGCCCGAGTCGCCTCGATGTGTGCGCTGCGGGGCTTCAATATCCGCTCACTGGCGGTGGGTCCGATCCACCAGCCGGGTCTATCGAGAATCACCCTCGTCGTCGACGATGTCGCCGTCGAGCAGGTCACCAAACAACTCCACAAACTGGTGAACGTCCTCAAGGTGTCGGAACTCGACCCGAACGACTCACTGGAACGTGAGGTGATGCTGGTGCGGGTGTCCGCCGATCCCGGGATCCGGCGAGAAGTGCGTGACACCGCCGAAGTATTCGGTGCCACCACCATCGACGTGGGAGCCAAAACCGTCACCTTCGAACTGTGTGATCACCCCCAGCGCCTCAGCGATTTTCTGGCCCTCATCGGACACTACGGGGTGGTCGACCTGGTCAAGTCGGGGCGAATTGCGATGGCCCGCGACGCCAAGGCCAAGACCAAAGCCGGTACCGAGCAGTAGGAGCGCGCCCATGACCATCAACATCCACTACCAGAAGGACGCCGACCCCCAGCTGATACGGGACCGCAAGGTCGCCGTCATCGGTTACGGCAGTCAGGGTCACGCCCACGCCGGCAACCTGGCGGACTCGGGAGTGGAGGTCGTCGTCGGCCTACGAACCTCTTCGTCCTCCGCAGACACCGCCCGCCAATCCGGCCTCGAAGTACGCACCCCGGCTGAAGCGGCCCAATGGGCCGATCTGGTGATGATGCTGGTACCCGATCAGCACATGTCCGACATCTACCGCGACGACATCGCAGCCCACCTGGGGCCGGGCGACGCGCTGTTCTTTGCCCACGGCTTCAACGTCCACTTCGGGGAGATCGAAGCACCCGACGGTGTCGATGTGGCCATGGTCGCTCCCAAGGGGCCCGGCCATCTGGTGCGCCGCACATACGAGGAGGGCAGCGGTGTTCCCGCCCTGGTGGCCGTCCACAAGGATCCCTCGGGTTCGGCGATGGCTCTGGCCATCTCATACGCCGACGCCATCGGCGCCACCCGGGCCGGGGTGCTGGAGACGACCTTCCGTGAGGAAACGGAGACCGATCTCTTCGGCGAGCAGGTCATCCTGTGCGGTGGGGTTTCCGAACTGATCAAGGCTTCTTTCGAGACCCTGGTCGATGCCGGGTACGCACCGGAGTCGGCCTACTTCGAATGCCTCCACGAACTGAAGCTGATCGTCGACCTTCTGTACGAAGGCGGACTGGGTTGGATGCGCCACTCGATCTCGGACACGGCCGAATATGGCGACTTCACCCGGGGACCCCGAATTGTCACCGACGAGACCCGAAGTGAGATGCGTCGGATTCTGGCCGAGATCCAGTCCGGCGAGTTCGCCCGCGAATGGCTGGCCGAAAACCGCTCCGGAGCAACCAATCTGGCCAAGTTCCGCGCCCAGGATGCACAGCATCCGATCGAAGAAGTCGGTGGTCGTCTCAGGTCGCTGATGCCGTTCATGGACCCGAAGAGCCCCCCGTCATGAAGAGCCCTCATCCATCTCCAGACATCGCAGAACTCGCCGGACCAGGAGAATCGCAGTGCACCTACCAATAGAGCAGGTAACCCGCCAGGTATCGGACACCGTGACCAACGGCCGCGTTGTCGCCCCGCACATTCCGCAGCGAGTATCGGCGCGCGAGCTCACGATCGAGTTCGACCCCGAGCCCTACCCCGAGGTGCCGGCCGCGTTCGAAGAATTCTGCCGCATCACCGGCACCGCCGGCCGTCTAATCGGATACGAGGTGCGCCCGGTCGTCGGCGACGATGAGATCACGGCCCGGGTCACCGCCACCGTGAAGCTGGGCAGCGCCTCATTCGTCGGGCACGGAGTCGCCGAAGATGTCGTCGTAGGTTCCGTGCAGGCATTCGCCGCTGCGGTAGCCCAGCAGAAGTAGTCGCACCATGCGCATCGGAGTCGTCCCCGGTGACGGCAAAGGTCCGGAGGTGATTGTCGAGGCACTGCGGGTTCTCGACGCCGCCGCCGCCCGATTCGATCTAACTCTCGAATACGAGCATTTCGATCTTGGAGGTGAGCGCTATCTCCGCACCGGCGAAGTCCTTCCAGACGACGTCGCCGAATCCCTGGCAAATGTGGATGCGATCATGTTCGGCGCCGTCGGCCACCCCGACGTCGCGCCCGGCATCCTCGAGCGGGGAATCATCCTGCGACTCCGACGCCAACTCGATCAGTACATCAACCTCAGGCCGGTCAAGCTCTACCCCGGGGTCGCCTCTCCGCTCGCCGGCAAGGATCACCGCGACATCGACTTCGTGGTGGTGCGGGAGAACACCGAAGGCCTCTACGTAGGCGCCGGTGGATTCGCCCACCGCGGAACCCGCCACGAGGTGGCGACCGAGGAGTCGGTCAACACCCGCTTCGGAGTCGAGCGGACCATCCGATTCGCATTCGAAGTCGCCGCCGGACGTAAGCGGAAACACATCACACTCTGCGGCAAGACCAACGTCTTGGTGCATGCCCACGACCTGTGGATGCGGGTTTTCGAAGAGGTTGGGTCCGACTACAACGGCGTCGAATGCGCCTACGCCAATGTGGACGCGGTGTGTGCCTGGATGGTGCAGAGCCCGGAGCGATTCGACGTGATCGTCACCGACAACATGTTCGGCGATATCATCACCGATCTGGGAGCGGCTATCCAGGGTGGCCTGGGAATAGCCGCCGGAGCCAATCTCAATCCGGACGGGGTATCGATGTTCGAGCCGATCGGGGGGACGGCACCGGATGTGGCCGGGACCGGGAAGATCAACCCGCTGGCTGCGATCGGCGCTGCCGGGATGCTTCTCACTCACACCGGCCAAACTGCGGCAGGTGCTGCCGTCGAGACCGCGGTGGCCACCGTGGCCGGTGCACTCCCATCGCTGGCCGCCGGCGCGATGGGGATGAGCACCTCCGAAGTGGGAGACCGGGTGTGCGAATTGGTGACCCGATGACCGCCGGCCGCACCCTCTTCGAGAAGGTCTGGGAGGATCACCTCGTGGTAGCCGGAGGTGATGAGCCCGACCTCCTCTACGTGGACCTGCATCTCGTCCACGAAGTCACCTCGCCGCAGGCATTCGAGGCGCTGCGGGTTGCCGGACGGTCGGTCCGCCGCCCCGATCTGACACTGGCCACTGCCGACCACGGCACACCGACGATCAACCGCTTACTCGGCATCACCGATCCACAATCTCGCCGTCAGGTCGGAGCCCTTCTCACCAACTGCGGCACGGCCGGGATCACCGTGTTCGGACCCGACGATCCTCGCAACGGGATCGTCCATGTGATCGGCCCCGAACAGGGGGCGACCCAGCCCGGGATGACCATCGTCTGCGGCGACAGCCACACCTCGACCCACGGTGCCTTTGGCGCTCTGGCCTTTGGAATCGGCACCTCCGAAGTCGAACACGTGCTGGCAACCCAGACGATCCGCCAGCGGCGACCTCGGTCGATGTCTATCACGATCGAGGGAGATCTCCCCACCGGTGTCACTGCCAAGGATCTGGTGCTGGGGATCATCGCTCAGATCGGAGTCGGCGGTGGCGCCGGCCACGTCATCGAGTATCGCGGCAGTGCAATCGGCGGGCTCTCGATGGACGAACGCATGACGGTTTGCAACATGTCGATCGAAGCGGGTGCCCGCGCCGGGCTCATTGCACCGGACCACAAGACGTTCTCATATCTAGAAGGCCGGACTCACGCCCCTTCTGGTGCGGATTGGGAGAGGGCGATCGAGTACTGGACTTCTCTCCCAACCGACGACACAGCCGAGTTCGATACCGAGGTGGTCGTCGATGCCTCAGGGTTGTCGCCGTTCGTGAGTTGGGGCACCAATCCCGCCCAAACGGTTCCGGTGACCGCAGAAGTCCCTTCTCCCGACCAGTCCGACGATCCGCTGATTCGCGACGCAATCCAACGTGCCCTCGACTACATGGATCTTCAACCGGGAACTCTGATCACCGACATCTCTATCGACCGGGTGTTCATCGGCTCCTGCACCAACGCCCGCCTGGGCGATCTACGCGCAGCGGCATCGGTGATCGAAGGCAAGAAGGTGCATGACAACGTGTCCGCCATGGTGGTCCCGGGTTCGGCTTTGGTGAAACTCGAGGCGGAGGCCGAGGGATTGGACAAGATCTTCATCGCCGCCGGCTTCGAATGGCGCGAACCGGGCTGCTCGATGTGCCTCGGCATGAACGACGACGTGCTCGGACCCGGGGAGAGGTGTGCCTCCACCTCCAATCGGAACTACGAAGGCCGGCAGGGCCGCGGCGGTCGCACCCACTTGGTCAGCCCGCAGATGGCGGCTGCGGCCGCGGTAGCCGGACACTTCGTCGACGTGCGGGAGTGGGAGTGATGGAACCGGTCCTGATCGTTTCGGGAACCATGGCCCCGCTCCCGAGGGCGCAAGTCGATACCGATCAGATCATCCCCAAGCAGTTTCTGAAGCGAATCGAGAGAACCGGTTTCGGCGAGTTCCTCTTCTACGACTGGGCGCGTGACGGCGAAGGCGAGAAGGACCCCGGCTTCGTCCTCAACCGCCCCCAGTATCGGAAGGCGACGGTGCTGGTGGCCGGCCCCGACTTCGGCACCGGGTCATCCCGCGAGCACGCTCCGTGGGCGTTGCACGATTGGGGCTTTCGCGCGGTCATCGCCCCCTCGTTCGGCGACATCTTCCGCTCCAACTGTCACAAGATCGGCCTGCTCGCGATCGAATTGCCGGAGGCCGTGGTCGACACCCTGCTGGCCTTGGCGGACGAGCAACCCAACGCCGCGGTGACGGTTGACCTGAAGCATCAGAAGCTCAGCGCACCCGGAGTAGAGGAGTCGTTCGAATTCGATGCATACGCCAAGTACATGCTGCTCAACGGCCTGGACGAGATCGGGTTGACGATGCTCGAAGAATCGGTCATTGCCGAGTTCGAGGATTCTCGACCGACGTTCAAGCCGAGAACCTCCAGCTAACGACCATCGGGCCTCGTTTCCCGTTTCCAGTTCCCCGTTCCCCGAATTCAGTCACTTCGATCTGTGGGGATCACGGAAGCAATCGCGAGACGAATCTGGAAACGGGAGACGGGGCACGGGGAACGGGAAACGCAACGGCCCGGCAGACCCGAACTCACTCGCTACAGGTAGTCCAACCAATCGCGGTACTGCTCCAGCTTCCCGCCGGCGGCGTCGCTGAACAGCTCCTGGGCGCGGCGGGTAATGGGACCCGGCTTGCCGGAGCCGATCGGGTGGTCGTCGACCTCCCGCACCGGAGTCACCTCGGCCGCGGTGCCGGTGAGAAACAACTCATCGGCTTCGAAGAGGTCGGCGGGGAGAATCGACTTCTCGACGATTGTGTGCCCATCATCGGTAAGCAGTGTCATCACCGATTGCCTGGTGATCCCGGCCAGGCAACCGTCCGAGAGGGGCGGGGTCATCACCTGACCATCCTTTATCAGAAACAGATTCTCGCCGGCGCCCTCCGACACGTTCCCGTCGCTCGTCAGCAAGAGTGCCTCGTCGTAGCCTTCCCGCAACGCCTCCTGGTTGGCCAGGACGGAATTGATGTACGGACCGGTTGCCTTGGCCGCCGGAAAGGACCGGAGCGAGATGCGCGCCCACGAGGAAACCTTGACCCTGATACCGTTGAGGAGACCCTCCTCACCGAGGTAGGCGCCCCACGGGAAGGCAATGATCGACGTCCTGAGCCGGGCGCCGGAGGGATTGAGCCCGATGGTGCCGAGTTCGTAGAACGAAATCGGTCGGATGTAGCAGGACTCCAGTTCGTTGTCGGTGACCGTGTCACGCACTGCGACCACCAACTCATCCACCGAGTACTCGATCTGCATCGAGTAGGCACCGGCCGAGACCAGCAGGCGCTTCATGTGGTCGCGCAGTCTGAAGACGGCAGTCCCATCGTCGTTCTTGTACGCCCTGATGCCTTCAAAGACCCCGGTTCCGTAATGGAGGGCGTGGGTGAGCACGTGGACCTTGGCCTCGGCCCAAGGGACGAGTTCGCCATCCATCCAAATGCTCTTTGTCGGCTCCATCTACGCCTGCCTCCGAGAGGGTGAACGGGGAGGTTAGCGACTGGCCTCTCCCGACGATCACCTGACGCAGAAGGACGCACCGGGAGCGATATCCTGACCTGCATGACCGACGCCGCGATCGATCTCTCATCTCTCACCAAATCGTATGGGAAGGCTCGCGGCATCGTCGATCTCGACCTCGAGGTGAAGACGGGCGAGGTCTTCGGGTACCTGGGGCCGAACGGTTCCGGGAAGACCACAACCATTCGAACCCTGCTCGACCTCATCCGCCCGACGTCGGGTACCGCCACCGTTCTCGGCCTCGATGCCCAGAAGCATGCCCTCGAAATCCGCTCTCGAACAGGGTATCTCCCCGGGGAACTCAGCCTCTACGAGGAGATGACCGTTCAGGAGTCGCTCGACTACCTGTTTGCGTTACGCGGCGGGGCGGGAACAGACCGGATGAAGGAGCTCTGCGACCAGTTCGAACTCGATCCGACCCGCAAGATCAGAGACCTTTCCAGCGGTAACAAGCAGAAGATCGGGGTCATTCAGGCCTTTGCACACCAGCCGGAGCTGCTCATCCTCGACGAGCCGACGAGCGGCCTGGACCCGCTGATGCAGCAGAAGGTGTACCACCTCATCGACGCCGCCCGCGACGAAGGAAGAACCGTGTTCCTCTCGTCTCACGTTCTCCCCGAAGTGGAAAGGATCGCCGACCGGGTGGGGATCATCCGCAAAGGCAAGCTGATCGAGGTAGCCACCGTCGATGAACTGAAGGATCGAGCCGTTCGGGTGGTCGAAGTGCGATTCGGAAGCGAAGGACCCGACGAACAGACTCTGCTGAAGGCGGACAATGTCGTCTCTGTCGAGCAGCGCCGCACCACCGTGCAGATCCGGATCGAGGGGTCGATGGACGCGCTCATCAAGATCCTGGCCGGGTACGAAGTGGTTGCAATGCGCAGCGAAGAGGCCGACCTAGAAGAGGTCTTCCTCGACCTGTACCGGGAGGATGACGCATGACCGTCTTCCGGCACACGATTCGATCCCGCCGGCGCTCGATGATCGGTTGGTCGCTCAGCCTCATCGGCCTCATCGGCGTAACCGTCGCCGCCTACCCGTCGATTGCCGGTCAGGAAGGGTTCTCGGACATCATCGATGAATACCCCGAGTTCGTGCAGGAGATCCTGGGACTGGGCTCGGGCCTGTCGATCAACGAGCCGGCCGGATACCTCAACAGCCAGTTCTTCTCGAACTTGCTCCCGCTCCTGTTCATCATCTTCCTGGTGTCGTTCGGAGTCCGGGTGACCGCAACCGATGAGAGGGACGGGACCCTAGATCTGATCACCGCCCATCCGATCCCCCGACGACGCCTGATGCTCGAAAAGGCTCTAGCGGTGCTGACGACCGGCGCCTTCCTCGCCCTGCTCTCGATCCTCACCTTCGTGATCTCGACACCGCTGGCCGGGATGGAGATCTCCCTCAGTGCACTGTGGGGTGCGACGGTGTCGGTGTTCCTGGTCGGAGTCCTCTTTGGCGGTCTGGCGTTCGGCATAGGTGCCGCCACCGGGAGCCGGGGTAGCGCCCTGGGGATCACCTCGGGGCTGGCCGTTGCGACCTTCATTCTCTGGGGGCTGGCTCCTTTGATCGACGCCATCAACCCACTCGAGCGCCTCAGCCCCTTCTTCTGGGCCCTGACCGGCGACCCGATCCTCAACGGCGTACAGGCCGGAAACGCACTGCTGCTCCTTGGAGTGGGAGTCGGATTCGCCGGGGCCGGGATATGGATGTTCGATCGACGCGATATAGCCGTCTAAGAAGTCACCAGTCACCAGTCACCAGTCAGAGAAATCCAGGACCAACAATCGAGTCGACGCGGTGTCTGGCTGGGGACTGGGGACTGGGGACTGAGGACTGGGGACTCCTCAAAGCGTCTCCTCAAAGAAAGTCTCCAACCGCCGAAACCATCGCGCCGCATGACTCCACTCGGTGTGGGTACCGGGCATGAACACCAACTCCTTGGGACCGACGAAGGCCTCGTACAGGGCGAACGCGGCGTGACGCGGAACGGTCTGGTCATCGTCGGCATTCAGCATCAGTACCGGCCGGTCCCCTATTTGCGGGGCGTGCACCGCGGGGTCGGTGATCTCCAAGACCGCCCGAGTATCAGCGTCGAGCGGACCAAATCGGTCGGGATACGACACCCGGGTCGAACCGGCTATGACGATCGCGGCAGCCCGGATGCGGTCGTCGCTGGCAACCAGTGGTACTCCGAAAAGGCCGCCCATTGAGAATCCGGCGTACCCCACCGGCCTGTCGGGCCAACGCGATTCGATCACATCGAGCAGTTGTCGATGATCCCTCACCCACCTCACCATCAGGTCGACCAACGTGCCGACCGGGGCCTCGATGATTCGGGCGTCATTCCTGTCGCCGTGATAGGGGGCGTCCATACTCACCACCGCAGTACCGTCCCGGGCAAATGACTTGCCCGAGACTTCTATGTAGCGGGCCCGGCGGCTGTTATCGGCACCGTGACCCACGACGACGATGCGCTCGACTTCATCGGGGACGTAGGCATCGATAAGCACCCGATCCCCGGCCGAGCCCTGGAGCGCCCAGGTTTCGACCCGGTGGTGCTTGCCGGCTTTCTCACCTACCTGCTCGACGGTGTGGCCGGACCCGTAGGAGAAGTCCAAATTCACCGTTCCAGGATCCGAACCTCGTCGTGACGAACCGAGCCACCGAGCGTCGCCCTATCCGGCGACCAGGAAAGCTGGATCGTCGACGGGTGCCCGATCTCTTCTCCCTGATGGATCGTCACCTCGCCCTCCGACTCTCCCTCGAAGACCCTGACCGCGGCATAGGCAGAGGCAGCACTCCCCGTCGCCGGATCTTCCGGGATGCCGGCATCGGCTGCAAAGAACCGCACCCGGAGATCATCTGCCTGAGATCCGATGATGTACGCCATCCCGGCGCCAGACGTGCCCAGTTTGGAAATGTCCGGGGCCGCCTTCGAAACCGCCTCGGCCGTGCCCAGATCGAGCACCAGATACGGCAGCGGCATCATCGCCCACCATGCCCGCACCGGCTCGGGAAGCCCTACCTCATCTGCGATGGCCGCGCCGTCGTCGGCAATCCGGACATCGGTGACCAGCGGGGTATCGACCCAGGCGCCGTCGGGATCCGAACGGAACGGGATCGAGCCGACGCCACACGTCATCTCGTTGACGGTGCCGGGCCCGATAGAAGCAAGCACCCATGCCGCCCCAACCAATGGGTGACCTGCAAAGGGCAGCTCGATCTCCGGAGTGAAGATTCTCACATGGGGCGTTCCCCCATCCAACCAATCGATGAAGACCGTCTCCGAGAAGCCCAACTCGGCCGCGATCGTCTGCATCGTCTCGTCGTCGAGCCCGGTGGGGTCGTTGACCACACCGAGATGATTTCCTCCGATTTCTCCCCGGGTGAAAACCCGCAGCACGTGACAGGGACGCATCCCGATGGACGGTAGTGGCAACCCACGCGACGAGCCGGCTCTGAGGACCGGCCCTACTCTTGCCAGAAAGCGACCGAGCGTTACTTGCCAGCCCATGGACATCTTCAATCTCAACTCATTACTTGCACAGCTGCTCCTGGCACTAGGCGCCGCCCTCGTAATCGGGAATCTCTACGCCCTCATCCAGAATCGGCGCGGCATAAAGCCGAAGAACATGGACGGAGATCTACGCCGAGGCCGAGCTTGGTGGCTCATCACAGTCGGAATGGTCATCACCGTGTGGGCCGGAGCGAGTCTGCTCACCCTGTGACCGGGCCTACGATGACGCCCAATGCGGGTGTAGTTCAATGGCAGAACACAAGCTTCCCAAGCTTGATACGGGGGTTCGATTCCCCTCACCCGCTCGAGCGCCCCACCACCTTTTGGCGGGGCGCAGTCGTTAGTCCTTAGTCATTAGGAAGACTGGCGGGGGACTCTTCTGACCACTCTCCCCTCTGGGGGGAGTCAAACGCCGAAGGCGTTTGGTGGGGGGATCTTCGCACGACGACCCGGGGATGCTCGAACATGACCTGGAGCGGCCGACCGGCACCGATTCGCATTCCGGGGACACGGGCCGGTCAGATCGGCGACTCCCGCCATCACGAGCCAGATGGGCAAATCGAAGCCGGCGGCCCCCGTTTCACCGATCCACTCTTCCAAGCGAGGCACGTCGAAACGATCTGGATGGTCTGAGACCGAGACTCATGTGCCTCGATCCGGTCGGCGTGGTGCCGACCGGTGTGAGCTCTGAGTGGATGAAGGGAGGGCGGGGAACCCCCATTGCTGGGCCGGCGAGCATACGGTCGCCGATTGGCGATGTTCCGCGCTCACTTGCGGCTCTGATCTACTAGGGCCATCCGGCCCTGGCGAGAGTCACCCGCTTGTCGCATCCTCCACTTGTGAAGAATTTCACACGGTCCTTTGAGCACAGGCCGTGATCGAGGTCACCCCCGAGTTACTCGCCAAGCACGACCGGCCGGGCCCCCGCTATACCTCCTATCCGACCGCCGTCGAGTTCACCGATGCCTTTGGACCCGACGACTACGAGGAACGGCTAACAGCAGCAGCCGAGAGATCGGTAGATGCCCTGTCACTCTATGTGCACCTTCCCTTCTGTGAGGCCCGCTGCTCGTTCTGTGCCTGTCATGTCGTCGTCACCAAACGCCCCGAAATCGCCGACGCCTACCTGATCCGGGTAGTGGCCGAAGCAGCGCTCATCGCCGAACGGCTCGGCGAGCGACGCCGACTCGTCCAGTACCACTTGGGCGGCGGGACCCCGACCCATTACCCACCCGAAGTCCTCATCGGCCTCCACGACAGCCTCCTCGGCCACTTCGACCTGGATGACGACGCCGAGGTCGCCATAGAGGTCGACCCGAGAGTGACAACCTCGGAGCATCTAGCGGCGTTGGCGCACGCCGGTTTCAACCGCCTCTCGCTGGGGGTCCAGGACCTCGATTCGGAGGTGCAGCGACTCATCGGACGGCACCAGACCCGCGAACAGACCGAGGCGCTCTACTACGAAGCACGGCATCTCGGATTCGAGTCGATCAACTTCGACCTCATCTACGGACTCCCCGGCCAAGACTTGGACACGCTCCGCCGAACACTCGATGCCGTCATCGACCTGCGGCCCGACCGGCTGGCCGTCTATTCCTTCGCGTTCGTGCCGTGGATGTGCCGACACCAACGCCGCATCGACAAGTCCCTGCTACCTGAAAGGGGGGCCAAGTTCGCACTACTGGCGACCGTCGTATCCACACTCACCGAGGCCGGCTACCAGTACATCGGCATGGACCACTTCGCCCTTCCGGGCGATGGGCTCGCCCGAGCGGCTGCCAACGGGACGCTCACCCGCAACTTCATGGGTTACACCACCAAGCGCGGCACCGACTTGGTCGCGCTGGGGTCTTCGGGAATCTCCGATGTCGACGGTGCCTACGCCCAGAATCACCGCCGCCTCGCGTCCTACTACCAGACGGTCGACGCCGGGAACCTCCCCATCGAACGGGGCTACCACCTCCGGGAGGACGACCGCATCCGACGACAGGTCATTACCGAACTGATGTGCAACGGCAGCGTCGACCTTGCCGCCTCCGGGTCTCGGTTCGGCATCGACGGCCCCTCCTACTTCGCTGACGAGTTGGCGGAGATGTCCTCGCCCGGTGGGCTAGTCGCCGAGGGCCTGGCAATCCTCGACGGAACCACCGTGCGCGCTACCGACCTAGGAATGCTGTTCGTGAGGCGGCTGGCGTCGGTATTCGACGCTCATGCCGTCCGCCGAGGTGCTCGCCCGGCCTTTTCCAAGACGGTATAGGGAGGGCCAACTCTGGCCCTTGGTTCACCTCCACCTGCCTGCGTGGACGTACACGCCAACTCAATGGTGGGCTCCTCCCCTCTTCGGCTCGGCCGTCACCGCCACCTCCACGCATTCGGGTAGGTGGGCCGACTGTGCCGGAGCATCCCCATCGGAAGCAACTCTTAGTGAAGGTCCCGCATCAAGGCGGCGGAAAACTCGCACGGGTCGGTTCGGTCATCCGCTCAGCTGCCGTTCGATTCGGGTCATCGATCACCCCTCCGCCGGATACAGCAGTGGGTGCCTCCGCACCATCCAGGCTTGATCATCGCTCATCATCGTCCCGTCGCCATCGTGAAACATGAAGTTGTCGGCATCCAAACCGTCGCATTCGATCAGATCGACCAAGCCGTCGCCGTTGGTGTCGCGCTCTTCGTAGCGACACTCCGGGGTGTCGTCGAGTAGGTCAAAGAAAAGACCATCGTCCTCGCTCGTGTGATAGAGACCCAGGTGATGGCCGGCCTCGTGCCATACGACGATGGCGCGGGCAAACAGGTCGCGCCCCGGATCGTCGGGATCGGGAGCGGCCATTCCGGCCACACATGACAGATCGGATCCGGCGAGCATTGCCGTCCCCGGTAGCCCGGCGGCGCTGCCCTCGATGATGAACTCTGGATCGTCGCCTTCGAGACGATCGACAATGGCGAAGTTGAGTGCTCGCACCTCACCCATCGAGGCCGACATCTCACGGCACAGCGCTCGCAGATCGGCGTCGGTTCCGCCCTCGGCGAACTCGAGCACCGCGTATCGATCGATGATTTCGGCGGGGGGATCTATGAACGTCATCGTGCCGATGGCGATCCCGTGACGACCCAACATCTCCTCGCCTACCGAGCGAAAGCGCTGTTCCAGCGCCACCAGGTCGAACTGTTCGTGGGTCGCCATCCAGAAGACGACATCGAGCACCTGCGGTCCGCCGGCGGTGCCCGAACGCACCAGGGCCCCGGAGGCGACGATCTCGCCCGTGGCCTCAAAGGCGACGACATACTCGCCGAACTCGAGATCGACCTGCTCCTTGATCGGTGCATAGACGGCAGCCTCGCCGAAGTTGGAGAGTTCGCCGTACTCCAGCCCGATCGCATCACCCACGTCCACACCCGACGGCGACACCACGCTGGTGATGAACACTTGGGCGTCGGGGTCTCCGGTACGGGCGAACGCCAGAAACGAGATGTCGCCCGGGCCTACCTCCACGAACACTCGACCTTTGCGACCCAGCGCCCCGCCATCGATTCGGCGCACGTCGGCCGCCGCAGCATTGAAAGCCGGCGGAGGCTCCGGGTCGGGGGCAACAGACGTCACCGGGGACCCGGCGGTCGGATCCAGACCGGACTCGGCCAGCGCCAGGAGATCGGCGTAGAGAGCATCGTCGATGGCATCGACCAACTCAACCGCCCTTGCGTAGTCGAGCGCCTCTACGAATTCGACGTCGCCGGCAACACCGACCCCGTCGATCAGGGCGAAATACTCGTCGTCGTCGAGTGAATCCAACAGGGCAAAAATGTCGTCTGCCGAAAGCCCGAGCACGACTTCGACGACGGTCGGGAAAGGATCCTGCACCTCGGTCGTCACCGTCGGATCGACCCGATCGACCGAGCCGGTCGGGTCGCGGTCGATGGTTGTGTCATCGCCACAGGCGCCGATCAATAGCAGCAGGGCAACAACGATCGTGATGCGGCGTGACATATGGTCAGGACTTCCCTTCGAGACGCCGGGAGCCTACGACACCTCTGTGGGCAAACGATGTGCTTCGAACTGGCCCTCCAGCGAGTACCAGTTACAGTCCGACGCGCGGCCCACTCCGGGTCCCCTTACCCCACCAGGTGTTTCCAATGTTGCTTACCGTCCTCGGCGTCGCTCTCGTCTTCTTCATGCGTGTTATCGATGTGTCGATCAACACGGTGCGGATAGTCGTGGTGATGCGCGGTCAGATCCGCCTCGCCGCTCTGCTCGGATTCTTCGAGTCGCTGTCGTGGATCACCGCCGCATCGCTGGTCTTTGCCAACCTCGGCAATCCGGTGCGAGCCGTGGCCTTTGCGGCCGGATTCGCCACCGGAGTTCTCGTCGGTGGGTTCGTGGAGCGCCGCCTGGCAATGGGGACAGCCTTCGTGCGGGTAGTGGCTCCGCTGGACACCGATCAGGTCGCACCCCGCCTCCGTGAAGAGGGTTTCCCGGTCACGGTGGTGAACGCACACGGTCGAGACGGCGAGGTTCGACTGTCGTTCATGGTGATGCCTCGCAAGAGGGTCCAGCAGGCGCTGGCGACCGTCCACGAGGTCAACCCGGAGGCCTTCGTAACCGTCGAGGAGGTCAACCTCCCCAATCTCGAGCGGCTGCGGCGGAGCACCTCGGTTCGGAAGTAGTCCGGCCGCGACGGGCGCAACTCATGCCGCCGCCGGGCTCACCGAGAGTGAAAGCCAGCAGCAGATCGACGGACTGATTGCCACATTCGGAACCGAGGGCGGCGACTGACGGCCCGGTTCTGAGGTCACAGCCGGTCTCTGCGACCGTGTCCCCCAGCGCGATACGGGATCGGACGCGAGAACGAGGCCCGGCCGGGCCTCGTTCTCGTCGTCGTCGGATGGAGAGCGACGAATCTCGTGGAGTTCGCTCCTAGGCGGAGATGGCCGTCCCCTCAACCGGAGGCTGACCGCCGAACCCACTCTGCCCACCGGGGCCACCTCGGCCGCCGCGCTGGCCGGCGTCTTCGGGGATCTCGCGGTTCACCATCTCGGTGATCTTCTCCGTCACCTCGGCGAGCTTCTCGTCCGCCTCGGCTTGGTCGATCTTGCCGTCTGCGACCGCTTGGTCGAGGCGCTCCTCGGCCTGGCCGACCAGAAAGCTGATCAGTTCGGAACCACTGGAGCCGTTGGCTGCGGCCAGGTCGGCCAGGGTGTCGTACTCCTGCAGCGCCTCACGGAAGTCGTCTACTTCCATTCCGAGGAACTCGGCGACGGCACCCGGATTCGGGCCACGATGGCCCTTGCGGCCTCGGGGATGGAACCCCTCGGCGAGGACCTCGGCAACTGCCTCGGCCTGATCCGCCGTGATCGTTCCGTCGTCGACCAGTGATTGGAGCTTCTCAGCAATCCTGGTCACTGCGTTCTGGGCCGCCTCATCCGTCGACTCATCCGTCTGTGCCAGGGCGATGCCCGACATTGCGAGTGTTGCGACGACCAGGGCGGTGATCCCGATCTTGAGCGTCTGCTTCATCACGACCTCCTGTGTCTGGTGATTCCATTGCTCGAGATCAGGTTCGAACACCCAAGTACGAGAAGTGTTAAGCCCCCATAGGAACTGGAGGGGGAGTTCTTAAGAACTCGCTAAGGCGAGTGCGATCCGTAGGCGTCTTTGCCGCCTCCGGGCAATCGCCTCGCGCCGCTCGGCGGGCAATCCACAAGTGGGGCGATCCGGTGCGGATTGCCCGTGAGTCTGCGAACGATGCCCGACGCCGGCGGAGCCGGTGACGATCGCCGGCCGAACGCAGGGAGGCCGAACTGCCCGGCGACCAGAGCCCGATGCTTCTATCTACAGTCTTAACCGTGATCCTCTCCGATGTCTCGATAAAGGCCGCTCTCGAATTGGGGCGGATCGAGCTGGATCCATTCGATCCGAAGATGGTGCAGCCCAGCAGCGTGGACGTACGAGTCGATCGTTACTTCCTGGTGTTCGAGAACCACAGATACGCGCTCATCGATCCGAAAAAGTCGCAGCCCGACTTGACCAAGCAGGTCGAAACGGACATAGATCAGCCGTTCATCCTTCACCCGGGCGAGTTCGTCCTCGGATCGACGTTGGAGGTCGTCGGATTGGCCGACGACATCGTTGCCCGCCTCGAAGGGAAGTCATCGCTGGGCCGCCTCGGACTACTCATCCATTCGACAGCCGGGTTTGTCGACCCCGGGTTCGAGGGTCATCTCACTCTTGAGCTATCAAACGTGGCCAACCTCCCGATCGCCATATACCCGGGTATGAAGATCGGACAGCTCTCCTTCTACGAGTTGAGCACTGCCGCCGAGAACCCGTACGGATCGGCGGAGGCGGGCTCGAAGTACCACGGCCAACGCGGACCCACGGCCAGTCGGATTCACGAAGACTTCGATTGAAGCTGGGCGCGGTGAACTCAAAAGCTCGCATTCGATTCGAAGAGTCGGAGGTCGGCGTCCTAGCTACGGTGAACCACGACGGCTCGCCCCATCTGGTTCCGATCACTTTCGCCCTTGCCGGAGACATGCTGGTCACCGGTGTCGACCACAAGCCCAAGAGCACCCTCTCCCTGAAGCGCCTCGCCAACATTCGCCACAACCGGCGCGTGAGCGTGCTGGTGCAGCACTATGCGCCAGATTGGTCGACGCTCTGGTGGGCGCGGGCCGACGGGACCGCGACCCTCATCGAGCCGAAGGACCGGAGGCATCGAGTCGCCGCCGAACTCTTGGCCGAGCGCTACGCGCAGTACCGCGAGCATCCCATCCGCGGCTACATCATCGAGATCGACATCGACCATTGGGCCGAGTGGTCCCCGTGAGCACCGGCATCACGGTGTCGGCGACCAAGTCGGTGCGGAAGAGGAGCGGGGACTGTTGGTGATGCGGGTGACGTTGAGGCCGGAGGCGTCTATCACATAGATCTCGACGTTGCCGTCCCGATTCGAGTCAAAGGCGATGCGGGTCCCATCCGGCGACCAGGCCGGTCTGAGGTCCTGGCCGGGGTCGACGGTAAGGCGGGTGACGTTGAGATTGGAGGCGTTTATCACATAGATCTCGAAGTTGCCGTCCCGGGTGGATCACGTAGCTCCTACCTCAAGGCTCTGCCTCAAGCATAAAGAATGGTGCCGACCGGGGCTCCCCCCGAACCATTGCCAATACATCCGCTCAGCGACTGGCTGTGATAATCCGGAGACCAGAATGGGGACCTAGCCATTTTTCGGGCAGGATCGGTTTCAGCGAACAGGGAGACACCCGATGGCACGACAAACGGAACCGACGCCGATAGCGAAGATGGGATTTGCGATCGCCTTGGCGGCGTTCGTGGTGGTGGTGGCCCTCGGATTCTCTCGTCAAACCACCACCGGCGACTCGCCGACCGCAACCGTCGCATGCGGCTCGGTGTTCAGCCCGGAAGTCGAGCCGCGGTGTGACCGCACCCTCTCGAGTCGGAAGAGCCTCATGCTGGCTGTCGGCATCCCCGGCGTCGTACTCGGCCTAGGCATCGTCGTGGTCGGCTCTCGCAAGGCGTCGAAAGAGCCCGGTCAATAAGCCTCAACCGCACGACGCCGAATCAGACGATGAAACGAAGGGCCCCGGCACCGTGGGGTATTCCCATTTGGAATCCGCAACGTGACGAGACATTACTCGAACGGATCCTCCAGCCGGCGACAACACCAGCCGTCCTGCACCAGTCAAGCCATCACATAGGTGATAATTAGACGCTGTGGCCCGTTAAATCACTGGTAAAAGGTATTGACAGGTGATGCTAACCTGTGTAGTTTGTGTGGTGGTTAGGGAAACGTTCGAGGAGATACCGATGAATCACCATCCACTCGTGATCGAGCTGCTGGCTCGGGCGCAAATCGACGACTTCCGACGTGAGGCACAGATCGCTCGCCTGAGCCGAGCGGCAAAGATCGCTCGCCGGAGCCGGGTGACAAGCAAGTCGCGGTGGCGGCGCACGATCCTCCGGCGAAAGGCCTCTCCGGCGTGCTGATTGGACTGGCTCTGGCGGTCGTCTATTTGGCCTGGGGCTCTACCTACCTGGCAATCCGGGTAGCGATCAACGATATCCCTCCCTTCCTCATGCTCTCGGCCCGCTTCCTGATAGCCGGTGCTCTGTTGCTGGCCTGGTCGCGCTGGCGCCGACCCGATGCGCCGCTTCCCACAGCCCGTCAATGGCGAACGGCGACGATGCTGGGTACCGCTTTCTTTGTGGCCGGCAACGGCGGTGTTGCCTGGGCCGAGCAGTTCATCCCGACAGGAACAGTCGCGCTGATCGTCGCGGTCATCCCCGTATTCATGGTCGCCCTCGATCGGATCTTCTGGAAAGTCGGCTTCACCCTCAGGGTCGGGATCGGCATGGCTGTGGGGCTGGCTGGGGTGGTGGGGATCGTCGGCATCCCGTCGGGTGAGTTCCCGGTATGGGCTGCACTGGTCCCCGTCGGAGGGGCGCTTGCCTGGGCGGCCGGATCACTCCACTCGCGACGGGCCGCTCTGCCCGACGATCTGGCTTTGGCGGTCGCGATGCAAGTCCTCGTCGCCGGAGTGGTGCTGCTGGCTCTCGGGCTGGCGACCGGCGAACTGGGGCGATTCGATCCATCGACGGTGTCGACCTCATCGCTGGTGGCGGTGCTCTACCTCGCCGTTGTGGGCTCGGTGATCACCTTCTCGTTGTATGCCTGGCTGCTGCGAGTGGCGCCCACGCCGCTGGTCGGTACCTACGCCCTGGTCAATCCGGTCGTGGCCCTCGGACTTGGATCACTGGTGCTGGGAGAGACCATGATGCCGGTCGCACTACTCGCCGCCGCGGTGACGTTGTCTGGAGTGGCGCTCATCGTGACGTCGTCGCCGCACCGAGACCGACAGGTGAGACGCCGATCGGTTCCACGAATCAGCTTCGCCGCCGATCCGGTCACGGCCTCTAACCGATGAAGGGATTATGCTGGTGAGCATCAATAACCCACCACCAGAAACCGGGTTGACCGCGCCGGTCGGTGTCGAGTTGGTCAGAGCATTCGTCAACACGGCAGAACTCGATGAAGGCATCGACCGCCTGGCGACCGCGGAGCTGGCTCAAGAGTGGCTGCATGCACAAGACCTAATCGCTGACGAGCCGCTCGCTGAGTCTCAGAGGCTTCGCCTGATTGAGGTCCGTGAAGCGCTGCGAGTCCTGATAGCGCACGGGCACGGCGGCCGGGTAGATCCAGCAAGTCTGGCGGTGCTCGATGGTGCCGGGTCGACCGCCCGGCTCACCCTCGCCTTCTCGGCAGATGGCTCGGCTTCGCTGCACCCCGACGCCACCGGGGTCGACTCAGCGTTGGGGAAGATCCTCACCGCAGCGTACGCGGCGATGGTCGAAGGATCCTGGTCCCGGCTCAAGACGTGCGATAACGACGAGTGCCGCTGGGCTTTCTACGACCAGTCGAAAAACCGGTCCGCCAAGTGGTGCTCGATGCAATCGTGTGGCAATCGGATGAAGGCCAGGGCCTACCGAGCCCGGCGCGACGCCAATAGCTGATCCCGGGTGGCGCCCCCGGCATCGGTCGGCGCAAGGTCAAGAGTGGCGAGGACGCCGCAACCGGTATCATGGCCAGGCCGTGACGTGAGGAGCCTGGTGGCGCTGGCGGCCGTTCCCACACGTGACCAACCGCAGGCGCGAGTCCGGTGTCGCTGCACCCGGCTTTCCGACCGTTCTGATGCCAGACGACGGCGACCCGAAAGGTTGTACTCAAGAGGTGGGTACCCCGACGTGACGATTGTCACCGGCAGACGACGCCATCGAAAGTGCTCAAGACCGAAAGCCGCGGTGACGATTGATGGACATGACCCTTCTGTTTGCGTCGATCGCAATCGCATTCGTCATCGGCATGGCGATTTGGTGTGGCCTGGCCGCGGCGGAGATGGTCTATGGATATCCAATCGGCCGTCACCTGATCCGAAGGACCGTCGGTCGGCTAGACGAGCACAAGTTCCTCCCCGGCGACATCGAAGAGATGAACGGGGCCTTCAGCCGAGTGGCGCGCTCCCACATCATCACCGACCAATGACTGAGGCGCGTTTCGCGCTCGACCCAAGAAGGCTGCGCCGGGAGCCGCATGACCGAACTCCCGATTCTGCAGGCCGCTCCACCGCTTCCATCGAGGGTTTGGGCGCGATCACGCCCGTCTGATCAGACCGCCGATATCGCTGGGTTGGCGACAAGGACGTCCTTGGCCCGAGTATTTGACCGTGGTCAGCGTCGGCGGCCGGCTCGTAGATCCTGATACTCGCAAGGAAGCGGTTGGCATGCGCCCGGTGGGGGGAAAAGAGTCAGCCCAAGTTCTTCAGCTCGATCTCAATCGTGTAGGTCGGTCCCTCCAAAACCTCGGCAGCGTGCTCCTCACCGTCCGACCAGACAGTCTCACCGGACCGTCGCTCCACGATCGACACCCTGCCGTCTCTGTCTGTGGACTTCAAGCGATATGAGTTGACTGCCACTATCACTCTGGGGGGATGCGAGTGCATCTGTAGCTCGGCACCTTGCCGCAGCCTGATTTCGAGCACCCGGACGTGTTCGTTCTCCATTGCAACCAGATGACCCTCAGGGTCGACAACGGTGGAATCAGGTGATCGTCCCATCACTCTCCTTGGCTCGATTCGGAAAGCTTATGGTCACGACCTGGTCAACGCTCGGGATCTGAAATCTTCGGGAACGAGTACGCCACCGCGCCATCCTCTAAGGCCCGGCCATCGGATGTTCGATGACGCCTGCGGACCCTCAGCCTGCGGCCAACCCACCTTCCCCTTCGGTCAACCACAGTTCGAGTTCGTCGGGATCAGGCAGGTGGAGTGTGCCGTCCTTGACGAAGTAGGCGGAGTCCACGATGTCGAGTGCCACCGGGTCGTGCGTGGCGACCACCACCGTTCCGCCACCCTCGGCGATCGCGTGCAGCAGCCCGAACACATGAGCAGCCGTGGTTGTGTCGAGTTCGCCGGTCGGCTCGTCGGCAAGGATCACCTTCGGCGCGTGGACCAGGGCTCGGGCCAGCGCAACCCGCTGCTGCTCACCGCCCGACATCTCTGCCGGCCGGTGGTCGGCTCGATGTTCTATGCCGACCGACTCCATCGCAGTACGCACTCGCCGGCGAGAGGCCTCGCCGCCGATTCCCAACAGTCGCAGCATCACCGCGACGTTCTCCTCAGCCGAGAGCAACGGAAGCAGCCCGAACGACTGGAACACGAACCCCAGGTCCCGACTTCGAACTTGCGCGGCGTGGCGCTCCGACAAACCGTCGACTCGAGTGCCGTCGAGCCACACCTCGCCGCGGTCGGCCGTCTGCAGCAGGCCCATGATGTGGAGGATCGTCGTCTTGCCGGAGCCGGACGGGCCGAACAGCGCAATCATCTGGCCCGGCTCCACCGTCAGCGACACGTCGGCGGCCCCGATAGCCCCCCGCCCGTATTGCTTGCTGATGTTCTTGAGCTCAAGCATCACTGCCGCCCCGATTGAGCAGGATTCCCTCGTGAACGACCTCGGCCACCGCGGTCGTCCCCATCATTCCCTCCGCCAACAGTTCGGTGGGAATGCGGATGGTTCCGTCCTTGGCGATGTCCACCGCCCGCTTGTGGCGAGCGCCGACGTCGGTGCGGAACACTCCGTCTTGCAGATGCATGACGCGGTCGGCCCTGCCGGTAAGAGCCACATCGTGGGTCACCGCCACCACCGTCAGCCCGCCCTCGTTGCACAGGTGGCGCAGCAGGTCGTACACCTGGAGCGACCGCTCGGTGTCGAGTTCGCCGGTCGGCTCGTCCGCCAGCAGCAGGCGTGGACCAAGCGACAGCGCCACACACAACGCCAGCCGCTGCTGTTCGCCGCCGGACAGCACATTCACCTTGGCATAGGTCCGGTTGAGGAGGTCGGTGACCTCCAGCAGAGCCTTGGAGCGCTGGCGACGGCGCTTCGAGGAGACGCCGGCCAGAAGCATCGGGAGTTCGACATTGGCGATCGCCTTGAGATAGGGGACCAGGTTGCGAGTGAAGTCCTGCCACAGGAACCCAACGTTGCGACGGAAGTGGGTGAGGATGTCGGCACCGAGCGGGGACGTGAGGTCCATCCCGGCCACCGAGACCTTCCCGGCCGATGGCTTATCCATCCCGCCGATGATCTGCAAGAGGGATGACTTGCCGGATCCGGACCGGCCGACGATCACCACGAATTCGCCCTGCTGCACCTCGAAGTCGAGCCCCTGCAGAGCCACTACTTCGAGCGCGCCCTGCTTGTGGATCTTGATCACGTTCTCGATCTCGATCACGAGGTTGCTCATCGCTCCACCTCCCTCAGGACCTCACTGAGACGCCTCGCCGAGACGCTGCGGGTGCTGGCCAACACGGCCAGGACCAACAGCGCGGCCACCACCACGAGATACAGCACCAGCCGACCGGTGGCGATCTGCATGATCGCCGGCGGAACCAGGTCCTCGGCCTCCTCTCCCAACTGGAGGAACGGAATCATGAGTCGCATCAAACCGATCCCCGCCGCCACTCCGACGATCGCACCGACGCCTAGCACGACCACCTGTTCGAGAGCAAAGGTGCCGGCCACGCTGCGACGCCTGAAACCAAGGGCTCGGAGCACGCCCATCTCGCGGTAGCGGCGGCGAACTGCCACCAGCACATACCCGGTCACCCCGGCCAGGGCCAGGACGACCCCGGCCCCGGTGCCAATGAGAAGGATCGACACCAGACCGACCTGAATCGGTCTGCTGGAAAAGTCGGCCGAGACACCGTTGGCGGTGATCACCTCATCCGGTTCCGCTCCCAACTCTGTGAGCACGATTCGAACCACATCGTTGGGAGCATCGGTGTCGATCCAAAGCTCCTCAGGAAGCGGCGACCTGGCGATGGTCCCGGTGAACGACCAGGACGGCTGGGCGCTCATCCGCAGCAGAAGACCGTCGAGGCGAGTCACCAATACCCCGGTCAACCGTTCGTCGCCGGTGGTCGGAATCAGCTCGACCACACCGGTCACGACGCCACTCACGGTCACAGCCTCGACCCCGAATAGCGCCTCCGACCCGACGCCGAGCCCTGCGGTCCGGGCGGCCTCGGAGTCCAGGACGAATTCGAGTCGCTGCTCTGGAATGTGACGCAGGTGAGGCACCGGTTGGCCACGAGTAGCCGACGGGATGGTCCATTGGGCGACGCGTCCGTCCCGCCAGTAGCGCGACGCCGCTCGCTCTGCTGCGTTAGGGATCGGGACCCCCGGTGGGATCTGGTCGAAGAAGACATCTGCCGCGGCGGTGCCGTCCACCCGCTCGAGGCGAAGGTTCGACTGGGCAGAGAGCTCGGCGTCGACCTGGCTCTGGATCGACTCACTCCCGCCCGGAGAAATCGCCAGCCAGGCGTCCACCAGCACTCGACCGGCATCCACCGCCGCCCCGGGCCCGCCATCGCGCTCCACCCACACCGCCTGCAGCACCAGCGACTCGGCGTCCGGAAGCGGCCCACTCAGCGCGGTCACACCGGAGAGGTCGATGGACACGGTCGACCAGCCCTCGTCGGTAAACGAGACATCGGCCGCATGGACTCGGAACCGACCCCGCTCGTCTACCAGGCGGGCCAGCAGCCGAACCGGGTCCTGCGGGCCGGACCGTTCACGTTCGGCCCAGGGTTCGGGTATGAGCAAGCCGTCGACCCCGATCGAAGTGACGCCCGCCGGGAGCTCGACGCCCCAATCGGCCCGGCCTCCAAGAACGCCCGGACCAAAGGCATCCTCCGCGGTGGCGGCACCAAAGTCACCACGCCATCCCAACACGGAGGGGAACGTCTCGGGATCCACCGCCAACAGCTCTGCACCACGCGGCGCCAGGCGGGGTGCACCGACTCCGCGGAAGACCGGCGAGCCGACGGCACCGTCGGGGACGGTCAGATAGGCGGCGCCTTCGGCCACGATCCTGGCATCGGCCCCGGCGGCGTAGAGGGCTCGATCGGCATACGACGACTCGAGGGTGGCGGCGTAGGTGAGGGCGAACGCCCCGAACCCGGTGGTGAGCCACACCAGGAGTGCCAGGCGGCCGTAAGGAATCGGATTGCGGCCGAGATGCCAACCGGGCAGGGCCGCGGTCATCCCCTTGGTACGGGTCATCAGCCAGCCGATCCCCTTGAGGATCCAGGGAAGAACCCGGAGCAAGAGCAAGGCCCCGCTGAAAAGGAAGAGTGCCGGAGCCGCAATCGAGAACGGATCGAGTCCGATGTCGGCCGAGTCGGTGTCCACGATCCCCTGCTGGCGCAACTCGAACAGGATCACCCCGGCGATCACCACCAGGAACAGATCGAGGTTGTAACGCTGCCAAATCGACCTGCGGGCGGGGCGGCTGGCGATGGCGCGCAGTTCGAGCACGCTTCGCCGCGCTATTGGGAGTATGGCCAGCCCCATCGACACGAACGTGAGCACACCACCGGCTACCACGAACGGAATTATCGACCGGCCGGATGCGACGGTGAGAGGCTCGCCCCCGGTGAGCGTCGACATCGGCGGTATCCGTCCGGTCACCGAGACCATTGCTCGCGCCACCACCGGAGCCACGATCATCGCCCCAACCGCGATCAGCAGCGACTGCATCAGGTGCAGCCCGGTCGTCTGCCACGGGGTTGCGCCGCGCATTCGAAGCAGGGACAGCTCGGCCGCTTCCTGCTCCAGTGCCAGACCGGCCATGTAGATCAGGAAATAGAGGGCACCGGCCACAATAAGAGCCAGCATCGCCAGAATCGGTGCTCCGAAGACGACCTTCCGAACATCAAACTCTCCGATCAGGGCCGGAAGTTGGGTGATCGTCCTGATTCCCTCGGATTGGGCCACGCTTCTGGTGAACCCGGTCACCCCACGAGCCAAGACTTCTACGTTCTCCAGACGGACCGCCTCGCGATCGAGCGAGAGCGAGAAGGTCTGACCGGTCTGGACTCGCTGCAGGCCTCGAGTCGTCCTCAGCCACGGGTCGATTTCGGCATCGGCCACGCCGAAACTGCCGGACCAGAGGTCAAAACTCGCCTCCGAAATCATTACCAGGTCCTGCGGGCTGGTGTTCGCCCACAGCGCTGCGGTCGGATCTATCGGTCTGGCGATTCCGCTCACCTCGACCATCTCGAACACCGCGGGCAAAGACGTAAAGCCGCGCAAGACGACCCGATCGCCAACCCCGAGTCGAGTGAGCGTGGCTACTGCTTCCCCGAGGACTACCCGCAGAATCGGCTCCTCCATGGACGACGGATCCTGCTGATCCAGGAGTTCGCCCTCGAGGAGTTCGATCCGCTCGCCGATATCCGGGGCGGTGATAAACCGGGTCTGCGTTGCTTCCTGAGGCGGGGACGGGTAGGGCGCGGTCTCACCGGAGGCCTCACCCCCGGCCCGACGCCATTCCTCGGCGAGTCCCAGCCAATCGGGATTGCCCAGCGGGACGAACAGGTACTCCCGACTGAGCGTGCGCTCCTCGATTGTGGGATACCAAGCCGCGATGGGTGCGGCAGAAGCTGCCACCGCGCCTCGGGCGGCGTCCGCTCCGGCCGGGGTGTATGCGGTGGTGGAACTGATCGCCTGAAGGTTGACGCTGGCATCGGGCGCCTGCCGAAACGTAAAGAGCAGGTCGACCGCCGAAACCGAGGCCTCGTATAAGGGGAGAACAACCAGCAACGCGGTAACGAGGGTGGCACCGAGGAACGACCCCAGCAGCATCCTGCGGCGCGCCCAAATGCGCCGCACGACAAACCCGAGATAGGTCACAAATAACACGATGCTCCCTGGCATCAGTACCCCCGAGCAGGCTACCCACCACCCACCCGGCTCGGTATCTCGCTCAGATAAACACTCACCAGTCACCAGTCACCAGTCATCAGTCTCCAGTGAGAAAAGCCGCAAAGAACCGTGCGAAAGAGAATCCGCTTCTGATTCTGACTGGGGACTGGGGACTGGTCGGCCGTAAAGACCCTGCGAAAGAGAACCCGCTTCTGATTCTGGCTGGGGACTGGGGACTGGAGACTGGGGACTGGTCGGCCTCAGCCGACCCCCTTCAACTCGAGCTCGTCGGCGCGATGACATGCAACCAGGGTGCTCCCCAACAGCCTTGGGGCGGGCTTATCCGACCAGCAGCGGGCGATCACATACGGGCAACGATCGGCGAACCGGCAGCCCGGCTCGACTTCGAACAGATCGGGTGTCTCGCCTTCGATCGGCCGCAGACGGTCACCAGTAAGACTCGGCAGCGATCCGAGGAGACCGGAGGTGTAGGGGTGGAGCGGAGTGTGATAGACATCCACCACCGGGCCGTTCTCCACGATCGAGCCCGCATAGACGACTGCTACCCGGTCGGCGACAGCTGCCACGACTCCCATGTCATGGGTGACCAGCAGCATCCCCATTCCCCGTTTGGCGCGCATGTCGTTGATGAGGTCGAGCACTGCTCCCCCCACCGTGACGTCGAGTCCGGAGAGCGGCTCATCGGCGATCAGCATGCGCGGGGCGGATAGCAACGCCGATGCCAGCATCCCCCGCTGTGCCTGGCCCCTCGACACCTCGTGAGCGAACGCGGTGAAGTAATGGCGTTTCGACAGGCCCACCTCACCGAGCGCATCGAGAACCCGCTGCTGGACTTCCTCCTGAGTCAGATCGGTGTGCTCCAGCAGTGCCTCGCCTGACTGCGAGCCGATGAAGTCGAGCGGATCCCACGACCCGATGGCATCCTGGAGCAGGACTCCGATTCCCATCCCGACCAGCGAACGCCAGTCGGCATCGTCGAGGTCCTGCAACACGTGCCCCTCGAAGACCGTGGTCCCGGACACGACCCGTGCCGACGGGCCCAGTAGATCGACCGAAGCCATGGCCAGCAGGCTCTTGCCGGAGCCGGACTCGCCGACCAGCGCCACGGTCTCGCCCTGGTCGACCGCGATCGAAGCTCCCTCTATCACCACCCGCTCCTCCGGCTGCGCAGGCAGGCCGTCGAGGTCTGCGGGCGCGCGGGTGAGCGAGATCGTCATGTCTCGAATCGCGAACAGCGGAGCCATCCCCGGAGCGTACCGAGCGGTCTGAGGGAAGCATGCTGCCCGCTCCACACCATATCCTTTGCCCATGCAACCCAACGTCGTGACGGTGACGTCGGAGAGCGGCGCCAGGAGGCACCCTCTCTTGTTTGTCCACGGCGCCTGGCACGGCGCCTGGTGCTGGGAGGACTACCAACGATGGTTCGCCGAGCGGGGGTGGGAGTCACACGCGGTGGACCTGCGGGGCCACGGCGGGAGTAGCAACGACCGGTCACTTCGGCTCACCAGGATCAAGCACTACCAGCAAGACGTCGAGAGGGTGATCGAGTCGCTCGAAACACCGCCGATCATCGTCGCACATTCGATGGGTGGTCTGATCGTCCAGCGCTACCTGGAAGACCATGAACTCCACGGGGCAGTGCTGCTCGCCCCCGTTCCCATCAGCGGCGCCTGGCGTGCCACCCTGCGAACGCTGCGCCGCCACCCGATCAAATTCCTCAAGGCCAACCTCATATGGGATCTCAAACCGCTGATCGAAAAGCGTGGGATAGCAGCCGACCTCTTGCTTCCCGACAATGCCACCGATGACCAGGTCGACTGGATGTGGGCCAAGCTCCAGGGTGAGTCATACCTCGCCTATCTCGACATGCTCTTCTTCGTCAGATCGAGACCCCAACTGGTTCACACCCCGGTGGCGATCGTCGCCGGATCGGAGGATCGCATCTTCAGCGTGAAGGAAATCCGCAAGCTCGCCGGCGCCTACGGGGTGGAGCCGCAGGTGATCGAAGGCGCCGCCCATGACCTGATGCTGGGACCGAAGTGGGAGGAGGCGGCGGAAGCCGTGGCTGAGGTGGTGGAGGGGTTCTGAGGAGAGGTGTTAGGTATCAGGTGTTAGGTATTAGGCAGAAGCTGTCCGTGGGCGCTGGCCTTCCTCTTCCTTATACCTTCTTACCTAACTCCTAACTCCTAGCCAAGCGCCGGAATCACGCTCTCCCCGTAGGCATCCAAAGTCGCTTCCTGTTGGTCGTGCATCAGGTAGATCGAGAACTGGTCGACACCGATATCGCGTAGCTCCTCCATCCGTGCGATGTGCTGGTCGACCGGGCCCAGAATGCAGAACCGATCGATCACCTCGTCGGGGACGAAGTCGGTGGATGGGTTGCCCGCCTTGCCGTGATGGTCGTAGTCATAACCCTCTCGTGTCTTGATGTAGTCGGACAGCGCGGTGGGGATCATCGACTCGTCGTCGCCGTAACGTTCGACCAGGTCGGCGACGTGGTTGCCGACCATCCCGCCGAACCAGCGAACCTGATCGCGCTGATGAGCGATGTCGTCGCCGACGTAGGCCGGAGCGGCCACGCAAATCTTGATGTCGTCGGGGTTGCGTCCAGCCTCTGTGGCTGCGCTCTTGACAAACTTGCTGGTCCACTCCACCAGGTACGGGTCGGCCAGTTGGAGAATGAAGCCGTCGCATTTCTGTCCGATCAGGGTCAGTGCTTTCGGGCCGTATCCGGCACCCCACATGGGGAGGTCGTAACCCTGCTCGATCCAGGGAATGGAGAGGGTCTTGTCGTTGAGTTCGACCTCATCGCCTCTCACCAGGGCCCGGATGACATCCATCGACGCCTCCATCGTGGCCAGGGTCTTCGGCTTCAGGCCGATGTAGCGCAACGCGGAATCGCCTCGTCCCATACCGCAAACCGTTCGGCCGCCCGACATCTCGTTCAGCGTGGCGAACAGAGACGCGATGACGGTCCAATCCCGAGTTCCCGGATTGGTGACCATCGGCCCCACGATCATGTTCTGAGTAGCGGCCAGCATGCGCGAGAAGATGACGAACGGCTCCTGCCACAGGACGTGGGAGTCGAAGGTCCAGGCGTAGGTGAATCCATTCTGTTCGGCGCGCTCGGTCAGTTCGATGACCCGTGACGCCGGTGGGTCAGTCTGGAGAACGACTCCAAAATCCATGTCTCAGTGCCTCCTGGACGCAAACCAGAAGCGCTAGGTATAGCAAAAGGTGTAGCGCTGCGGTGGGATTTGGCGCTGGCGTATCCGACGAGATGGTCGGGCAGGCAGCAGGCGGTCGATCTCCCATCGCCCCCCACCAGCTCGCTTCGCTTGCTGACTCCCCCCAAAGGGGAGAGTGTTCAGAAAAGAACATCACTCCCCTCTGCGGGCTGCCGACAACTCTCCGCTCTGCGGGCTGCTGACAACTCTCCCCTCTGGGGGGAGTCAATCGGCGAAGCCGATTGGTGGGGGGCTGCTGACAATCTCAGCGCCGACTCTCCCCCTAACGAACCGATGACTAGTCAAATCGTCCATGGCGCGAATAATCCTCGGGCCGCACCGCCCTCAGGCCGAAATACAACCTTGAGACCAGAAGTGTGTCCCCGACCACCAGGTATCCACTATGAGTAACTCGACCGGCCGGCGCGTCAGAGTCATCGCCGCTCTGATTTCAGTATTTGCTGCCGCCCTGCTGGCCTTCCAGAGCACCGGAGCCTCTGCGCGGTGGTGAAGTCACCTTCCAGGGCGACGGACGCAAGCATGTTGTCGACCGGGGCGTAGTCGTCGGTGAGCACGATGTCCTGGCCGGAGTCGAGCCAGGCCTCGAATGTGTCCAGCGGTATGAAGTTGCTGACGGTTTCTCCCCGTCCCGCCGCGAGGTTGGCCTCATCGAGATCGTCGAGCGAGAGGGGACGTGAAGAAGCGACCAGCACGTGGGTACTGCGGCTGTCGTCCTCCCAGTTGGCGTCCTCCCGGAGGACGTATACGTAGGAGAAGGTTTCTCCGAGCGTGTTCGCAAAGGCTCTGGCGAAGCTGCCGCTGTGGAACTTGTCGATCACGTTGATCGCGTAGATCCCATCCTCGGTCAAGAGCTCCTGGATCTGCTCGATGAATTCCAGGGTGGTCAGGTGGTACGGCACCGAAACACTGTTGAAGGCATCTCCGATGACTAGGTCGTACTTACCCGTCGCAAGCTGTGGCACCGCCATGCGGGCGTCCTGGTGGAAGATCGAGATGCGGGTGTCCGGCCGCAACCCTAAGTAGTCGAAGGCCACCTGGGTGACTTCGGGGTCGATTTCGATGACCTCCAACACGCTCTGCGGGTACACCTCCTCGAGGTACTTCGGCAGGGTGTAGCCCCCTCCGCCCACGAAAAGGGCTCGAAAGCTCCCGTCTCGTTCGCCGATCACGGTTGCCAGGTCGGCCAACACCTGTTGGTAGCGGTTAATGAGGACTGTGGGGTCATTGGGAGCGATATAGCTGTGGACCAATCCGTCCAATTCGAGGACTTTCACTGCCCGGCCATCTTCGATGGCGTCAAATACCCGGATGCAGAAGTAGCTGCTCTCGCGCAGGCATTCGGATTCGAGATCTCCATTGGCGTAGGTGAACCCGGCCAGCACCACGAAAAGGCCGAGTGGGGCCACGCCGCTGATGCGGGCCTGCCACAGGTCTCCGAATGCCAGGGCCATCGCCACCAACACAACGGCGACGATTGTCAGTGTCAACCTGCTACCGACCCTCTGGATGAGTACGAAACCGGTTATGAAAGTTCCAAAGATGGCCCCGGCGTTGGAGACGGCGAAGATCTTTCCAACCACGTTCCCGGTGCTGGCCAGGTCCCGCAGTCGGAGCTTGATGACCACTGGCGTCACCATTCCGAGGATCAAGCTGGGCAGGAAGAACAGTGAGGCCGTCAGGAAGACGATCCGTGCCACCAGCGGGAGGCCGGCGAAGACACTCGAGGCAACTCCGACCAGCGGGAGCACGCTCAAGCTGCTCAGACCACCGGCAAGCAGGATAAGGCCCAGTGTCCGCTGCTGCGGGAACCGGTCGGCAGCCATGCCGCCCAGATAGGCACCGATGCTGATGCCCGCTAGCACCACTCCGATGATGCTGGTCCATGTGTAGATAGAGACACCGATATCCGGGGCCAGAATCCGCCCGGCGACTATCTCGATGACCAGGGTGCTGGCGCTCGCCGTAAACACGATGATGCAGGCGATCAAGGAGGCCGCAGCTTTCTGCGGCGTGGCCTCCAGTGACTCCCGGGTCTTCGGCGGTTGGTCCCGACGTGTCGCCTGACCGTCAGCCCTACCGCTGCCTTTTCTCCTCGGCGCCCCTCTGCGGCCCCTGGCGGTGGCCATCGGATAACCACCCCTCGACTGTGCGTTCTGGCTAGCTCACGGACTGAACGATCAACGCACCACGGCTCTGTTTTCTAACACTCTCCCCTCTGGGGGGAGTCAGCAAGCAAAGCGAGCTGGTGGGGGGATTGACTCGCACTCCGAGACCAGATACTCGTATCGGGTGCCCCAGCACCCGATACCAAAGTGGCAGCGCACCTTCGCCAGACGGATGCGTCACGATTCGACTGATGCTGAGGCGCTGCTGTGGTGGTCGCTGCGCAACAGGGAACTCGGTGTCACTTTCGGCGTCAGCATCCGATCGGCAGATACATCGCCGACTTCGCTTGTCTTGAACATCACCTGATCGTCGAAGCTGACGGCTCCCAGCATGGTGGACCCTTTGACGAGGAGCGTGACTCCTATCTGCGTTCTGTCGGCTCTACGGTGGTACGGGTCTGGAGCTGGGATGTGATCCGCGATCTCGACGGTGTGCTCGACGAAATAGCCGAAGCGCTCGATCGGCTCCGAGCGGCGTCCCCCCCCACGCAGGCGCCCCCCACCACGCAAGCGCCCCCCAAAGGGTGGAGTTATCAGACACACGCCGTCCACCAGGGGAGAGTTGTCAGGCAAACGCCCCCCACCAAACACCTGCGGCGTTTGACTCCCCCCAAAGGGGAGAGTTGTAAGAAACCCCCCACCAAACGCCTGTGGCGCCAACTGAACCGTGAGGGGATCACGGTGGCTCGGTGCGCGGTTGGGCGCCTGATGCATTACATGGGCCTACGGGGCACCAGGTGGGGGCCGGGCGTTCAAGGTCACCACGGTCTCGGGGTCGGGGCGGTGGCCGGCGGATCTCGTCGAACGGGACTTCAGCGCTGCGGCGCCGAATCGGTTGTGGGTGTCGGACCTGACGTATGTGGCGACCTGATCGGGGTTCGTCTACGCGGCGTTCGTGATCGACGCCTACGCACGGCGCATCGTCGGGTGGCGGGCATCCCGATCACTGCGCACCCACCTCGCATTGGATGCCTTGGACCAAGCGATCTGGGACCGCCTCGACGACCCACCACAGAACCTGGTGCATCACTCTGCTGCCCGGGGTCCAGCACCTGTCGATCTGTTACACCGAACGCCTTGCCGAAGCCGGCGTCGGCAGCATCGGCGACTCCTATGACAACAGCCTCGTCGAGTACGCCACCTTGGAGTGGGTCGATTGGTTCAACACCATCCGGCTCCTCGGACCGATCGGAGACATCCCACCAGCCGAACACGAAGCCAACTACTACCGTCAAACGAGCCCAGCCGAGGAGGCCGGACTCACGCCAACAAGTCTCCGATAGACCCGGTGGGCTTCACCGCATTGCGGTGGACAGGCTTCCAATGAGGCCAACCCATGGCCACCAGACCGGTGCCGGCAGCAACGGACAGACAGATCATTTCCAAGGCATCCCCAACAGGAGCCGGTCACCAAGAGAGTCACGACCGCTGCCACCAACCACCAGTCTGTCGATCAGCCAAACCAACCGGCGAACCCGATCCTCACAGTCAAGCCTTCGAGGACAGATGACCGGTCTTGCTAGAAGCTCTCAATTGCCACGCTGACCGCTGCGCCGCCTCTTCCCAACGCGGTCCCATCATCAGGTTGTGGGCGGCGCCGTCGACCACCTGCAGCTCGACCCCGTAGGCGCCGGCGAGCTTGCGGACTTCCTCCACACTGAAGATGCGATCCTCCGACCGGGGGATGGCTCCGCTGTTCGAGATTCGAGACATGACGATCTCGCTCACCCGCGTGCCCTCGGTGTCCGGCGACGTGCCGGGGGAACCGGAGGAGCGGGTGGTGATAGATGGAGCCTCGATCACAGTCGACCAGGGTGAGGCCGTGGCACTGGTCGGCGAGTCCGGATCCGGAAAGATCCTGCTCGTCATGGCTTCGGTTGATCTACTCAACCCCTCGGCACGGGTGATGTCCGGGACGACGGTCTTCGAGGGTCACGTGCTGCAGGAGCTGGATGACCCTGATTTGGCGATCGCTCGTCGGCATGGGCATCGGAGTCCTGCTCCAGGATGCCATCGGGTCGTAGGACCCTCTCGACTTCATCGGGTTGCAGTCCGGTGAAGCGCTGCTGGAGCACACCGATCTGACTCAGGAGGAAGTCCAGCAACGGGTCCTCGATGCGCTCGGCGAGGTAGGCCTATCCGAACGCCGTCACTTCACCGCCTTCGCCCACGAAGTGTCCAGGGGTCAGGCGCAGCGGGGCATGCTCGCATCGACGCTGCTGTCCGCCCCGAGCATGCTCATCGCCGACGAGCAGCTCTCCGGACTCGACGTCACCGTGGGGAGAGCAGTCCTCGACCTGATCGACGACATGCGCATCAACCGGGGGATGGGAAATGCTGCTCGTCACCCATGACATGGGAGTCGTGGCATCGGTGGCCGATCGGGTGGCGGTGGTCTATGCGGGTTCGATTGTGGAGGACGGCCCGGTGGTGGATGTCTATCACCGTCCACTCCACCCCTACACCTCCGGTCTGCTCGGATCACTGCCGAGTCTGACTCGTGGCCGGCTGCGGCCGATCGAAGGCGAGACACCCGATCTCTTCGAAGTAGTGCCCGGATGCCGGTTCGCCGAACGTTGCCCATTCGTGATCGAAAGGTGACGAGCCGAGAAGCCCGAACCCCGTCGCATTGGGGACACGCAGGTGGCGTGCCATTTGGCCGACGAGCTGGAGCTGGGTGGGTTCGGAGCTGGGAGTCATTCAGAAGTCAGAAATCGGAAGTCCGAAGTCCAACCCTCTTCCTAGCGCCTAATCCCTTCCTCCCCCAGTCACGACCGCGATCTGTGCTCCCTCTACTGGGATCGATGCGACTAGCGGGTCGTACACCGCCCAGGTGATCTGAAGATCTAGCCTCGCCGTTAGTCCGGCGTCGGCGATCAGGTTCTCCGGTGACGGGGTGTCAAACGCGACGAGACCGAAGGTTCCCAGCACCGGGGAGACGATCGAGGGGTGAGAGAAGTTGAACCCGGATACCTGCGCCCTGGTCATCATCACGGTCGAGTCGTCCGTGTCCCACTCCAGAGTGGGACTGGGGAGAGGGCGGCGTTGGCGAGAGACTCACCTTCGACCCCCGACAACGAGCCCCCACCGATGCCGAGCGTGAACCCGGTGATCGTAAATCTCACGCCAGCATCGAGGTCGAATGAGGCCGCTTGGAGAACCACGTCGATCTCGACGTCATCGGGTGGGAGCGTGACCGGCTCCAACGAGCGAGCCGTGATCACATTGGTGAGCCGCGAGGACAAATAGCAGTCAACATTCCACAGAGGGTCTCGGCTCAGCCGCGGTGAGTGCTACTTGGTGGGGAGAGCGCTGAGGCGCCGCCACCGTTCGACGGCCTCGTCGACCCGATGGCGGATGGTTTCGGGCAGAGGATCGATATGGACGGACTCAGCGTCCAGCTCTCGCCCGCAATTCGAGCACGAGGCGACCGACTGCACGCCCTCTCGGCCGCAGGCGTGGTGGACCAAGGAACGGGGGGGTTCTCCGTCGAAAGCCCAGGTGTCTCCCCAATGCATCAGCGCCGCCAGCACAGGGAAGAAAGCACGGCCCTTGTCGGTGAGCAGGTATTCGTATCGATCCGGCTGCTCCTGATACAGCTGCCTGGTCATCACCCCGTGCGCCACCAGCTGGCGCAGGCGATTGCTAAGGATGTTGCGGGCGATTCCGAGATCGGTCTGAAAGTCGACGAAACGGGTGAGGCCGTAGAGGGCGTCCCGCAAGATGAGCAGAGTCCACCGTTCGCCGATCACCTCCGTGGCGCGTGCCACCGAACAATCGAATTGTGATAGATCCATACGGGTCATGAGGTATCGATCGGAAACTTAGCACCGAACGTTGAGCCAATAGATCCTTTCGGGCCATGAGGTCTGGCCTGGGGTTGGGGCCCCAGGCCAGACGGCGAAGAGCCATGGGATAGCGCCAGAGCGTCCGCTTATTGGCGGACGCTCTCAGCACCGAACGCCGAAGCGACGAGTGGGTTGCAGTTTGCAACCTTCGGTGCGATGTCGAAGAGTTTCGCTCTGCAACCGGATACGTTTCGCTCTGCAACCGACCACGGTGATCGTGGTCGGTTTTTGTGCGTGTCAAATGGTGGCACCCGCAGAGCAATCCGATCGAACGCTTCATCGAGATCGTCGGGTTGGAGGAGAAGGCCGTCGGCCGCGTCGAGCGTGGCCGTCGTCGGCTCCGCCACCGCCTGAAGGTGAGTCGTCCCTGAGCGATGACTAGTCAATTTGTGCGGAGGCAAATCCCATTGAGCGATAGGGGTTTTCGGCCGAAACAACCTTGAGACCAGGACATGCATTAAAAGGACCCAGGAATACCCATGGTGAGTGATTCGACCGACCGGTGCGCCCACGCCGAAATGGTCACCGTGAGCTGTGTCTGGAAAGCCCAGAAGACCAAGAGAAACACGGCATGACCATCACCACCCCGGATCTGACGAGCGACCAGGAAAGGCCCGACGACGGGTTCTCGCTGCTCGCCGATCCGTGGACCGATGAGTGGGCGCTCCCCACCAAGCAAGAGCTCGTCGCGGTCGGCTGGCCCGGGGCGAGACCGGACCAACCGGACGACTCCGCAATCCTCGAATTGGTGCCCGATCCGGTGGGCGACGAACAGCTCCTCGAGTTGGTCACCGACATGCCGGCCGCCGACCAACTCGAGCAATCCTCCGTTGCCCTCGTCGAGAATGTAGCCCTCAAGCCAGACGAACCGGCAGCAGAGCCATCGCAACCGATTTCTCTCCACTCCGTCGAGACGGCACCCACCCCACAGATCGCCGACCCCGACCTCGCGACCGAGCCCGTGGCCCCCGAACTCGACGGGTCCCCAGAAGAGCCCGAAGCGGTGATCGACCTCACCGAGCCCAAGCAGAAGAAAAGCCGCCGACCCAAGCGGACCCGCGCCCGCTGGAACCGCACGCCCAAGCGGACCCGCCGGCATCTCAACAGCCGTCGCCGTCTCAGACTGGTGATCGCCACAGTGGCCACCGCCTACTGGTACTTCGCGGCGGCCACTCTGGCCATCACCATCCTGGTCCCCTCGGCCGCGGGTTGGACCACAACCACGGTGATGAGCAACTCGATGGGGCCCACCGTCTCGGCGGGCGACGTGGTGGCCTTCTCCGCATACGACGGATCACAGCTGGCACAGGGCACGATCATCCTGTTCGACGATCCGACCCGGGAGAACTCTTCGCTCATGCACCGGGTCGTGGCGCTGAACCCGGACGGCACCTATGAGACCAAGGGCGACGCCAACCAGGGATCCGACAGCACCCAGGTGCCGGTGGAGTCCATCGTCGCCGTGGCCCGCATGATCTCTCCATACGGCGGGCTTCCCCACTTCTGGCTCAATACCGGTCAGTACGTGTGGCTGGCGGCGTGGATCCTGTTCACCGCGGCGGCGGCGATGCTGATGAGCCCGGGCCGCGACCCCGAAGAGCCGAGCGCCCAACCGATCCCTGAGGGTGAGACGCCACCCGTCCGGCAGCGCCCGATCAGGCGCGCTTCCACCTACCTGGCATCCAAAGAATGATCAAGCTTTTCCACCTACCTGGCATCCGAAGGATGATCAAGCCGAGTGCCACCAACCGCGCCCACGGCTCCAGTGATCCAAACGCGGAAGCAGTACCCGCGCCTCGCCGTATCGCCCGAGCGCTGTCGCTGCCCGCAGCCGCCTTGATCCTTGGCGGATTGTTCCTGTCGGGTTCTCTGTCCGCCTTCTCGCCACTGACCGACAACGCCGCCCCCCTGGTCTCCCAGGCCGATCTCAGCGGCAGCTTGGTCACCTCGGCCGACGAGGCGGAGATCAGCGTCGGGGGCGAGACGCTGATCATCACCCTCACCAACGACAGCTGGGATGCAACGGTGGGAGCCGACAACGCCATCACCACCGCCCTGATCAACGGCATCGACTCCGCCGGGGCCGAAGCCGCCGGCTGGGACGCAGTAGTAAAGGCCGGCCTCACCTTTAGCGACGTGACCCGCACCAGCAACACCGTGGTCACCATCACCCTGCCCGCCTTCGGCACCTACGACATCAGCGCCGATGAGACCATCACCGTCACCGTGCCCGCCACCGCACTCGTCGGAGACGCCCTCGTGGCGACACCCACCTTCGACATCCTCGCTGCCCAGGCGGCTCTCATCGGCAGCTTGGTCCCCTCGGCCGACGAAGGACAGATCGTCGCCGGGGGCGAGACACTGATCATCACCCTCAGCAACGACACCTGGGACCCAACGGTGGGAGCCGACAACGCCATCACCACCGCCCTGATCAACGGTATCGACTCCGCCGGGGCCGAAGCCGCCGGCTGGGACGCAGTAGTAAAGGCCGGCCTCACCTTCAGCGACGTGACCCGCACCAGCAGCACCGTGGTCACCATCACCCTGGGAGCCGAACCGACCTACCTCATCAGCGCCGATGAGACCATCACCGTCACCGTGCCCGCCACCGCGGTGACCAGTGGAGGCGCCATCGTGGCGACACCCACCTTCGACATCATCGAGATTTCCCAGGCCGATCTCAGCGGCAGCGTGGTTCCTGATGCCGCCCGGTCCGAGATCAGCGCCGGGGGCGAGACGCTGATCATCACCCTCACCTACGACAGCTGGGACCCAACGGTGGGAGCCGACAACGCCATCACCACCGCCCTGATCAACGGTATCGACTCCGCCGGGGCCGAAGCCGCCGGCTGGGACGCAGTGGTCAAGGCCGGCTTGACCTTTAGCGACGTGACCCGCACCAGCGACAAGGTGGTCACCATCACCCTGCCCGCCTTTGGCACCTACGACATCAGCGCCGACGAGACCATCACCGTCACCGTGCCCGCCACCGCGCTGGTCGGAGGAGCCATCGTGGCCACACCCACCTTCGACATCACTGTCTTGACCACTGCCACCTTTGGTGCGGTGGCTGATACCTGGGCCGAGCAGGACACCAACCCCGACACCAACTACGGCACAGATGTCGACATGCTGGTCAAGTCACTGTCGGCCAAGGAAGACCGGTCCTTCGTCCGGTTCGATATCTCCTCGATACCGGCCGGTGCCACCATCGACTCGGCCACCCTGACGCTGTGCGCCACCGAAGTCCCCGCAGCTACCAGGACCTACGGCGTGCACCAGGTGACCTCCGGCTGGGTGGAGACCACCCTCACCTGGAACCTGCAGCCCACCGTGGCCGCCACCGCCACCGATTCGACCACCACACCGGGCGCCCCGGGTTGCATGACCTGGACGGTGACCGCCGACGTGCAGGCCTGGGCAGACGGCACCACCAACAACGGCTGGCGGATAAACGACTCCATCATCGACGGCGCCAACAACACCACCAAGTTCCGCACCCGCGAAGACGGCGCCGTTCCCGCCGAACAACCCCAACTGGACGTGACCTACCTGGTCTCCCAGGCGGATCTCAGCGGCAGTTTGGTCACCTCGGCCGACGAGGCGCAGATCGGCGCCGGGGGCGAGACGCTGATCATCACCCTGGTCGGTGACAGCTGGGACCCAACGGTGGGAGCCGACAACGCCATCACCACCGCCCTGATCAACGGCATCGACTCCGCCGGGGCCGAAGCCGCCGGCTGGGACGCAGTAGTAAAGGCCGGCCTCACCTTTAGCGACGTGACCCGCACCAGCAACAAGGTGGTCACCATCACCCTGCCCGCCTTCGGCACCTACGACATCACCGCCGACGAGACCATCACCGTCACCGTGCCCGCCACCGCACTGACCAATGGACACGCCATCGTGGCCACACCTACCTTCGACATCATCTTCTCCCGGGCGGCTCTCAGCGGCAGTCTGGTCACCTCGGCCGACGAGCCGGAGATCGTGACTGGGGGCGAGACGCTGATCATCACCCTGGTCGGTGACAGCTGGGATGCAACGGTGGGAGCCGACAACGCCATCACCACCGCTCTGATCAACGGCATCGACTCCGCCGGGGCCGAAGCCGCCGGCTGGGACGCAGTAGTAAAGGCCGGCCTCACCTTTAGCGACGTGACCCGCACCAGCGACACCGTGGTCACCATCACCCTGGGAACCGAACCGACCTACCTCATCAGCGCCGATGAGACCATCACCGTCACCGTGCCCGCCACCGCGGTGGTCGGAAACGCCATCGTCGCCACCCCCACCTTCGACATCACCGACATTTCCCAGGCCGATCTCAGCGGCAGCCTGGTCACCTCGGCCGACGAAGGACAGATCGTGACCGGAGGCGAAACGCTGATCATCACCCTCACCTACGACACCTGGGACCCAACGGTGGGAGCCGACAACGCCATCACCACCGCCCTGATCAACGGCATCGACTCCGCTCAGGCCGAAGCCGCCGGCTGGAACCTGGTGGTCAAGGCCGGCTTGACCTTTAGCGACGTGACCCGCACCAGCGACACCGTGGTCACCATCACCCTGGGAACCGAACCGACCTACCTCATCAGCGCCGATGAGACCATCACCGTCACCGTGCCCGCCACCGCGGTGGGTGGAGGCGCCATCGTGGCCACCCCCACCTTCGACATCATCGACATTTCCCAGGCCGATCTCAGCGGCAGCCTGGTCACCTCGGCCGACGAGGGACAGATCGTCGCCGGAGGCGAGACGCTGATCATCACCCTCACCTACGACACCTGGGACCCAACGGTGGGAGCCGACAACGCCATCACCACCGCCCTGATCAACGGGATCGACTCCGCTCAGGCCGAAGCCGCCGGCTGGGACGCAGTAGTAAAGGCCGGCCTCACCTTTAGCGACGTGACCCGCACCAGCGACACCGTGGTCACCATCACCCTGCCCGCCTTCGGCACCTACGACATCAGCGCCGGCGAGACCATCACCGTCACCGTGCCCGCCACCGCGGTGGGTGGACCGGCCATCGTGGCCGCCCCCACCTTCGACATCACTGTGTTGACCACCGCCACCTTTGGTGCGGTGGCTGATACCTACGCCAAGCAGGACAAGTCCGCCAACAACTTCGGCACCGACACCGAGATGACTATCAAGTCACAGGCAACCAAGGAACAGCGGTCCTTCGTGCGGTTCGACACCTCCTCGATACCGGCCGGTGCCACCATCGGCTCGGCCACGCTGACGCTGTGCGCCACCGCGGTCCCCGGCGTTACCAGGACCTACGACGTGCACCAGGTGACCTCCGGCTGGGTGGAGACCACCCTGACCTGGAACCTGCAGCCCACCGTGGTCGCCGCCGCCACTGATTCAGCGACGACGCCGGGCGCACCGGGTTGCATGACCTGGACGGTGACCGCAGACGTGCAGGCCTGGGCAGACGGCACCACCAACAACGGTTGGCGGGTGACCGACTCCGTCATCGGCGCCGCCAGCGAAACCGGCAAGTTCCGCACCCGCGAAGACGGCGCCGTCCCCGCCGAACAACCCCAACTGGACGTGACCTACCTGGTCTCCGAGGCGGCTCTCAGCGGCAGCGTGGTCACCTCGGCCGACGAGGGACAGATCTTCGCCGGAGGCGAGACGCTGATCATCACCCTGTTCGGTGACAGCTGGGACCCAACGGTGGGAGCCGACAACGCCATCACCACCGCCCTGATCAACGGGATCGATTCCGCCGGGGCCGAAGCTGGTGGCTGGGACGCAGTGGTCAAGGCCGGCTTGACCTTTAGCGACGTGACCCGCACCAGCGACAAGGTGGTCACCATCACCCTGCCCGCCTTTGGCACCTACGACATCACCGCCGATGAGACCATCACCGTCACCGTGCCCGCCACCGCGCTGACCGTTGGAGGCGCCATCGTGGCGACACCCACCTTCGACATCCTCGCTGCCGAGGCGGCTCTCAGCGGCAGCCTGGTCACCTCGGCCACCGAGGGACAGATCTTCGCCGGGGGCGAGACGCTGATCATCACCCTCAGC
>JACZWZ010000092.1 GCA_022571885.1 Acidobacteriota bacterium
CGACTCGCGGAGGTCGCCCGGGGGCTCGAGGATGTTTCGATCGTGGTCAACATTCAGGGCGACGAACCCCTGCTTTCGCCCGCCGCAGTCGAAGCCGTCATCGCCCCGCTTTTGCTGGACCCGACGCTGCCGATGAGCAGCGCAATGGCGCCCCTGCCCGACCCGCGCGAGGCCCGAGACCCCAACGTGGTCAAGGTCGTCAGCGACCTGCAGGGCCGCGCGCTCTACTTCTCACGCTCACCAATCCCGCTGCCCCGGGAAGACTCGGACGCGCCGGGGCCCTGGATGAAACACATTGGGCTGTATGCCTACCGCCGGGATTTCCTGCTCGAGTTCACCCAGCTCGAGCCCACCGAACTGGAGCGCTGCGAGAGGCTCGAACAGCTTCGTGCTCTCGAGCACGGCTATCGCATCCAGATGGCGCTGCTCGAAGCCGACGATTCGATTGGGGTGGACACCCCGGAAGACCTGGAGCGTGTCCGACAGGTGTTGGAGCGACGGGGTGCCGATCAGGATCGCTGATCGATTTCAGCGAAGGGCCGCTGGGTAAGGCCGGTATAGATCTGGCGTGGCCGCGCGATCTTGAAGTTCGGATCCGAGTGGAGTTCCGTCCAGTTGGCGATCCAGCCGGGCAGCCGACCCATGGCGAACAGCACTGTAAACATTGTGCTGGGAAAGCCGAGAGCTTTGTAGATGAGGCCTGAATAGAAATCGACGTTCGGATACAGGTTTCGCGAGACGAAGAAGTCGTCCTCGAGCGCGATCTTCTCCAACTCGAGCGCGATGTCGACGAGCGGGTTTCGCTCGAGAACCTGGAACGAGGGCTCCGCATTCTCCTCGGGACTGTCCTGAACCTCTGCGTCGAGCGATAAGAGCCCGCTGGCGACAGAACGCTTGACAGGGAAGCTCGGTGACCCTAGGATAGGAACGTAACGGAGGAAGTGAACATGATGTATAACACACAGCTCTTCGACCTTTCCGTCCTGCGGCCGGTTCAGTGTGACCAGATCACTGACCACGTAGGCGGTAGCGGGCACGTCTGAAGCAGTTTTAGGAGAGACGACGGCGAGCCCGCTTCCAAAAGAAGCGGGCTCGTTGCATTAGAAGGAGGAACGAAGCGATGGTCCGAGGCGCAGAGCTACGCCGGGGCGTAACCGGCGAGGTACTGACAACCCGCTGTCACCGACGACCTGTAGGTTAAATCTCAGGCGTCGGTGCTCATGATAGAGGAAGGCCCACGCTCATGGATAACGGAGCCGTGACTACAGAACGGTCCATCTTTGACCGACTAGTCGGCGTGCCGGAAGAGCTTCGTCAGGCCACCCGCGACAAGGACTGGCCGGACGGCCTGCTCGAGCGAGCCCTTCAGTTCGAGAAGCGGGCGCGGGTCACCGGCCTCGATCGCCACGGTCTCCCCTCCGACGAGCTGGACCGCCCGACCGCCCGAGATGTCGATGGATGGGACGATCATGGCCTGACCACCACTCCTCCCTGGGTCAGGGCCTTCTTCAGGTGGCCGACCGTGGTGTCTCCATCGTGGAGGATCGACGCCACCAGCACCGCGGAGGCGCCGGCCCGGAGCGCCTCCAGCAAATGGCCGGCATTGTTCGCTCCACCGGAGGCGATGACGGGGACGGTGACCGCCCCGGACACGGCGGCGACGAGATCGAGGTCATAGCCGTCCCGCGTCCCATCCCGGTCCCAGCTGGTGAGGAGGATCTCGCCGGCACCCCGTGCGGTGGCTTTGCGGCACCACTGGCCGACATCGATTCCCGTCCGAGTGTGACCACTCTCGACGACGACCTCCCACCCTCCGCTGCCGGTCGCCGCCGCATCGACCGCAAGGACCGCGCATTGCGATCCGAACCGTTCCGCGATCTCCTCGATCAGCGCGGGCCGCCTCACGGCGGCGGTGTTGACGCCGATCTTGTCTGCTCCGGCCCCCAGGAGGCTGGCCGCGTCGTCTGCGCTGCGAACCCCACCGCCGACCGTGAGCGGGATGGACAGGGTGGCCCTGACCCGACGCACGGTCTCCAGGGCGTTTCCCCGTCCCTCTGGTGTGGCAGAGACATCGAGCAGCACGATCTCGTCTGCCCCCTGGTCCTGGTAAAGGGCGGCGCACTCGACTGGATCGCCGGCGTCTCGCAAACTCTGGAATCGGACCCCTTTGACGACCCGCCCATCTCTGATGTCCAAACAGGGGATCACCCTCGAAGCGAGCGTCATGCCGTCTCCTTGGTCGTTGCCATCCAACGGCCCAGGACCCGAGCACCCCACGCTCCGGACAGCTCCGGATGGAACTGGCAGGCGAGCACGTCGTCTCGCTCCAGAGCCGAGACGAACTCGCCGCCATATCCGGTTGTCGCCGCAGCCCATCCATCGGGTGCCTGCCTGAGCCGATATGAGTTGGCGAAGTACGCCCACCCTGGCTCGAGGAATCTCGAGTTGCGGGGCGGCTCGACTCTGTTCCATCCCAGTTGAGGGACTCGCTCCTCGCTGTCGAATCTCTCCACACGGTCGTCGATAACACCGAGCCCCGCTATCCCCGGGCTCTCCTCGCTGGCCGCGCACAACAGCTGCATCCCGACGCAGACCACCAGCGTCGCTCGTCCCTCATTGATCCGCTCCGTGAGGGCAACACGCAGTCTTGTCGAGTCGACCCGATCCATGGCCGCGGCGAATGCCCCAACTCCCGGAACGACGACGCCGGCGGCGCGCTCGATCTCATCGGATCGAGTCGACTCGGTGGGCTCCACCCCCAGCCGTCTGAACGCGGCAGCCACCGAAGCGATGTTCGCCGTTCCCGTCGGGACGATGACGATGTCGCTCATGTCAGCGTCCCTTTGGTGCTGGGGACGTCGCCGCCCGCGACGTTCACCGCCGCTCGCAGCGCGAGTGCGAGCGCCTTGAAGGCCGCCTCGGCCTTGTGATGATCGTTGTCGCCCCGAATCAGGTCGATGTGGAGACCCATGCGGGCCTCGATCGCCAGCGAGCGGAAGAAGTGGATGAGGCTCTCCGTCGCCACGTCGCCGATCTGGTCGCGTGAAAACTCAATGGAGATCTCGGGCCAGGGCCTGCCCGACAGATCCACCACTGCCCGGCACAGCGACTCATCGAGCGGTGCGAACGCGTAGCCGTACCTGTCGATGCCCACCCTGTCGCCGAGAGCCTCGTCGATGGCCCGGCCGATGACGATGGCGCAGTCTTCCACCGTGTGATGGTCGTCCACCCGGTGATCCGCGGTGGCGACGATCTCGAGATCAAAGCGGCCGTGCTTCGCCAGGGTCGCCAGCATGTGATCGAGGAACCCCAGTCCGGTTCGTGCTTGCGAGGAGCCGTCTCCGTCCAGGTCGAGCCGACCCGAGATCGTCATCTCCGACGTCTCTCGTGTAAATGTCGCGGTCCGTTTCATGGCAACAGGCCCTCCAAGTCCACTGTTCGTTCGAGGATCCGGGCCGCGCCCACCAGAGTCGCTCGCGTCCGGGTCACGTCGTCGCCGGGCGCCACCACGCCAAGTGGCACCACTCCTGCGGCGCGCGCAGCCGCTACGTCGTCCGGTGTGTCGCCGAGCATCCATGCTCGACTCACCCGAAGGTGTTCGAGCGCCCGCCGCACCGGCGCCGGGTCGGGCTTGAGCGGCCCGTCCTCCCTCGCCACCACCATCGAGACGGGTTCCAGGAGGTCGAATCGAGCGAGGAACTCCTCTGCGTCCTTCCGGGGCCTCCCCGTGACCACGGCCAGCGGTCTGACACCCGCCCAACGACGCCAGGTCACCGGATCGACCAGTGGACGCTCGTGCCGTTTCAGGCCAGGCGAATCATCCGAGCCCTGGTACACGGTCTCGAACCGCTCGGTCACTTCCTTCAACGGCGACTCGACACCGGCCAGGGAGCAGAGCTTCTTCGTCACCGCCCAGTCGTCGTTGGCGCTCCCCTCGGCTTGGACCCGTTCGACATCCTCCCGGGTGACCTCGATGTCGTAGCTTCGGGCCGTCTCGATGATGGCGATCGTCTGCGAGCGACTCACGTCGGCCAGCACTCCGTCAAGGTCGAAAATGAGCGCCTCCGGTGCGAGGACGGTCCCCAGGGTGTGGACCAGCCGTTCGAAATCCCTCTGATCTCCCGGCAAGGTGATCCGCACGGCGTTCTCCAGTCCCACGCGCTCGGGAAACCTCCGGAGACCGACGCCCAGCGCAGCCGAGCCCGAAACGAGCCACTCGGCGTCCGCACACTCGGCGAGGACGAAGTTGGCCTGTGAGGGGAGGGGTTCGCATCCGAGATCCCGGAGGATCCGGGTCACCTCGGTCCGCTCCCGCTTCACCTCGCCGACGAAACGGTCGAGGTCGGAGGGCGGACGATCCAGCCTGGCCAACGCCGCCGCCGCCGACAAGCTCGACACCGGGTATGGGCTCCCGTACAGGGAGAGCTCGGCGATGAGGTCGGCGGGCCCGAGCAGGTAGCCCACCCTGAGACCGGCGAGCCCGTAGGCCTTGGACAGGGTCCGGATCACGACGACATTGTCCATCTCGAGCGCCGCATCGGTCAGGTCATCGTCAGCGAAGTGGGCGTACGCAGCGTCCAGCACCACGAGGGCGATTTCGCTCGCCACCTTCCTCAGGTCCGATTCGTTCGCAACGGCTCCCGTCGGGTTGTTTGGCGACACCACGAACACGACATCTGTTGTGTCGGTGATGGCGTCAAGGACGGCATCGGTGGGGAAGGGGCCGCTCCGCCACGGGATCTCGATGATCGCCGCACCCGACTGCTCTGCATACCGCGGAATCATCTCGAATGTCGGTCGTGTGGTCAGCACCTGGCGCCCGCGACCAGTCCGCGCCATGAAGCAGCGCATGAGGGCATCATCGCCGCCGGCCGTGACCAGCACGGATTCCTGGCTCACCCCGTGGAGCTTCGCCAGCCGCGCCTGGAGCCGGGAGGTGTCCGGATATCGCCGCAGCAGTTCCGTGGGATCTTCGACGGCTGCGAGCAGTTCAGTGGAGCCCGGCCTTCCTTCGTTCTTCGATAGGTCGAGGTCGATCGAGTGGCCGAATCGCTGGGGTAGGTACGCGCTGGGAGCGGTCATGGCACGATCTGCTCGAGTGTCGAGACCACGATGTCCGAGGCACCGAGCCCTTTGAGGAGAGGGATCAGGCGGGGCAGGTCGCTTCTGGGGACCGCGGCCTTGACGGCCATGCCGGCGCCGCCGTGCAGCATCGCAACCGTCGGCTCTCTCATGCTGGGCAGGGTGGCGATCATCGCGTCTAGGTCCTCGAGCGACACGTTGAGCTCCAGCATCGCCCGTTTCCTCGCTTCGAGCACCGACGTGAGGCTCAGCACGAAGCCGTCGATCCGACCCTTCTTCTCTGGGTCGGCACATGCTTCGCGGCTCGCGTAGAGCCGGGTGGACGATGCGAGCAGCTCGTCGACGACGATGAGGCCGTTGGCGGCGAGGGTCTCTCCGGTGGCGGAGTTGTCGATGATCACGTCCGCGTCCTCGGGCGGAAACACCTCCGTCGCCCCGTAGGAGTGGACGAAGGAGGCGTCCAAGCGGTTGGAGGCGATCCATCTCCGGGCCAGGCGCTCGTACTCGCTGGCGACCACCAGTGGGCGCTCGGGCAGCCTCCCGCCGTCGAGGATGCCCTCGGGTGCGGCCGCCACGATCCGAACCGGGTCGAGCCCGGTGTCGAGGAGCTCTACGAGTTCCGTCTGCTTTTCAGCGACCCAGTCCGTCCCGGCGAATCCGATGTCGCGAGAGCCGGCGGCGAGCATCTCCACGATGTTCTGCGGCTTGAGCAGCTTCACCTCGAAGCCCGGCTGGGACAGGACCGGCCGGTAGCCGCGCAGGCCGACGTGCACCTCGATCCCGGCGTCGGCGAGCAGGTTGGTCACACCCGACTCCATCCGCCCCTTGGGGATGGCCAGGTGGATCGTCTGATTGGGGTTCATGGGGGCGTCCTTCCCGTCGACCGAAGCGATCGGGGGATGCCCTCGAGAACGAGAAACGCCGACCGCTGTGGGTCGGCGTAGGTGTGGTTGCTCTCGCTATGCGCCCATCGTCATCCGACCCGCAAAGGGTGATGATGATGATGAGCGTGGGCGAAGAGCCGGTTCATGTTGCGGTGAGTATATGCCGACCGTCGAGCTTTGCCAATGGGCTGCCGGGGGACGCGGCGTGTGTCGAGTCCTGTAGCGACCAACGCCGATTCTGCATTCGAGACTCCGATCCAGCCGGGGACCTCGGCGGTGACCATCACCTTGTCGGTCCAGTTCGAGCTGAAGAGCCGACCTGGGCTAGCCGGCTCGGGCGACGACTCCGCCGGGAGTGCAGAATTGGTCGTACTCGATGATGGCCGGGGGATGACTCTCGTCCGAGCAGGCCGTACATGATGGATCACGTCTGGTCCGGAGTGTCCTGAATTCCTGGCTCAACCCGTCATAGCTGAGCAGACGGCCACTCAGGGTGTCTCCAATGCCCAGCAGGATCTTCAGGGTCTCCATGGCCTGAAGCGATCCGATGACACCCGGTAGAACCCCGAGCACTCCGGCCTCGGCACAACTGGGGGCCAGCTCCGGTGGGGGCGGCTCGGGGTATTGGCAGCGATAGCAAGGGCCCTCGTAGGGCTCAAAGACGGTTACTTGTCCCTCAAACCGGAAGATCGAACCGTGAACGACGGGTATGCGCAGATGCAGTGCCGCATCATTAACCAGATACCTCGTCGGGAAGTTGTCACCACCGTCGACCACCACCTCGTAGTCGGCAAGGATCTCAAGGATGTTCTCGGCTGAGAGTCTCTCGTGGTAGGTGATGATCTTGACGTCCGGGTTGAGCGCGGTGAGGGTCTCTCTTGCCGACTCCACCTTTGACTGCCCGATCCGATCGACGTTGTGAAGGATCTGTCTTTGGAGGTTGGTGGCGTCGACCACATCGAAATCAACGATCCCGATGGTCCCCACACCGGCTGCCGTCAGATAGAGCGCCCCGGGCGACCCGAGCCCACCGGCCCCGACAATGAGGACCTTCGACTCGAGGAGCCGAATCTGACCCTCCTCACCGACCTCGGGCAACAGGATGTGTCTGCTGTAACGGCCCCTCTGGTCATTGCTGAGCGCCTCCGGCAGCCGCCACGGGTAACCCTCACCCTTCCAGCGCCCGAATCCGCCCTGCAAGGAGGACACGTTGGGATAGCCCATGTATTTCAGCGACTGGGCGGCAAGGGCCGACCTGGCCCCGCCGGCGCAGTAAAGGACGATCTGGTCGTTGGGGTCGTCGACGTGAGTGCCGATCACGCCCTCGAGCAGGCCTCTGGGAACCAATTGAGCGGTTGCAATGGCACCCTGGTCGTACTCGTCGGATTCCCGTACGTCGAGAATCGTCACCTTGCCAATCAGATCGGCCAGGTGCTCGGGTGCTATCTCGGGGATTTCTTGTTTGGCCTCGCTAATGAGGTCCTGATAGCTCAAGCCCATTTCAACCTCCGGCGACCGCGGGAAGGATGGTCACTACCTGACCGGGCGAAACCGGCGTCTCCAGACCATCGAGAAATCGAATGTCGTCCTCGGCGACGAACACGTTCACGAACCGACGAAGATTGCCCGCTTCGTCGAGGAGGCGCTCCCCAGCTCGGGGTAGGTATCGGTAAGATTGGTGATGACCTCTCCTAGACGACCAGATCGCACCTCGACCTCGCTGGAGCCTCCGGTGAGCCCTCGCAGCGATGTGGGGATCTTGACTGTTACTGACATGGCTACTCCTTTTCTCCTAGTGCTTCTTGAAAGCCTGCAACGTTCGCCGGGATTCTGGCCACGGCACGGGAGTCGACCACTTCAGGGGTCTTGAGACCATGCCCGGTGACATAGGCGACCACTAGCTCGGAAGGGTCCACGATGCCCTGAGAGGCGAGCTTCACCAGAGTGGCGATGGTCACGCCTCCGGCGGGTTCGGTGAAGATCCCTTCGGTCCGCGCCAGCAATCGGATCGCAGAGATGATCTCCTCGTCGGTGACTGCCGCCACTGCCCCTCCCGATTCCCGTACGGCCCGAAGGGCGTAGTAGCCGTCCGCCGGATCTCCGATGGCCAGCGATTTGGCGATCGTGTCGGGTTTCTGCGGCCGGATGTCCTCCGCGCCGCTCTCGAAGGCGACGGCGACCGGAGAGCAGCCCTCGGCCTGAGCGCCCGAAATCCGCACCGGCCTGTCTTCAGGCACCAGACCAACCTGGACCAGCTCGTCGAAGCCCTTCTTGACCTTGGTCAACAGGGCCCCACTAGCCACCGGGACTATGACATGATCGGGCAACTTCCACCCCAGTTGCTCTGCCGTCTCGAAGGCGATCGTCTTCGACCCCTCCGCGTAATAGGGGCGTAGGTTGATGTTGGCGAATCCCCACTCATAGGTGTCGTGAAGCTCCACACAGAGCCGGTTGACCTCGTCGTAGTTGCCCTCGACCTCAACGACATTGCCAAGGGTTGCCGCAGCGACGATCTTTGCCGGTTCGATGTCGTACGGGACGAAAACGTACGAGTGGAGGCCGGCGCGAGCCGCATGAGCCGCCACGGCATTGGCCAGGTTGCCGGTTGACGCACAAGCCACGGTCTTGAACCCGAACTCCACTGCCTTGGACAAGGCGACGGTCACTGGTCGATCTTTGAATGAGTTGGTGGGGTTGAGGGAGTCGTTCTTGATCCAAAGATCGGTGAGACCCAGCTCTTCGGCGAGACGGTCCGCCTTGATCAGTGGAGTGAGTCCCGCGCCGAGGTCGGCCGTCTCCGATCGGGAGACGGGCAGAAGCTCGGCGTATCGCCACAGCGAAGGTGGCCCCTCTTCGATGCTCTCCCTGGTGACGACTTCAGCGATTCCCTCGTAGTCGTATGTGACCTCGAGAGGCCCGAAGCACCACTCACAGAAGTAACGGGGTCCGAGGTCGTACGTGCGGGCGCATTCCCGGCACTCGAGAGAAGTTGCAAATACCACGGCCCTGGTCCTCCTATCTCCGACGCGCTCAAGAGCGCCTCGGGCGGGAGTCCCGCCACGGGCTGCTCATCGTTCAGGCATTGGCACCGTTCTCGAAAGAGTCGGTTGCCGCGGCTTCTTCGGGCCTGTCCCTCAGCCGCTCTAGATGAGCGCGTATCTCAACTTGTCGGCGAGAGTATGACAACGCCACTCCATTAGGTCAAGAAAACCCCCACACCTTGGATTTCGCGGTCTGACTCGGCCAAACTGGATTCGATGAGGCATTTCTTCACCACGTCCGACTGGACCCGTCCCGAGCTCCAGTCCCTGATTGCCGACGCCGTCGCGCTCAGAGCCTCTCCCTACGGCAACGCCCTCGAGGGCAAGACTGTCGCCCTCCTGTTTCTGAACAACTCCCTACGCACCCGCAAGGACAAGATCCTTACCGCATTCGCCGAGCACGCCTACCGGGCTGTCGTAGCAGGACATGGGCAACCACCTTTCGTCGTTAGTGCAACTCCGAGAACATGGTTTCCCAATGGCGCCGACTGAAGCCAGACCGAAGCCCAACGCCCTAACACAGGCCGATATCACCTGTTACCCGTCAGCCATTGCCACGGCGGCGAGTGCCGTCATGCTCTCTCTGATCCGCGTCCCGAGCGCCCGTGTAGGCCACCGCGGCGGTTCGTCCAGCTTTGTGGAGAGGCCGCCGTGGCTGTCGCCGATCGACCACCGATTCTCCTTTTGACTGCTCGTTGGGTAGCCCCTAAATTAACACTATCCCGATAGTGTTAATTCGGACATCGGCAGGCCAACAGGTGGTGGTTATGGGACGGCGGAGAGACTGTATCGGCTCTCGGGTGGCATACCCGAGTGCTGGCTGCGCCAAGCGCTCCTAGACGCCAACCACCCGAGAGTCTCTCTCTTTGGCGTCTCCCTTGTTTCTACGGACATGAAAGGAGCGATGTGACCATGTCCGACTACGCCAACCCTGATGCCCTCGTATCGACCGAGTGGCTCGCCGACAATCTGGACAACCCGAACATCCGCATCATCGAGGTCGACGAAGACGTCGAGGCCTACACCCAGGGTCATATTCGTAACGCCCTCGGGTGGGACTGGTCGGTCGACCTGCATCATCCGGTGCGGCGCGACTACATCGACCAGGAGGGCTTTTCGCGTTTGCTCTCCAAGGCCGGGGTCGACCGGGACACCACAGTGGTGCTCTACGGCGGGAACAACAACTGGTTCGCCGCCTACGCCTACTGGCTGCTCAAGTATCGGGGCTTCGACAACGTCAGGCTCCTCAACGGGGGCCGTCAGAAGTGGGAGCTCGAAGCCAGGGAACTCGTCGAGGACGTTCCTCCCATCGACAAGAGCGACTTCCAGATCACCGGTGCCTCACGTCCTGAGCTTCGGGCGCTGCGCGCTGAGGTGCTCCCCAAGGTGGGGAGCGTCACCTTCGTCGACGTTCGCTCCCCCGAAGAGTTCACCGGCGAGAAGCTGGCACCCGATCATCTGCCCCAAGAGCAGCCCTATGTGGGAGGCCACGTGCCGGGGGCCAAGAACATCCCCTGGATCAGGGCCGCCAACGACGACGGGACGTTCAAAACCGAAGAGGAGCTACGGGCCTTGTATCAGGGTGAGGGGGTCCTCGACGACGAGGTGATCGCCTATTGCCGCATCGGTGAGCGCTCCTCGCACACCTGGTTTGTGCTCTACGAGCTGCTTGGCCACCCAGGCGCCAAGAACTACGACGGCTCCTGGACCGAATACGGCTCGCTTGTCAACGTGCCGGTCGAGCGGGGTTCGTAAAGAGCGGACGGTGTGCGCCCGACATAGACCAACCAAAGGAAGTACGAGATGAGTGTCACCGAAGAATTGCTGCGGAACAACGAAACCTACGCAGGCGCCTTCGACCAGGGGGACCTGCCCATGCCGCCCGGGAAACAGGTGGCGGTGGTGGCTTGTATGGATGCGCGGCTGGACGTCTACCGGATCTTGGGTTTGGGACTGGGCGAGGCCCACGTGATCCGCAACGCCGGCGGGGTCATCAGCGAGGATGCCATCCGCTCGCTGGTGATCTCCCAGCGTCTGTTGAGCACCCGGGAGATCATCCTCATCCACCATACGGACTGTGGGATGCTCACCTTCCGAGACGACCAGGTCAAGGATCAGATCACCGAGGAAGCGGGCACCAGGCCGTCGTTCGCTCTGGAAGCCTTCCCCGATCCGCAAGACGACATCCGGCAGTCGATCACCCGCTTGCAGGCCAGCCCCTTCATTTCCCACAAGGATCAGATCCGCGGGTTTGTGTTCGACGTGGCGACGGGACAACTGGAAGAGGTAGCCGTGTGAGGAGCGGGTTCCGAACGGCCTGCGGGGGCCGGCAGCCTCGACATCACGCCAGCTGCCAGCTGGGGGCAGCGAATAAGTAGCGGCGGGGGGATCCGCACGCGAGCCGTCCCAGACGTTGACGGTTGCGCCGCCCATTGACCAGGGCAGACGCCACAGGAGCGGTTCTAAGCGCCGTTTCCGGCTCAGCCCTTATCCCCCTCGGGCCCCCCCGGGTGCGTAAAAGAGTCGGGATCGGTGGGGCGTTCTGTGGGTGGTGTAGGAGTGGTGGGAGTCGGTGAGCCGGTTCGTTGCCAGTAGGCGTCCATCCTCCGG
>JACZWZ010000093.1 GCA_022571885.1 Acidobacteriota bacterium
GTACCTCGTCGGCGAGCAGCGTGCGGTAGCGCTCGAAGGCCGGGTTGACGACGGCTCGCACCTGCTCGGTCATCGCCTGGCGCCAGCGCGCCTGCTCGGATTCTGTCATCTCTTCCGGGAGCGCAATCTGGAGGAAAGCGTTGGTCTCGGCCGGTGCCGCCACCAGCGAATCGAGCTGCGAGATCACCTTCTCGACCGAGACCTGCGGCGGGGTGCGGCCGTTGGCCACTCCCTGGCGGTGGCGCTCCATCAGCTGGTCGAACTGCTTTCCGATTTTCGACGCCTTGTCGACGAAGGCCCAAGCGTGGGCGTCCTCGTTGGCGCGGAACTGTGAGACCCCCTGCACGATGTCCATGTGGAGCCCGAGCATCGGGTCGACCAGATACTCGTGTTGGCGAGACTGCATCGCCCCGATGTATCCGTCGGCCTCCGAAATCAGAACGTGCCGAGTGATCCGATCGTCCTTCGACAGCGAGGCGGGGTCGATCGCTTCGGCTTCGTCACGAAAGATGGTGAAGTCGACGATCGTCTGCTGCTCATGCTCGGCGGTGAGGTCCTCCACTTCCGAATCGAAGCGGTGGTCCCCCAGGATCGTCGCCCACGACGGTGACTCTTCCATCGCCCGATCCCAGAATCGCTCGGCGAGGGCATTCAGTTGCTGGTCCACTCAGCCTCCCAAATAACGGCGGGGCCGAACGATACCGGTCGCTTTATGGGCTTTCGGTTATGCGGCCGTGGGAGTAGCGTTCCGTCCGTTGCGCCCGTAGCTCAATTGGATAGAGTGTCTGATTACGGATCAGAAGGTTGGGGGTTCGAGTCCCTCCGGGCGTGCCAAAGAATCCGTTGAGCTTCAATGGTTTTCGGCGGTCGGGGAACTCCGCCAAGCGTCCGAGTAGCCCGTTCTTCTACCGATCTTCTACCGCTCAGTCGAACACGATGCCGAAGGTATGTCTTAAGGCTGTTAAGCCTGGTACCGATGCTATATCCATTGTTTGCGTCACTCCAATGGAAAAAGCGGGGCACGATGAATTCTGAAGTCACCACGGACGAACCGGCATTGAGCGGTATGGACGCCGAAGCCGGCAGCCGTCGCCGTAGGCGACGCCGCGCCCGAACCTGGCTGGCCTTCGGTCTGATGGGTCTGATGATGGGCGTGGTGTGGGCGGTTGGTATCGCCACCTCCACGGCGATCGTCGACGTTGCCGGCGCCGCACCCGCTGGGCAGGTTTTCGGCACCGCGGACCCGGCTGCCGGGGTATCGCAGTACGCCGGCCTGGTGATTGAGGACACGCCGCTGACAATCGGGTTTCAGGGATCCTGGGGCAACATCGCTGTCGACACTCCGATGTTCGACGTCGACCTGACCGGATTGACGGGGACCTACTTCGTGGCGGTGTACCTCAACAACAACGCCACCGGCTGGTCGGTGCTGCAGCTGGAGTTCCTACAGGTCAACAAGGCCTGTGCGGATACGCTTACTGGTGACTGGGCTGCTCCCGACGCCACCTCGGTGATGGTGATCGAGACCGAGGACGCCTGGGCCATCTTCCCCTCCCTCGCCTCTGGGTTTGACTACTGCTTCGGGCTCGAGGACATCACCCCCAAGGCCAACGACGAGGCCGGTACCTACATCCGGCGACCGGGGAGCTCCTCGCCGGTTGCCCCGGTGTTCATCGCCTTGCTGAACCGATCGGCCTAGTTCAACCGGTCTTCGGCCGGGTGCGGGCCATGTCCAGAATCTAGAGCCGGGAACGATCAAAATGAGGGACAGCGGTCGTCGACCAGGACGCCGGATCGCAGGAGTACTTGCGACCGTGGTCTTGGTCGTCGTCTTCGGCGGCCTCCTCTATCTGCGGGCCTGGCCACCGATCGTTGTCGTCATGTCGTCGAGCATGGAGCCCGCGATCGACACCGGGGGGATTGTGCTCATAAAGCACGTGGAAGGCGCCCCGAAGGTGGGTGACGTGGTAAAGGTGCCGGTTCCGGTTGAGGCCCAGGCAGACGGGTATCCCAGCGAGGTCCTGCATCGGGTGATCGAGATCACTGAAGATGGATTGGTGCGGACCCAGGGCGACAACCTGGACAAGCCGGATCCGTTCGCAGTACCGATCTCGGCGGTCACCGAGCGAGCGGTCACAGTCCTTCCGGGAGCGGGTCAGCTCGTCGCGTTCCTGTTCAGCCCGTACGGGCTCATGTGGATGGCGGCAGGCGTCTTCCTGCTGGTGGTGATGCCGTTCTTCGACGGCCAGCGGGAACTGAAGTTGGCGATCTCGGAGTACGGCTACCACCTGCGGAGCCACACTCAGATCTTGCAGTCGATGAGCGTCGCTTCCCAGGAACTGGCCGCCACCACGGAACTCTTCCGACAAAGTGTCGTTCCCGATGCGCCGGATGGCTTTCCTGATGAGGATGAACTCGCCGAGATCGATATTCCCGACTGGGTACTCCCATTGCCGGAGAGTTTCGAAAAGAGTGTTTCTACCGACACTCAGGATGGCCATCGCGATGAGATCGATATTCCCGACTGGGTAGCCTGACCGCCCGCCCCGGTTCGCCGAAGTGGTACTCGGTCGGGGGCCTTGATCCGTCGGAGGCGACGAGCACGAAGTTGGCATCACGCTCGCCGCCGAGGGCGGCCACCCGACCCGTGACCCCGAACAACCGGTCCGCGATGGCGGCTCGGTCGATGTGATTGCGGGAGTCGGGCTCTCGAGCACTTCCTTCACGGGGTGGACGGTGATGCACCACCTCGACTCGACCCCCGCGCAAAGTACCGGGCTCGGGCAGATCGCAGCCGAGAGCGTTGCATTCCTCAGACCCGGAATCGCTCAGATACTCGACCAGCGGGTCGCGGGCACTGCAATCTTCGGGTTGGGCTACCCACGCACCCGTAAGCCTTCAATGATGCAGGGGTTGAGCAGGTCGGCCAGCGAGTCGGGGTCGAAGCTCCCATGGGCGTGGAATTGCTGCATGGCGACGAAGCCCACCGCACCATTTAGGGCAGTCGCCGCGATGCCGGGATCGGGCACGTTCAGTTCTCCGGTGGCGTTTCCTTCGATCAGCAACTCTCGGATGGGTGCCATTAGGACACGTTCGGCGTTCATGGCGACCTCGGCATGGGCGTCCGCTCCATGCATCGTCGCCGGTAGGTCTGTGCACAGGCTGGGGTATTCGGCGAGGGCACGGAGCACCGATCGCACGCACGCCTGCAGCCGATCGATCACCGTGCCTTCCTGGGCGGCGGCCTTGGCGATGGCAACTCTCACCCGCTCCAACTTGTCGTTTAGGAAGTAATCAGCGAGGTCGTCCTTCCCCGAGAAGTAGTAGTAGAGAGTCGCTCGGGGCACGCCTGCCGCTTGGGCGACGCTTTCGACACTGAAGTCGGCCCCGGCGCCCGCCACCTTCTCGGCTGCCTCGATCAGCTTGTGCGCCAACTCGGTCGGGGGCTTTCTCATTGATTCAACAATAGTCTTGACAGAGTTTAGATTCAAGTCTAAGGTCTCGTCCAGTCAAAGACCGATTTGCGACTTTTGAGGGGAATTGTGAGAGGTTTCGAGGGGAGAATCCCGACGCCGAACAGCAGAATTGGCGGTGGTGCCGGAGTGGTTCGGACGACTTGTCGCATCGGCCGCCAGAAGTCTGCTCATCGACCGCCGAGTTCCTCAGTCTCCCGCCTTGCCGACCAGACGTGCCCGAGATCACACGAGAGGTAGATGAATGCGACTCAATCCCGAATCGATAGCGAGGGCCAGCAGCCGCCGTCCGTGGTCGGTGATTGGTGGGTGGGTCTTGGGTCTGATTGTTGCCGGGTTTCTGTCGTCGATGCTGCTCGCCGACGTGCTGACCACCGACTTCGACTTCACCGACAATCCGGAGTCGAAGCGCGCCGAACAACTTCTCGAGGAACGTCTCCGTGGGGAGATGCCCTTCACCGAGCTTCTGGTGGTGACCTCGGAGTCGTTCACCGTCGACGATCCCGCCTTCAGCTCCTACATCGACGACCTGGAGGCAGCCGCCGTCGGGCTGGGACCGGAGCTTGTGATCGCCGAGTCGGTGGTGGACTACCGACAGATTCCGGTTTTTCTCTCAGGTGACGGCCGGGCCGCCCTGATATCGGTGACGCTCGCCAACACCGACCTCGATGAGGCGTCGGCCGATGCGGCCACTCTCGGAGAAGCGGTGCATGCGGTTCCCCACCCCGACGGATTCGATGTGGTCCTTGCCGGCCAGGGAACCGCCAACAACGACTTCACCACTCTGGCAGAGGAGACTCTGAGAAAGGGTGAGTCTTTCGGGGTCATCGTTGCGCTGATCGTGCTGGTCGTCGTCATCGGATCGGTGGTGGCGGCCCTGCTGCCGATCATTCTCGCCATCGCCGCCATCGCCATATCGCTCGGTGTGGTGTCTCTCGTCGGCCAGCTGTTCGAGCTGACCTTCTTCGTGACGAACATGATCACGATGATCGGGCTGGCGGTGGGAATCGACTACTCGCTCTTCATCGTGGCTCGTTACCGCGAGGAGCGCGTTCGGGGCTTCGACAAGATAGAGGCGATCGGACGATCCGGTGCCACCGCGGGCCGGGCGGTCTTCTTCTCCGGGATGACAGTCGTGCTCGCCCTGCTCGGAATGCTGTTTCTACCCAATACGATCTTTCGCAGTCTGGGGATCGGCACCATCGTCGTTGTGGTGCTGGCCATGGGGGCGTCGATGACGTTGCTGCCGTCGCTGCTGTCTCTGTTGGGTGATCGAGTGAACAAGGGAAGGGTGCGGCGTAAGAGCTCGCTGGAGAACGTCGACAAGATCGGCGGCATGTGGGACAAGATCACCAACGCGGTGATGCGCCGGCCTGTGTTGTGGCTTGCCGCAGGCGGCCTGTTCATGGCCCTCCTGGCCTCTTCTTTCTTCAGCATGGAGACCGGTTTCTCCGGAGCCAGCACGCTTCCCGACAACACCGAAACGAAGCAGGCGTTCATCATCCTCGAGGAAGAACAGTTTCCCTTCCCGCAGCCGACGGAGATCGTGGTCGACGGCCCGATAACTGCCGACGTCGACGCTGCCGTCGACAGACTGCAGGCCGCGATTGCCGCCGACGGTGGTTTTGGCGAATCATCCGTCATCGTCAACCCGGCGGGCGACCTGACCTTGGTGTCGGCGCCGCTGGTCGAAGACGTCCAGTCCGTAGGCTCGGTGGCAGCCGTACAACGACTGCGCGACGAGATCGTGCCCGCCGTCTTCAACGGCGTCGACGTCGAGGTCTTCGTGGGTGGATTTACCGCCTTTACCATCGACTTCTTCGAAGATGTCGACACCTTCACGCCGATCGTGTTCATCTTCGTGTTGACTCTGAGCTTCATCCTGCTCACGATCGTCTTTCGATCCTTGGTGGTGCCGCTCAAGGCGATCCTGCTGAACCTGCTCTCGGTGGGAGCGGCCTACGGCATGCTGGTCCTGTTCTTCCAAGAGGGCGTCGGCCCGGCTTGGGTGAAGAGCATCGCCGATTCTCTCGGGCTCATCCAGGTTCCGGTCATCGAGGCCTGGCTGCCATTGATGCTGTTTTCGATCCTGTTCGGGCTGTCGATGGACTATGAGGTATTCCTGCTGACCAGGATCCGTGAGCATTTCGACAAGACTGGCGACAACACTGAGGCGGTGGCTCACGGTCTGCGTACGACGGGTGCCATCATCACCGGGGCGGCGCTGATCATGGTTGCCGTGTTTGGAGGGTTTGCGGCCGGCGACCTGGTGCCGCTGCAACAGATGGGCTTCGGCCTGGCGGTGGCGGTGTTCCTCGACGCCACCATCATCCGGTCGATCCTGGTGCCAGCGACCATGCGGCTGCTCGGAAACGCCAACTGGTATCTGCCGCCGTGGTTGCAATGGCTCCCGGAAATCGAAATCGAAGGCCACGAGGCGGCTGCGGCGGCACATGAGCGGGAGGCATCGGTGGCCGGCGTATAACGGCGGCGGTCCCGACCGACCTAGATAGGATCGAAGTGTCGCGCATTCAGGCCTACGGGGCGTCGGCTTCAGGAACCCGTTCAACCCTTCAGGCGCCTCAGGTGGGCTCTGAGGGCGGGGATCACGAGGAGGTCTTTGGCGCGACCCGCTGCTTCCTTTGACCGGATGACGTCGGCGAGGCTGGCTACCGGGACCGGTCGATCGGCGTAGGAGATGACGACGTGATCTCGTATCAGGTCGTCGAAGCCCTCGGTCCCGTCGGGTCGCAGTGCGATATCGAGTGGGCCGGCGGTGGTGGTGAGAGTGACGGTGACCAAATCGGTGAGCCATTCGGCGGTGATGCCCCCGGGGATATCGACACCGGCGGGTGGGCCGTCGGGTACTCGAAAGCGGGCGTCGAGTTGGCGGAGGGCGGCGGCGAGCCGCTCTAGGTTCTTCGGTGCCGGCGAGGGTGTCAGGTCGATGGCCCGGGTCGGTGGGATAGCCACATCGTGCAGCTCGGCGGCGAACCCGCCGATGACGACGTAGGCCACCTCATGGCGCTTCAAGGTGTCGAGGATTGCCGGCACGTCGACGTCGGAGGTCGGCATTAACGCCCCCGGATTCGGCTCAGACGGGCGGCGGCGGCACGTGACCGGCCTTGCTCGGCAATCTCGGCCCGTCGCTCTGGTGGCAGCGAAGCCATGAAGGTCTCGAGCGCGGCGTCGTGGTGGTCGAGCGCTTCCAAGTGGATGCGCATTTCGAATCCGGCGGCAGCCAGTAAGGCTTGAAGCGTCGGCAGTGTCGGTTCTTTGCGCCCTGTTTCGTACGCCGACACGGCCTGCTGGCTGATGCCGGCTTGGGACGCCAACTGCGCTTGCGTCAGTTGTGCCTTATCGCGCGCCAAGCGGATCAGCCCGGCGGCCAGGGTGGGAGCCGGATCGTATTTTCCCATCGATTGCAGCGTAACACAACCATTGGGTTGTATACAACTAATAGCGTGTATACAAACGATCGGTTGTGGGGCTTGGTTTCTGGCGGCGGCTCACTCCCCGCAACCGATGCCGCCCTGGACTGAGGTCACCAGATCACCCGGATTTACGCCGGTCAGCTGACCATATAGCTGGGCGGATCCGGGTGCGGCCACGAAGTAGTCCATCACGCCCGGGAGGAAGGGGTTCTCCTGGAATACGACTCCGGGATGGAGAGCCTGCAACTCGGAGACCTTGGTTCCCACCGTCAGATCCGGCGGGTTGATGGTTACCGGTGTCGCACCGTTGTAGCGGTAGCTGTAGAGGTGCTCCACTCCGGCGGGGGAAAATAGGTCGCCGGTGGTGAACATCAATTGGAAGTCGAACAGGACCACCCCGAAGTCGACGAAGCGGTTCAGGGGACCGGGGCACAAGACCTCCTCGATCCACCCGGTATCCCTCAGCGGTGGTCCGAAGAGCGCGGTGAACGTGGCCACGACGGCATCGTCGTCGTCCCCGAACTGTGCGATCCCGAGACCGCCGGTTTCGAAACTCAGCGAGGGTGGGGGTGCGGTAGTGGTCGGGGCGACGGTGGTTGTGGTCGTGGTGGGTACAGCCGCAGTGGTTGTGGCTGCGACCGTGGTAGTCGTGCTGGATGCGGTGGGGGCGGGTGCCGCTGTGGTGCTGGTGGTCGATGAGGCAGCGGTCGTCGAAGTACCAAAGATCGTTGAGCCCGAGGAGTCATCGCCACATGCGGCGATGAACAACATGAGAGCAAGGCCGACGGTCAGTTTCTTGAAGGAGCCTCCTGTTTCGACCACGAAATCTACTCATATACGGCGGTTCTCTTTTGAACACTCTCCCCTTTGGGGGGAGTCAGCCAGCGAAGCGAGCTGGTGGGGGGCACCCGGTCTTGCAGTGGTTCGCGCTCGGACGAATCGGTTACGAGTTCCCCCCTGAGTCTCGAGCCTGGTACAAACTGGTCTCGTGGATCAGCAGCACTGCCGCAAATCGAACGCGACGGCTCCTTCCGGCGAACCGGGGGCGGGTATGGAGCCGGAGCGGCTCGCGCCCTCCACTCCGGGTGGGCCGAGGTCGACCTTGTGAACCAGATGCCCGAGGTCCTGCGCAACCTGCTGGTCAATCTGGCTGATCGGGCCGAGATCGAAAGGTACCTGCAGCGCTTCACCAGTATCGATCCGGTCAAGTTTGCGATCGTCAAAGTTGGTGGAGGCGTGTTGCGCGACGATCTGGACGAGGTTGCCTCAGCTCTGGCATTCCTGCATCGAGTGGGTCTCTATCCGGTTGTTGTGCACGGTGCCGGTCCTCAACTCGACTCGGCGATAGAAGAGGCCTCTCTGGAGACGGAGCGGATTGACGGGATGAGGGTTACCTCGCCGGAGATCCTCAAAATCATGCGTCGGGTCATTCACGCCGAGAACCTCAGGTTGGTCGACGCCCTGGCGGAGAGAGACGCTCCGGCTCGGCCGATCACCGGAGGGGTGTTCGAGGCCTCCTGGCTCGATAGCGAGCGCTTGGGAATGGTGGGTGAGGTCGATCGGGTCCATCTCGAGCCGCTCACGGCGGCGATCCGAGCCAGGCAGATCCCGGTTGTCGCCTGCGTAGGCGAGACGTCGAGCGGGCAGATCCTCAATCTCAACGCCGACGTGGCGGCCCGTTCGCTGGCGCTTGCCATCGAGCCCCACAAGCTCGTCTTCCTCACTCCTGCCGGGGGTCTTCTCGACGAGACGGGCGCCACGATCCCTGCGATCAATCTCGTCGAGGACTACGACCGCCTGATTCGAGAGCAATGGGTGACAGGTGGCATGGCCCTCAAGTTGCGAGAGATCAAGCAGGTGCTGGATGTTCTACCACGGACATCCTCGGTGTCGATCACCAGTCCGGAGCACTTGGCAGGTGAGCTCTTCACCGACCGCGGCAGCGGCACGCTCGTCCGGCTGGGTGAGACCATCGAGACCCACACCGATCTCTCGGGCCTTGATAAGGAAGCCATTCACGCCCTGCTCGAGAAGGCCTTTGGTCGCAGCGTGAACCCGGACTATCTCGATGAGCTCGACCCGCTTCGAATCTACTTGGCGTCGGACTATTCGGCCGTGGCGATTCTGACCGAGGAGCACGGTATGGCCTATCTCGACAAGTTTGCGGTGACTGCCGAGTCTCAGGGGGCCGGGCTCGGTGCCTCGCTGTGGAACCGGATCAGGGAAGACACGCCCCAGTTGTTCTGGCGGTCGCGCGCCGGTAATCCGTTCAACGTCTGGTACTTCAAGAAGGCCGAGGGAAGTTGGCGGCAGGCCGAGTGGGTCGTGTTTTGGTATGGCTTAGAATCGGCCGAAGAGGTTGCCGCCTGTCGGGATCTGGCGCTGCGGCTGCCGGTAACCGTCGATGCCGGGGATCTGCATCGGCCGAGTGCGGCGGGAGGGAGCTGATGCTCGTGCAATCTCGCCGGTCGGGGCCATGATGGATCGCCCCCTGAGTGTCGGATTGGTCGGAGCGCGTGGCTACGCCGGCAGGGAATTGCTGGCTCTGGTGGCTTCACACCCGCGCCTGTCGTTGTCGTTCGCCGCCTCGTCGAGCCGTGCGGGACGTCCCGTCGCCGAGGCGGTCCCGAATTGGCGTGGCGAGCAGATCTTTCTCGATGCGTCGCCCGATACCGTGGCCGAGCAGGATGCCGATGTTGTGGTGCTGGCCCTCCCCAACGGGCATTCCATCGACTACGCGGCTGCGGTTTCGTCCGACACGGTCATGGTGGATCTGAGTGCCGATCATCGCTTTGACGACGACTGGGTCTATGGACTGGCTGAGTTGCACCGCGACGACATTTCCGGCGCAACCCGGATCGCCAATCCCGGCTGTTACGCCACTGCCGCCATGCTGGCGTTGGCTCCGGCGGCCTCGATGCTTGCGGCAGAACCGTCCGTATTCGGTGTCTCGGGCTACAGCGGGGCGGGTACCGATCCATCGCCGAAGAACGACGAATCTCTGTTGCGTGACAACGTGATGCCGTATCACCTGACCGGGCACATGCATGAGCGGGAGATCAGCCATCAGCTCGGACGACCGGTCCGATTTGCTCCCAGCGTGGCCCCGTTTGAGCGAGGACTGGTGGTGACGGTGCTGGCAGAGTTCCAGAAACCGATCGACGTCGGTTCGCTGGCCGGGATCTATTCGACTCACTTCGGCGACGATCCGCTCATCGCGGTTCAGGCTGATATTCCTCTGCCGCGGGATGCAGCCGGGCGGGTGGGAGCGACGATCGGCGGCTTCTCGGTCGACGGCGACGATCCACGGCGTGTCGGCCTTGCAGTGACTCTCGACAACCTGCTCAAGGGCGCCGCCTCACAAGCAATCCAGAACATCAACTTGGCCTACGGGTTGGGGGATCTCGAAGGGCTGCTTACGATCGGCTGATTCGATGACGACCGGAAGATCGCGCCGGGTGGACGACACGTCGAAGGCAAGGCGCGGGTCACTCTCCCCCTCGAGATGATGTGTCGGCCTTGGTGCCCGACGGTTGGTTGGATCACTCTCCCCTCTGGGGGGAGTCAATCGGCCGTAGGTCGATTGGTGGGGGGACTCACCAAGTCGCGGCAATCCCGCTGCCTACCGGAGCGCACCGACACGACGAACCGACTCACGGGACGCATGATCGGGGTGTCTACACAACCTGGCGCCGGCACTTGGAGTCAGGCCACTACGAGATGCAAGACGCATTGGCCTGACGGAGACGAAGACCAGGTACCCCCCACCAGCTCGCTTCGCTCGCTGACTCCCCCCATAGGGGAGAGTGTTCAGAAGGCGCAAGCGGACACTTGTTGTCTGTTGTCTGTTGTCTGCCCATCCCTTAGACAACCAGTTGGAGGGCACCCGGTACCACGGTGACCTTCACCGGGGTGTGTCCCAGCAGCTCGCCGTCGGCTTCGACGATGAGGGGCCGTTCGGCATCGATCTCGAATTGGGCTCCGCTCACTTGCAGGATCCGCTTGTCGGGGAGGTGCTTGCCTCGATAGATCTTGGGGATGAGCGTTACAGCTTGCCGCTTGGGACCAATGTTCATTTGAGCGTCGAATAGCCCGTCGGATGGATCGGAGTGCGGTGAGAAATGCATGCCGCCGCCGGCGTACCGGCCATTCGCTAGAAGCAGGTTGTGGGCGTCCTCCGAGAATCGTTCGCCATCCACCACGACCGTGATTTGGCACTTCGAGTAACGCGCCAAAACCGGCCAGAACGCCACGATGTAGCGGGCCTTGCCGAAACCGCGAGGGAGCCGCTCTGCTCGCTCCACCGTCGCCGCCGCCAGACCGATGTTGGCAAGGTTGGCGAAGAAGCGGGGAGACCCGTCTTCGAATTCCATCAGCCCGATGTCGATCGGGCGAGTGTCGCCGATGATGCCGCGGGCCAGGGTGTTGGTGTGTTCGGGAAGATCGAATGATCTGACAAAGTCGGCGCCGGACCCGGCGGCGACCACGCCGAAGCGGGGCCGTGAATCCGCATCAATGCTCATCAACCCGTTTACGACCTCGTTGACCGTACCGTCTCCGCCTACCGCCACCACCGTCGACGCCCCGGCGGTGGCCGCTTCGGTAGCCAGCTCCGCGGCGTGGTTCCGGTGTTTGGTGGTGTGAATCTCGTAGGTGGCGCCGGCCACATCCAGCGCCTTCATGAGCGTAGGGAGCTCTTGCCCGGCC
>JACZWZ010000198.1 GCA_022571885.1 Acidobacteriota bacterium
CCCAGCAGGCCGGCCAGCACGGCTTGGTGGAACTTCAAGTCGCCGTTGCGGACCAGTCGGGCGATGTGCGGGTCGACCTCTTTCAAGTGGACGTGTGCGACCCTATCGGCGGCCAGCTCGACGATCTCCACCGGGTCGATACCGGCGAGAGCAAGGTGGCCGGTGTCGATGCAAAGCGCAACGTCGGTTTGACCGATGATTCGCTCGATGTGGTGGCGGCGTTCTATGGCCATCCCCCAATGTGGATGGAGGGCGGTGACGAGGTCGTTTCGGTCTGCGATCTCAATCACCCGTTCGAGGCTGAAGATGAAGATCTCCCACTCGCTCTCGTCCATTTCGATCTGGTCGTCATGACCGGGGTAATGGGAATCCGGTCCCAGCACCATTATCGAAGCGCCAGCACCGGCCATTGTCTTGGCGGCCCGCTCGACGTAGGCAAGTTGGCTCTCGATGTCGCCGGTGCGATAGAGGACCACCGGTACGAAGCCGCCTACGAGATCGAGGCGATGGCGGGTGAGCAGTGAGGTCAAGGCGGCTACGTCTTCCGGCAGAAAGCCCTCCGGGCCCAACTCGGTCGCCACCAAGCCCACCTCGGCCATCTCGGACAGCACCCGATCTCGGTCCATCTGATACCCCCAATCAGGGGATACTTCGACGCCCCAAGTGCATGGCGCTCCGGCAATGCGGTCTAGGAAGCTCATGCCATCTCAGGGGGTTCGACGATTCGGCCTCGGCCGGCCGACGTGGTCCCACCGGTCGGGCATGGCTGGCGCATGCTGGACTGCGGTCAGCGCGTCGGGCTGAGTAACCGGGAAGGGCGCCCGCCGGGCCGTGATGTCGGTTGTGACCAGTCCGGGGACGTTGGGATCGTGGTCGGCGTTGTGGATCGAACCGATAGATCCCGCACCGATGACTCCAAGCGTCACGGTTGTCGCCTTCCTTGGGAGGAGCGGAGCGTTGGGGTTGATAGAACGTTCCAACGGGTGGACCGTATTATGCGCGTCGAAGCCTTGTCAAAGAGCGTAAAGGGGGCCGTCGTCGCCGGATGATACGGGATGCATACCGAACGACCGACTACAGCACCGACACCACACCATCGAGGTGCCTTGTGAGGGTTTCCCAGACCTCGGACATCGCTGATCGAGCGGGGGTTGCTGGAGTGCTTCGCCGGCCCGCATCCTGTGGATCGACTCCGGCGTGAGGCTGCCGTTGGGCCTCGGCGGCCGTCGGGTTCGGCCGGTCGGACCGAGATCGAAGGTGTGGCGGGTACCGGTGTGGACATGGTCGGCCCTGGCCCTGGCCCTGGTGCTGCTGGGCGCTTGCGGAGCTTCGGATTCGGGCTACCAGGTGGTGGTGGACGGACTCAACCATCCTCGCGGGTTGTTGCTGAGGGCCGACGGCACCCTTTGCGTGGCCGAGGCCGGCCGCCTGGCTGTGGGCCAGGAGCCGAAGCCAGGCCCTACCAGCAACCTGGCGGCGACCGGAGCGGTCACCTGCGTCGACCCGGCAGGGCGTAGGACGGCAGTGGTGGAGGGATTACCCTTTGTCTTGTATAACGTCACGGGGGTGACGACCGGGCCCGCCGATCTGGTGGAGATGGATGGAGATCTCTTTCTACTCACCGGAGAGGGTCATGTAGACCCGGCCCGCAGCATTCTGAAGATATCGGCTGCTCCGGTCCCGCCTGAGGTCGTGGCCGATTTACTGGCCTTCGCCACCGAAACCGCGGTTCCGGGCTTCTTCGACGAGATCGACATCCTTTCCAATCCGTACGCCATGGTCTCGGATCCGCCAGATCGACGGTTCCTGGTGACGGACGGAGCCACCGGTCAGATCATGGCGGCCGGCCTCGATGGGCGCATCCGGATCTTCTCCCAGGTGGCAGGCCACGAGGTGCTGACGGGTATCACCTGGGGACCGGACGGATTGTACGTGGCCTCGTTCAGCCAGCTTCCTCATGCCGAGGGTACCGGTGCCATCTTGCGTTTCGACCCCGACGGCTCATTCGAGGTGGCGATCGAAGATGTGACCACCCCGATCGATTTGGCTTTTGACACAAAGGGCCGTCTCTATGTCTTGGAATTCGTCGCGGCCGCAGAATCCGATCCCCCGTACCCCGCCGGGTCGGGTCGTTTGTTGCGTTTTGATCGGCGAGATGACGGTTGGTCCCAAGGCCTGGTGTTGGTCGGGGGCTTGCCGTTTCCCACCGCGTTGTTGATAGACGGCCAGGACAGGGCCTTCGTCTCGGTGCACGGCGCGTTCAGCGAGCCTGAGAGTGGACTCGTCATCCGCTTCGATGATCTGGCAGACGAGCCGGCGAGTCGGTTCCCGCTCCGGTATTGATAGTCCAGGAGTGGTGGGCGGCAAGACCTCAGGTCGATCCCGCTGGGGTGGTGATCGCTAGAACAGAGCGTTGGCCAATGCCTTGCGGTAGGAGACGGTAAGAGGGTGGTCGTCCCCCAGGAGGCCGAACACGTCGACCATGCCCTGTCGCGCCTCGTCCATCCGGTCACCCCTGCTTGCGACAACCGCCAGCAGATGGTCCAGCGCAGCCTCGTGCTCTCCGTTGGCCGCGAGTGCCTGTGCCAGATCGATTCGGATCGTTTGATTGTCGGGTGCCGCCGCCAACTTGGCTTCGAGCTCCGGCACATCCGCTCCTCGCGCCGCGGTGACCCGGGCCGCTGCCTCGAGCTTCTCGACCTCCGAAGAACGCGGCAAACGCCCCAGGACGATGAGTGCGGTCTCGGTGTCGCCGTTGGCGATCAAGAGCGAGGCGAGTCCGGTACCCGCCTCGACGTGATCGGGCTGCTGCTCCAGCACCTGGCTGAAGACTCCGCTGGCACCCGCTTCGTCGCCATCGAGCACCAGGTCGCGGGCGTGGTCGACCATGAGATCGAGTTCGGTGGGGAGGATATTGTCGATGAACTGGCGGATTTCCCTATCCGGGATGGCGCCGGTGAATTGGGATGCCGGCTGGCCGTTCTTGAAGGCGACAACGGTCGGAATCGACTGGATCCCGAATTGTTGCGACAACTCCTGATTCTGATCCACGTCGACCTTTACCAGTTCGAATCGGCCGTCGTAATCGGCGGCGACCGCCTCGAGCGTGGGCCACTTCCCCGACATCGGCGACAGGAATT
>JACZWZ010000094.1 GCA_022571885.1 Acidobacteriota bacterium
GTTGGCGATGTGGGCGGTCCCGATGCTGATGCGGGTCCGTTTCCTCGGGTTCTTGTTTGCGATGTTTGCGGTGGGGGCACAGACATTTGCCGGCGACCGGAGGGCCCGGGTCAGATACGTCGGGTTGTGGGTCGGGCTGACCACGGTGCTGGTGGTCCTGTTCGTTGCGATCAATGCCGAGTCGTCGGTGGTGGTCCCCGGCAAGACCTTCCTCGGTGGGCTGATGCTGACCTTCGTGCTGGCTATCACCTCCATCCTGTTGTCGTTCCCGATCGGGCTTCTGATGGCGCTGGGCCGGACCTCGACGATGCCGATCTTCCGTGTCATGTCGACTATCTACATCGAGTTGGTGCGCGGCATCCCGTTCATCACGGTGCTGATCTTCTTCGACCTGATCCTCATCCTGTTCTTGCCGGGGAATGTCTCGTTCGACTCGGTGACCCTCGCCATCATCGCCGGCACGCTGTTCTCGGCCGCCTATCTGGCCGAGAATGTCCGCGGCGGCCTGCAGGCGATTCCGCGGGGTCAGTACGACGCCGCCAGGGCAATGGGCCTCTCCACACTCCAGCTGACCGTCTTCATCGTTCTGCCCCAGGCGTTACGGGCAGTCATCCCGGCCCTGGTCGGGCAGACGATCGCCATCTTCAAGGACACCTCGCTGGTGGCGATCATCGGCTTGTTCGACTTCCTCTTTATCGCCGACAAGGTGATTCCGGCGCAGACGATCTTCCTCGGCATCAAACTGGAGAACATCGTCTTCATCTCCGCCGTGTACTGGATGTTTACCTTCAGCTTCTCACGAGCCAGCCTCAGGCTCGAGAAGAAGGTCGGACTGGGTGAGTATTAAGTGGAGATGCGAGTGCAACGAGCAGATCCGGTCGCCTGGGCCGGGACCCGGGCGACATGCGTCGACGGCGTCAGCCGGCGCGCCATGAAGCACATGAAGAACATGAACAAGGAGCCGGAATGAACGACAAACGAGACATGATCGTTTGCGAGGGCGTCAAGAAGTGGTTCGGCGACTTCCAGGCGCTCAAGGGGATCACGACCACCATCAAGGAGCAGGAGGTGGTGGTGGTGATCGGGCCGTCGGGGTCCGGCAAGTCCACCTTCATTCGCACTCTCAACCGGCTCGAGGTGCACCAGGAGGGGACGATCATCATCGATGGCGTCGAGTTGACCAACGACCTCAAGAACATCGAGAAGATTCGTTCCGAGGTGGGGATGGTGTTCCAGCAGTTCAACCTGTTCCCGCATCTCACCGTGATGCAGAACATCACGCTGGCACCCATCTGGGTCCGTAAGAAGCCCAAGGCAGAGGCCGAAGCGGACGCGATGAAGCTGCTGGAGCGGGTCGGTATCCCCGAGCAGGCCGAAAAGCATCCGGGTCAGCTTTCGGGTGGTCAGCAGCAGCGAGTGGCGATCGCCCGCTCACTCGCCATGGAGCCGCAGATCATGCTGTTCGACGAGCCGACCTCGGCTCTCGACCCAGAGATGATCAAGGAAGTGCTCGACGTGATGAAGGAGTTGGCGCGTTCCGGCATGACGATGATCGTGGTCACCCACGAGATGGGGTTCGCCAAGGAGGTCGCCGATCGGGTGCTCTTCTTCGACTTCGGCCTGGTGGTCGAAGAGGGAACGCCGGAACACTTCTTCACCAGCCCGGAACACGACCGGACCAAGCTGTTCCTGAGTCAGATTCTGTAGGTACGTATCACTCCCCCCTTTGGGTGTCGGCTTGCGCGAGAGAGCCGACGGGTTCGGCGTCTCGTGCCGTTCGCTTGCGTGTTGATTTCAACTGAAATAGGACTACTCCCCTTATGTGTGTCGGGTTGCGCGCCAGGGATCACCTCGGAGGGATACCAGCTACCTGGTTGGGGGTCTGATCACTCTCCCCTTTGGGGCGAGTCAGCGAGCAAAGCGAGTTGGTGGGGGGTTCTGAGGTTTACGCGCGAATTGGATTGGTGCTCGGTAGTGGGATGCGGAAGAGCTAACCCGAAGCGGGCAGTCGCCAGTCTCCAGTCAGAACGCGTTGAGCACTTGGTTGGGAGCGTCGCCTGGTGCTTGTAGATCGCCCACGGAGTGATTGCCCGCCGAGCGTAGCGAGGCGATGCCCGGCTGCCGGCTACTGGGCCGCTGGTACGGTCCCGATGGATCGAGGCCATCCGGAGAACCACATGGACCGCAAGGCGGCTGCCCAGGAACGATTCGAGGCCGTCCAGCCCGAGCTGAAAGAGATCAGCCGCTGGATGTACCACCACCCCGAGACCGCCTACGCCGAACATGAGACGTCTGCCAAGCTGGTCGAATTCCTCGGCGGCAACGGATTCGATGTCGAGTACCCGGCCTACGGGTTGGACACCGCCTTCGTGGCCAGAGCAGGCTCTGAGGGCCCCAAGATCGTCATCTGCGCCGAAATGGACGCACTGCCTGGTATCGGACACGCCTGCGGCCACAACCTCATCGCGACATCGGCGCTGGGGGCGGCGGTGTCAGTGGTCGAGATGGCCGACGAACTGGGCTTTCGGATCACCGTGCTCGGCACGCCAGCCGAGGAGCACAATGGCGGCAAGGTCGACCTGATAGAGGCCGGCGCCTTCGAAGGGGTGACGGCCTCGATGATGGTCCACCCCAGCTCGCGCAACGTGGTCGATCCGAGCATGCTTGCCATCCACCACTTCGAAGTGGAATTCAAGGGCAAGGATGCTCATGCGGCCGCGGCCCCGTGGGAGGGCCTCAATGCGCTCGACGCCTTTGTCCAGCTGTACATCACGGTCAGCAACTTTCGCCAGCAGATGCATGCGACCGACAAGATGCACGGGATCATCACCCACGGCGGTGATGCTCCCAACATCATCCCTTCGTACACGAAGTCCGAGTGGTACGTCCGAGCCGCCACCAAGGAGCGACTCGAACAACTGATGGAGCGCTTTCGGGCGTTCGTCGATGCTGCCGCCACTGCCACCGGGTGTGGTGTCGAAATCGCTCTCAACGGTCACGAGTACACCGAGATGGTGAGCAATCCTGTCATGGCCGATCTGTTCGTCGCCAACTGCAACGCGCTGGGCCGCCCTATGGGGCGCGCCGCCGACGAGGACCCCGGTGCGGCCGGTTCCACCGACATGGGCAACGTGAGCCGCGTGGTTCCCAGCATCCACCCGATGATCGGAATGGACACCGATGGAGCGGTCAACCATCAGCCCGAATTTGCCGCCCACACCATCACCCCCGACGGCGAGCAGGCAATGCGCGACGGAGCGCTGGCCATGGCGTGGACGATCATTGACCTGGCGGAGCAAGACCTGTGGGGATCGCTCTCGGAGTGAGAAACTTGCCGATGCCCGATGCCCGATGCCCGATGCCCGATGCCCGATGCCCGATTAGGAGCTAGATCGCTTCAACACTGTCTGCTGTAACCCGATGAGCATGCTGCGGATTACCTTGACCGTCTCCGTCAGGCTCTCTGATTCATCCGTTGTCAGATACCCGACGTCATCAGCGGTGGTGAGATGGTGCTCCACTTCGTTCGCTGAGCCGATGGCATACCCGATGAATCGCGCAGTATCGCGATCAGTCGGCCTTCCAAATCCCTCGGCAAGGTTGGCACCGATCGAAACGGCTGCTCGACGGAGTTGTGACGTGAGCCCGAAGATCTCGTGATGGGGGAACCGATCGGTGACGCCGTAGAGGATCCGCGTTAATCGGCGTGTCTTCTTCCAGACGCGCAAATCGCGATAGTCGCCCACGCGTTCGGGATACACCAACAGACAAGCTGTGGGAAGGCCCTTGCCTTCCCACAGCTCCTGAATCGGGCATCGGGTGTCGGGTGTCGGGTGTCCGCCCAAGCCCTCCCTCTGACTGGTGACTGGAGACTGGGGACTCCTACCTGGCGGCACCCTTCGCGGACGACTCGCGATTCGCCCTTCCCCCAGTCACCGTTACCATTCCTGGTTCTGTGACTCCCCCTTCTTTTCGCAATGTTGCGCTTGTCGCGCACGTCGACCACGGAAAGACCACGCTGGTCGATGCGATGCTGCGCGCCACCGGGGTGTTCTCCGATCACGAGACGGTCGTCGACCGGGTGATGGACTCCGACGACCAGGAACGGGAACGAGGCATCACCATCCTGGCCAAGGCGGCCTCGGTCGAGTGGAAGGGGACACGGATCAACCTGGTCGACACCCCCGGCCATGCCGACTTCGGTGGTGAAGTCGAACGTGCCCTAGAACTGGTGGATGGGATCGTCCTGCTGGTGGACGCCGCCGAGGGGCCCATGCCCCAGACCCGATATGTGCTCTCCAAGGCGCTGGAACGCAACCTCCCCGCGGTGGTGGTGTTGAACAAGGTGGACCGCAGCGACGCCCGGCCCGACGATGTGATCGACGACGTATACCAGCTGTTCTTCGATCTCGACGCCGGCGAACAGCACATCGAATTCCCGATCGTGTCCTGCATCGCCCGCATGGGACGTTCGGTCACCGGCATCGGTATTCCCGACGAGGACGATGACCTGAGCGCACTTCTCGACGCCATCATCGAAACCATCCCCCCACCGGAGGGCGATCCGGCGGCTCCACTCCAAGCCATCGTCACCAATCTCGACGCCTCCGATTATCTGGGGCGTCTCGCCATCGGACGGGTCGTGCAAGGCACTCTCCGCGCCGGAGAGACCGTCGCTCTATGCCATTCGAACATCGAAGAACCGCCGACCCGGCGCCGGCTCACCCAGCTCCTCGGCTTCGAAGGGCTCGACCGAAACGAGGTCGCGGAACGGCAAGCCGGCGACCTCTTCGTCGTCGCCGGCTTCCCCAGCGTGGAGATCGGCGACACCTTCGCCGATCCCGACAACCCGGTGGCGCTGCCGAGACTCAACGTCGATGAACCGGTATTGCGAATGACCTTCGGCGTCAACACTTCTCCTCTGGCCGGTCGCGCCGGCACTCACCTCACCTCCCGCCAGATCAAAGAGCGCCTGGACAAGGAAGTACGAGGCAACGTCAGCATCCGTATCGGTGCCACCAGTTCGCCCGATGTCATCGAGGTCGCCGGCCGGGGCGAACTGCAGCTGGCGGTACTCATCGAGACGATGCGAAGGGAAGGGTTCGAGCTCCAGGTGAGCCAGCCCGAAGTGCTGGTCAAGGTCATCGACGGGGTTGTTCATGAGCCGGTCGAACGTGCGGTGATAGACATCCCCACCGATCAAGTCGGGACCGTGACCCAGGCGATCTCCACCCGCAAGGGTCGGGTCACCGACATGCGCCTGGGTGACACCGGCCGAACCATCGTGACCGTGTCCGCGCCGGCACGAGGCCTCATCGGGCTGCGATCGCTCCTGATGACCACCACCAGGGGGACCGCCCTGGTGCACCAGCATCATGACGGATGGCAGCCGTGGGCGGGCGATCTTCCTCCGCGAGTCGGCGGGGCGATGATGGCCGACCGGTCGGGCATCTCTACCGGGTTCGCCCTCGACAATCTGCAACAGCGAGGCGAGCTGTTCATCGGCCTCGGAGAAGACGTATACGAGGGGATGGTCATCGGCGAGGCATCCCGACCCGAAGAGATGGTGGTCAACGCCACCAAGACCAAGGAGCTCAACAACATCCGCACCCACAGCCATGACGAAGCAGTCAAGCTGGCACCGCCGCGGACTCCGACCCTCGAAACCGCCATTGAGTGGATCGCCGAAGACGAACTGGTGGAGGTGACGCCGACGGCCATCCGCATCCGCAAGCGTCATCTCACCGACAGCGAACGCAGGATCGCCCGGAAGAAGAAGCCGTAGGGGAAGTCGCCAGTCACCAGTCGCCAGTCCCCAGTCAGCAATCTCCGGACGATGCCCGATGCCCGATGAAGATACGACTGCTCGGGGATCTCGACCGCGGTCTAACGCTCGCCGGAAAGGCGCGTCAATCACCTAGATCCAAACGCCGTCAGGATCGGGTATCGGACTAGCCCGCCCACCTCAACACCCTTAACGCGCGCAGGGTGTTCCAGCGGCTTGGTTTCCCCGGCTGCTCCATTTGGAAGTGCTCCCGGCCCGAGTGGTGGTTCTGCAGGTTCCAGCGACCGTCCCCGGTCCGCTTCTTCTCCAGTAAGCCCAGGGCTTCTTCGAGCCGGTCGTCCCAGGGGGCTGCTGCGTCCTGGAAGTAGTCCAATCCGCGCAGCACGTCGTACCACCACCGCGGCGGGAACGAGAACCTGGTCCACGATTGGTTGACGATCTCGCCTGAAGACAGCGACCGAAACATCTGTCGTTCCAACAAGTACTCGTGAGCCCGCAGGCGGGCGTCGGCACTGGCCACGGTCAGCTCCGGCGCATGGCCGCTCCGCTCCGACTCGAGGAGTCCTTCCAGCACCGAGATCGTGGTGTGGAATGACGACCGAACCGAACCCCGGTCGGTCTCGCAGTTCCAGCCCCCATCTTCGAGTTGTTGGTCTAGCAACCACTCGACAACACGCGTCGTCTTGAGGCTGGTGGCCTCGAAGTAGCAAGCGAGAGCAAGGTTCATCGCGGTAACGCAGGTTTCCCCCAGGTACTCGAAGAAGCCCGAGCCGTCCCTCCAGGTGACGCCGCCTCCAATGAGTCGATCTCTGGCGACATGGGCCGCCTCGCCGGCCGGGTCGAGGCCGAAGTGACGCAACTGCAACAAGGTGTATGTGGTCGAGATCCACTTCGGCGAGTAGAACCCACCTCCCCACTGGCCATCCTCTTCTTGGAGAGCCAGCAGGCGGGCCCCCCACCCAACCGTGGCGACCTCGGACCGCGTCGCCACCACCGCGGCGGCCGGTCCGTCGGTCAAGTCGCGCATCACCTGCCGGCGAATCGCCGGATCGCCCTGCAATAACCATCCGATCACGTCCACAGCTCCACGGTAGCGATTAGAGGGCGCGCCAATCGGCGCGGACTCGGTGGCCGGGGATTGGGGGCCCCGGGCCACACCGCGAGGAGCCGTATGGTGAAGAGCCATGGAATTGCGTCAGAGCTAAGCGCGGATTGTTGGTAGTCAGGGCGATCGCCTCGCTGCGCTCTGCGGGCAATCACTTCGTGGGCAATCGCTGCCTTTGGCAGCGGGCAATCCGGAAGATCGCTGGGACAGCGGGATTGTCGGGAAACCGGGAACGGGAAACGAAATCCCAACCACCGGCAACGTAAGAACCAGGACACTCGGTACGCGCGTGCTTCCAACCTCCTCAGTCGGGCGGAATTCCGACCGATGAAGCCCCGTGGACAATTCGACGGATCTGCGGATCCTCTTCGACTCGCCATATCCGCTCGTCCTGGTCGAGACGAGAGATGAAGCGCGGCTACTCGAACTCCTGCGCGACGAGGCTCGGCGCCGCAACACCCCGGTGTGGGTGTGGTCGGCCGCCAGTGGGTTGGCCCGCGACGGGCACGACCCCCAGTACGGCACCCGAGACCCGGCGACTGCACTCACCTTCGTGGGTGACACGACCGGCCCCGGTGTATTCGTGTTCGCCGACGCCCACAGCGCGATAGCCGACCCGATAGTTCTGCGGTCGGTCAAGGAGGCCGCCCAGACCGCAGGACCGGGGCGAACCATCGTCCTCACCGCTCCTCACCACATCATCCCGCCGGAATTGGAAGGTATCGCGGTCGCTTGGAAGCACCAGCCTCCGACCGAAGCAGAACTGGCGGAACTGGTCCACCGGACCATCAGCCGCCTCGGCGGACGAGGCGTCCCGGTGACACTCGACACGGCCGAAGAGCGATCCCTGGTGGCTTCGCTCAAAGGGGCCACGATGGCCGAAGCGGAGCGCCTCATCCAGCGCGCTGTTCTCGAGGACGGAATCCTCGGCCCGGAAGACATCGACTTCGTTCGGCGCCAGAAGTTCGCCGCACTCGGCAGCGACGGTGTACTCGAACTGATCGAGAGCGAACGGCGCACCCTCGACGACGTCGGAGGGCTCGACGGCCTCAAGGATTGGCTGCGACTCCGGGGATCCGCCGTTGGCAGCAAGCGGGCGGCGGCTCTCGGTATCGATGCCCCGCGTGGGGTCTTGCTCACCGGAGTCCCCGGCTGTGGGAAATCGTTCATCTCCAAGACGCTGGCCGGCACCTGGGGGCTCCCGCTTCTGCTGTTGGATCCGGGCCGTCTGTATCGCAAGTTCGTGGGCGAATCGGAGCAGCGCCTCGAGAGTGCTCTCGACACCGCAGCAGCCATGGCTCCCGCCGTGTTGTGGATCGACGAGATCGAGAAGGGGTTCGCCGCTTCGAACAACGGAGACGGCGGTGTGTCCACCAGGGTGCTGGGTAGCTTCCTCCGCTGGCTGCAGGATCGTCCGGACGGCGTATTCGTCATCGCCACCGCCAACGACGTGACCGCATTGCCCCCGGAGCTGCTCCGCAAGGGCCGCTTCGACGAGATCTTCTTCGTGGACCTGCCGGAGGCTGCGGCCCGCACCGCCATCTTCGACGGACAGCTCAGTGCCAGAGGTCACGATCCGGGCCGATTCGACCTCGACAAACTGGTCGAGTTGACCGAAGGCTTCTCCGGAGCCGAGATCGAAGCGATCGTCGTAGGTGCCCTATACCGGGCATTCGGAGCCGATGCGGAACCGACAACCGAAGAGTTGATCGCCGAAATCGAATCCACCATCCCGCTGTCGGTCAGCCGCGCCGAAGACATCGCCGCGCTGCGTCAATGGGCAAACGAACGAGCCGTCCGGGCGTAGCCCGTAAGAGAGTCCCCAGTCGCCAGTCTTCAGTCTCCAGCCGGAGCGGATCATGATCCGTGGGGCGCGATTCGTTGGTCAGAGCGGCCAGCATTGATCGGATCTGGCGTGTCTCGTCGCGTAACTCTCTTTGTGAAGTCACGCATCCCCTTCATTCACCCGGGGAGGCCGGCTCATCACAAGCCCACCCTCTGACTGGTGACTGGTGACTGGTGACTGGTGACTGGCGACTGGTGACTGGCGACTGGTGACCATTCACCTAGACCCACGACGTTCGTAACTACCCTGACCGGGTTCGCCTTGGAGCCTCTCGTGGACGACACCAATCCCAGATTGAGAATCGCACTCGCCGTCGTCGGCGGGTTGATCATCGCCGTTGTGCTGACGCTCATCGTCCTCCTGTTCACAGCGGGGGACGGACAGGTCGCCGCCATTACCAACATCACCCCATCGTCCGCCCCGACCACGACCGCCCCCGCCACGACGACCGCGACCACCATCCCGGCCTCGACCACCACGGTGGAAGCAACTACGACCACGCCGCCCAGCACCACGACCACGGCGGTGACGACTACCACCACGGTCCCCTCGTCGACGACGACCGAGGGCACAGCCGATCCGTCCGAGTTCGACACGGACACCAAAACCGCCGAATCCAACGGGGATCCGGGGTCGGCACTAACCGCGGTTCGCACCGGGGACCACATCACGTTCACGAGAATCGTCTTCGACTTCGATGGCGACGGGACACCGATGTACCGGGTGGGATATGAGTCCGGCCCGACGTTCACCGGCTCCGGTGGAGGCGACCCGGTGACACCGGACGGTGCGGCGTTTCTGGTGATTCGGATCGTTCCGGGGCTCACCTACGACGTAGACGACTTGTCGCCGACCTACCTGGGTCCGACATCTTTCGACCCCGAACTGGGGTCCATCGTCGAGATCTCGTTCGTCGATGACTTCGAGGCGGAAATGGTCTGGGTCATCGGCCTCGGTGATATGAAGAGATTCCAGGTGAGTACCCGGGTCGATCCGCAGCGGCTGGTGATCGACATTGCGAATTAGCAGACAGGCCGCTGTCTGCGTTTTCCGTTCCAGGCCGAGCCTCCTCCGAATTGCTCGACGCGTCCACCCGGACCATGCTGGCGTTCTAGTCGAGTTTCCCGATTCCCGAGTCAGGAACAAGCACGTTGTTCCCATCCCGATCTGCTGGATTGCCCGCTGCCGAAGGCAGCGATTGCCCACGAAGTGATCGCCCGCCGAGCGCAGCAAGGCGATCGCCCTGACTCAACGATCGGCTCTTGGACCGCCAACGCCATTCGGGGAACCGGCTAGTTCGTCGTGTCGGTCGCTATCTGCAGTCTTCTGATTTCCCCCATCTGCGTGAGAAGCAAAATCTCTCCATTTTCGTCGATTGCCAGCGACAGGATCGGCCCGTGGACACCGGGTTCAAGCAGGGCTACGTGCCTTAGAACATGCCCATCGAATAGCGAGAACGCCCGCACCAGACCGGAGCAGAAGTCGGCATAGACGATCATCCCCTCCAACTCGGGAATCAGAGAGCCGCGATAGACCGGCCCGGCGATCACGGCGCACCCGAACGAGTGCGAATACTCGAGGTCGGGCATCGTCAGCCCATCCGTCGCACAGGTCTCGGCCTGATAACACTCGGAGCCCTCGAGGCGGGGCCAGCCGAGGTCCAGTCCACCGGCATCCAATGGGAGAACGGTGATCTCCTCCCACCTGAACTGACCGACGTCCCCGATCACGATCTGGCGAGTCTCGGCGTCGATGAAGAAGCGCCAGGGGTTTCGCACCCCGCTCAGCCAGATCTCGGCGGCGAGGTCGGTGCCGACGTAAGGATTGTCGGCAGGGATCGCATAGGGATCCCCGGCATCCACATCGATCCGCAGAATCGAGCCGAGCAGGTTTTGACGTAAGGCGGCATTTCGGTCCGAGTCGCCAAAATCGCCATCGCCCAACGCCACCCACAGATACCCGTCCGGGCCGAACTGAATCATCCCGCCGTTGTGGAATTCGCCCGGCTGTTCGACGGCGAGAACGAGCCTGGCCGACCTCGGATCGGCCAGGTTGGGGTCGTCGACCGACACTCTGTACTCGATCAGCCGGGAGTCTCCATCGCCATCGGTGAAATGAACGTAGAACCGCCCGTTGTCCGAGAATCGGGGATGAAGCGCGATCGCCAGCAGGCCACGCTCCGGCCTCTTGTCGGGTATGACGACGTCGAGATCCAGGAAGGGTTCGGGGAGGATCTCGCCATCGACCACAACCCGGATCAGCCCTCCCTTCTCGGATACCAGCAACCGACCGTCACCGGTCGGAACGGCAAATGTAGGCCGATCGAGGCCATCTACAACCAGCGATGCCTCGATCCCGGGCATCGGTGCCTCGGAAGGAAATACCGGGGGCGGAGTCGTTCCGGTAAACGCGAAGCCGGTCGCCGTCGTTGGCCACCCACAGGTCCGCGTCGCCGTCGTCGTCATAGTCGAAGAACAGCACCGCGTGGGTCTGGCCCGTGGGCTCACCCACTCTGTTCCCCAGCCGGTCTTTAGCCGTGGGGTCGTAGCCCTCGTACTTCTCCCCGGTCTCCGGGTCTTCGAAGAGTATGGCCTGGCCGTCCAGGTCCCGCATCAAGATCTGTGGGCCCCTGACGCCTGCCTGCTCCGCAATCTCCGTGAACGTCAGGTCCCCGTTGTTACGGTAGAGCAGGTTATAGTGCCCGGGGTAATGCGGTGTCCGGAAGTTGCGGAAGTCGTCGTCCTGCAGGTTCCCCACGAAGATGTCCAGCCACCCATCA
>JACZWZ010000095.1 GCA_022571885.1 Acidobacteriota bacterium
GACACGTGCAACTGCATGATCCCGCCACCCGGCCACAACGCCGGATCGAGGAAAGTGTCGTCCGGACCGAACTCAGCGGCGAACAAATAGCCCTCGTTTCCGCTGCCAGTGTCACCGGGCGTGCCGGGCTGGTTGTTACCGCTCACGTATATGAAGACCGGACTGTCGGTATCGACCGTGTCGGCCCGCACAAACACAACGTCGTACACGCTGTACTTGCCGCCCGAGGAAGATCCGCCCTTTGATGCCTTCTCCTGGGCGTGAACGGCTTCCTTCCACGCCTTGCCGGCTCTGCTGACAGCCCTGGAGATGTCTCCACTGACACGAGCGGTCTCGGCCTCGGCCATCGACTTCGCGGCCTTGGTCGTATTCGCACCGACGCTTAATGCGGCTTCAATCGCTCCTTGAGCCAGTTGGAAGTCCATGAGGAGGATCATGTCGATTGTGTAACCAATGACGAAGTCGGCGTCGGCCGAAGCTGCTTGGATCTTCAGGAGTTCTTTGATCGCCTTGGCGTCGTGCTTGAACACCCTCTCACCTTTGCGAGCGAGCGAATCTCCGTCGAAGGCCCAGAACTCATCGACGTGACCCTTGTACAGGTGGCTGAGCGCCTTGTCGAGCTTCCCCTGGTCATCCGAGTCGAGACCTGTGATAGCGGCAAGGTCGATGACCGCGATGGTCTTAACGTCAAAGCTGGAGCCGGCTGGCGCCGCCGCACCGGCGACGAGCGCGGACGCGGTCAGCGCGGCGAGCAAAACTGCAGCGAGTGCCAGCTGAGTAGGCCGGCGCTTTCGCCGCGTCCTGAGCCTGCGAAGCGTGGATTGATCCATGGTGTCCTCCGTAAGGGCTGTTACGGATCACATCGTCAAATCGTGCATACGACCACAGAATCAACTTGATAGCCTCAAAGGGACTAGTCACCCAACCATGCCGCCATCGCCGAGCATCACGGTGGCGTCAACCGGGTTCAGCCGACCGTGCCTCGTGGGTGGGAACTGATCGACGGGACGAATCGGCGTACACGACTCCCAACATGCCGGCTCAGGTGGCTACTAGGCGGTTCCCCGGTTCAGTGCACTGACCAGAGCCTTCATCGAGGCGGTGGCGAGGTTCGGATCGCTCCCGACACCCCACACGATGGTCTTGTCCGGCATCTCCAGTTCGACGTAGGCGGCGGCAGTCGTATCCACTCCCGTTCCCACCGCGTGCTCCTGGTAGTCGACCAGAGCCGCCTCGACGCCGGCGCCCTCTTCCAGAGCGTGCTTGAAGGCCGATAGCGGCCCGTTGCCGCGGCCGCTCATCTCGCGCTCCTCCCCGTCGACGCTGACGACGGCCGTCAGCTGATACTCGTCCGACTGGGCCGAGTCGTAATGCTCCCGGTGCCCGACATATGCCAGCGGCCGGGTCGACGCCAGGTACGTCTCCGAAAACGCCTTCCAGATCTCTTCAGGGAGGATCTCACGACCCGTCCCATCGGTGATCTGCTGAATCACGCGACTGAACTCGATCTGCAACCGCCGCGGAAGATCGAACCCGTACTCGTACTTCATGATGTAGGAGACCCCACCCTTGCCGGACTGGCTGTTCACCCTGATCACCGCCTCGTATGAGCGGCCTACGTGGTTGGGATCGATCGGGAGGTACGGCACCTCGAATAGGGCGAAATCGTCGGGCAGCGCCTCGAAACCCTTCTTGATGGCGTCCTGATGGCTGCCCGAGAACGCGGTGTACACCAGATCGCCGGCGTAGGGATGGCGGGGGTGGATCGGTAGCTGATTGCAGAATTCGACGGTGCGACGGATGTCGTCGATGTGTCCAATGTCGATTTCGGGATCGACGCCCTGGCTGAAGAGATTCAGGGCAAGACTCACCAGATCGACGTTGCCGGTGCGCTCGCCGTTCCCGAAAAGCGTCCCCTCCACCCGATCGGCGCCGGCCATGAGACCGAGCTCCGCCGCCGCCACCGCCGAGCCCCGATCGTTGTGGGGGTGTAGCGACAAGACCACAGATTCACGATCACGAATGTGGCGACCGAAGTACTCGACCTGATCGGCAAAGACGTTGGGAGTCGCCATTTCGACGGTCGCCGGAAGGTTCAGAATGAGAGGGTCGTCGACCGTGGGTTGCCAGACATCCATGATCCGCTCGCAGATCTCGACGGAGAATGTCAGCTCGGTGTCCGTAAACGACTCGGGTGAGTACTCATATCGAATCACCGAATCGGGGGATCGAGTCGCCAGCTTCTCTGTCTCGGCGGCACAGGCCCGGGCGCCTTCGACGGCCACATCGATCACGCCGGCTCGGTCGAGTCCGAAAACCACCCGGCGCTGAAGCTCAGATGTCGAGTTATAGAGGTGCACGATCGCGGATCGCACCCCCGACAGCGATTCATAGGTGCGGGCGATCAATTCCGGACGAGCCTGGGTCAGCACCTGGATGGTGACGTCATCGGGGATGGCATCCTCGGCCACAATGGCTTTGATGAAATCGAAGTCGGGTTGGCTCGCCGCCGGGAAGCCGACCTCGATCTCCTTGAACCCGATTGAAACCAGCAGCTCGAAAAACCGGCGCTTGCGGCTTGGATCCATCGGGTCGATGAGTGCCTGGTTGCCGTCCCTCAGGTCCACCGAGCACCACCGCGGAGCAGCCGTTATGACACGGTCGGGCCAAGTGCGGTCGGTCAGCCCGATCGTCTCGAACGAACGGTACTTGTCGAAAGGCATCGAGCTCGGCTGCTGGGCTCCGCTCTGTCTGACGCTGGTCATGGGGTCGTCCTTGGTTGCTTCTTGGTCTGGGTACGAGAAAAGCCTCCCGGCCTTGAGAGGCGTGAGAGGCTTGGCGAGTGCCGGAATGTGGCGCTCACCTACATGAGAAGAAGGAGTCGATCGCTGGAGTTGTTCCTCACCGCGCCAACCATACGGGGTTGATCGACGAGGTTCAAGGCAGTTCGGAGGAAATGGCCCTCGAATGATCCAACACCCGCTCCCGGAATTCGGAATCGATCGGCGCAGGCACCATCAACCTGAGCCCGTCCACCACCCGCAGCAATCCCCTTTTCGCAACACCTGAGCAACTTCTTACCGGCCGCGCCAGAATTGGAACCACCGACGTGGAGCAATGTCGTATTTCCGACATCTCGGGATCCCGTTCTGCCGGCCGAGTCGTTACAGCAATGCCATCCGCCGGTTCGATCGAGAGGCAGGGACGTACTCTGACAGGATCCACCAAGTTGGCGGCGCTGGCGATGGGCATGGCGGTGGTAACCACCGCATGCGCTGGCGATGACGACCGGGTAGGCACCACGACCGGCTCCGACCCGACATCGTCCACCACCCCTACCAGCACCAGCGCGCCCTCTGTGGCGGCGACCGATTCTCGCGATACCGCGCCCGACGGCGAGCTTCCCGACGGCCCCTCGGCGCTGCGTGACAGGTTCAACTCCTCGTTCCCCGAGCCCCTGATCGACCCGGCAGACATCCGCTCCGGAGGGCCCCCGCCCGACGGTATCCCCCCGATCGATGATCCCCAGTTCGTGACCGTCGCCGCCGCGGATGAATACCTCAACGATGCCGAGCCGGTGATGGTGGTGGAAATAGCAGGCGAAACTAGGGCCTATCCAATCCAGATTCTGATGTGGCACGAGATCGTCAACGACACCGTCGGTGGTGTCCCGCTGGCGGTCACGTATTGCCCGCTCTGTAATTCAGCGCTCACATTCGAGAGGAGGGTGCGCGGGGTCGAGACCACTTTCGGAACCTCAGGCAGCCTCTACTTCGCCAACCTGGTGATGTACGACCGAGCCACGGAGAGTCTGTGGAACCAGTTCGACGGGCGAGCCGTCGTAGGTCTTCTCACCGGCGAGGCGCTGACCCAAATCCCATCGACGACCTTGTCGTGGGGCGAATTCAAGGCTGCCCGACCCGATGCCCTGGTTCTCGACCGTGAACGTACCGGCGCCGACCGCCCCTATGGAACCAACCCTTACACCGGCCTCGACGATCCCAACGGGCAACCATTCCTCTTCAGCGGCGAGATCGACGTTCGGGCCAAGGCGATGCAGCGCGTCGTCGCTATCCAATCCGATGCTGAAGCCGTCGCCTGGACGCTGGACGGCTTGATGGAAGGTGAAGCCGCGGTGACGACCGGGGAGTTCGGGGGCGCCCCACTTACGATCTTCTGGAAGGCCGGTCAGGCATCGGCGCTCGACACGGCAGACATCGCCGCCGGACGCGATGTTGGCACAGTCGGGGTGTTCTCGCCGGTGATCGATGGGCAGACGCTCACCTTCCGGGTGGAGGGCGACGTCTTCATCGACCACCAAACGGGAACGACATGGAGCGTTATCGGTGATGCGGTCGATGGTCCGCTGGCGGGCAGCGTGCTGGAGCCGATCACGTTCGTCCGCACCTTCTGGTTCTCGTGGGCGGCCTTCCGCCCCGACACCGATCTCATCGAAGGCTGACGCCCGACGTCGGTCGGTTATCTGCCGACTAGCCGGTGGCAATCCCGCCCAAGAGATAATCGATGACGTCCTGGGCCCGGTAGCTCGAGCCTCCTTCGGGCAAGAAGCGAGCGACATCCACCGCATCGTCGCCCGAGGTCACCAGGATCGGTTCGGGCGTGCCATCGCGCTTGATTTGGCCGAGACCGATATTGGCCATCAGGGAGTTACACAGGCACTTGCGACCCACCGTGTCGGCCAGGTCGCCACCCTTGCGAACATAATCCTCCACCGGCTCTGCCGGACACCGCCAACCCTTCTTGCCGTCGTCGTCCAAGTAGGCCGAACGGAGGTACCCGAGATCGCAGATCCGGGTTCTTGCGGCGTACATGTCCTCCTCAGAAACGGTGCCGGCCAGCTGGAGCACCTTGACGGGGAAACCGGTCGGCGAGCCGATCGGATCGGTGAACACCACCAGCCGCTTCTGGCGGCTCTCCTCCAATACCTGGGCCTTGATCTCTGGCTCCAAACCCGACTCTTTGCAATACGCAAAGGCAGTGCCGACCTGAACCCCGGTGGCACCCTCGGACAGTGCGTGCTTGACCTGCTCGGGCGTCCCGTACCCACCTGCCATCCAAAAGGGGAGACCCAACTCGCGGAACACTCCCAGATCGGGGACATCCCTTTCTCCGTAGATCGGCTCTCCGAGCTCACTCAGTCCCTCCTTGGCGCGAGGGGGTGCGTTGTGGCCACCGGCCGAGGGACCCTCGATGATGAAGCCGTCCACCGACGTTTCCGGGTTGCGGGTGAGCAGGGTGCCGAGAATGTGGGATGAAACGATTGCGAGAAAGATCGGGCGTTTGATCAGAGGGGGCACCCCACCGGCGTATTCGGCCGGATCGAACCTGATGTAGGGGTCATCGGCCGAGGTGGCCTTCTTCACGTCGACTCGCATCTCGACCGGCAGCCCGGCGGTCAGGCGGTCGAGGATGCCCGGGATGGCGCGCGGGATTCCGGCACCGATCAATACGTAGTCGACTCCGGCGAGAGCTGCACCGTAGAGAGATGCGATAGTCGGAGCCTGGATCTTCTCGAGGTAGTTGATCCCGACCGGCTGAGTGTGCCCCTCCTTGGCCAGCCACACCTCGACAAAGTTTGCCACGACGATGAGATCCTGGAGCCGGCGCGACGGCTTGAGCTTGCCCATCGGCTTCTGCTTGAAACGGGCATCGGGCTCCTTGCCGCCCTCGACGAAGTACCGGTCCAGGATGTCATCCACCACGCCCGGAATCGGAAATGCATCGAATGCGCGCCGGATCGGTCCGCCAGGATCGCCAAGTTGCAGTCTGCGAACCAGGACGGCGTCGATAGCCGTACCGGAAACGACACCCATCTGACCAGCAGACGAGACCGCCTTTGCCAGAGTCCATCCTGACACGGCGATCCCCATTCCCCCCTGGATGATCATGGGATGCTGGCTCACGTGGCGGAATCGTAGGCAAGACAGTTTCGCAGTGCGATATCGGTCCCGCGGTTATCCACTCACACCAACGCCGATCACAACCAGGCGGCTGATCCAGCCGATCCCGACCGAGCGGTCAGCAGGTAACGCCCGGCTCACAGAAGAGCCCACCCTCGGCGTCGCCGTACTGCCCGAGGAGCCAGTTGGAGAGAGCGGGCAGCAACTGATCCGCCGGCATGAAACCTCTCGTAACGACGCGGTGCTGCTCTCCGTCGAATACCAGCAGGGCCGGAAAACCCGTGACACCGAGGGAGCGAGCCTCGGCGAAGTCGTCCCAGGTCCGGCGCTTGGTCTCGTCGGATTGAAGGCGCCGTGCGAACTCCTGCGGATCGATCCCGAAGCCATCGACCAACGCGGCAAATCGTTCCCGATCGGTGATGTCAATGCCCTCTGCGTAAAACGCCCGCTGGAGCCGAATATGGAACGGCAATGTCATCTTCTCATCCATCGAACGCATCGCCACCACCGCCTTGGCCGGGAGTTCGGTGTCGTACCTCCATCCGTCGCGGCGCTCGAGGAACGTGTGATCGAAGGGCTGACCGGACGCCTGCTCGACCTGATCCCAATGATGACCCAGGAAACCCTGCAGTCGATCGTCGAGCATCTCCGCATCGGGTCCGGGTCGCAGGCCGCCGACAACAACCCTGATCGGAATGTCGTAGACGGTCTGCATCCGCTCCAGCACCGGCGCAAAGCCCCAACACCACGAGCACATCGGATCGCCGACGTAAACGAATTCCAATTCGGATCTCACGGTCCTCTCAAGCAACGGGATCTCCAGGGTATTCCGACCAACTGGTTGCTTCTAACCACATTGTCGAAGCCGATCGTCGGCGGATGTCTGCCGAGCGGTGGGCAGCAATCAACGCGGCCGGCAAGGTGATCCTCGTCGACTGCAAGGTTCGTCACCCTCCAGGGACATCAGGACCGGTTCTTCACGGGAGGTCACATCGAGAGAATCAACCGCCGAGCCGTACATCAGTACCTCACCAGTCGAAACATGCCGATCGTGCGATCGGTCGCTCTCGCTCGATACGTGGCGTATGGGGGCCACATGGCTTCAAAGGCCTCCCATAGTGCTTCCTGATCCTGGATGGGTACCGCCGTAGCCTCGGCCCGAAATTCCTCACCTCCCCACTCGACCCGCACTCGAGGGTTCGCCACAAGGTTCAATGCCCACTCGGGAGTTGCGCTCTTGCCAAAATTGGTCCCGACCACGATATAGCCGGCCTCCCGCTGCAGGAAGGACAGGGCAACTGTGCGAGGAGCCCCGGTGCGTCGGCCGACCGTGGTGACAAAGAAGGTCGCGACCGACGCCGGAGTCGCCAACCGGCGCCTTCGGGTGATCCTGAACACGATGCGATCGAGGCGAGGCGCCACCCGAGACGCCATCGCCGCAAACCACCGCCGGTCTCCGACCGCGGCCAGGAGTCGGGAGTAGATGCTCACCGCCGGATCGTATATGAGAACTACCCCAGCGTCGGCGTGGCCGCGGCACTGAGGATTGACGACAGATCGGATGGCAACCCGAGGATCGCTCTCACGAACCGATAATGGGCCTCTCACTCACCTCTCATGATCCATCGGTACGCTGCCCGGGTGACTCACAGAGTTCTCATTGCTGAAGATGACGATGCGGTACGGAGGTCGATCGAACGGGCCCTCAAATTCGAGGGATACGAGGTCTCCACCGCCGAGAATGGGGAACGCGCCCTGGTGGAGGCGGCCCTGGCGCCGCCGGACGCCATGGTTCTCGACATCATGATGCCGATCCTCGACGGCATGGCGGTGTGCAGAAAGATTCGAGCGGCCGGCGACTCGACCCCCATCCTCATGCTGACGGCCAAGCATGAACTCGCAGACCGAGTAGCCGGTCTCGACGCCGGTGCCGACGATTACCTGGTGAAACCCTTCGCCCTCGAGGAGCTGCTGGCCCGGGTCCGCGCCCTGCTGCGCCGCCGTGAGCTGCCCGCCGACTCAGGTGTTCTCCGAATAGGCGATCTCTCGCTCGACCCGGCGGCACGCAGAGTGCGACGAGGCGAACGCCTGGTCGAGCTGACGAAGACCGAGTTCGACCTGCTCGAGCTTCTACTGATGAATTCAGGGATCGTGTTGTCGCGTGACACCATCTACGACCGCATCTGGGGGTTCGACTTTGAAACCTCATCCAATTCCCTGGACGTCTATGTCGGCTACTTGAGGCGCAAGACCGAGGCCGGCGGAGAGCCGCGGTTGATCCACACGGTCCGCGGCGTCGGATACGTCGCCCGCCAGCAGTGAGCCTTCGAGCCCGACTCACCACGTTCGTAGCCCTCGCCGTAGGGTTGGCAGTCGCCGCCGTTTCATTCTTTGCCTATGGGTTCGCCAGGGACGAGGCACGGCTGGAGGTAGATCGATTCCTGGTCGAAAGAGGCCCCGTCGCCGGCGTCTTCGGGTCGCTCGACCTCAACGACATCGGACGCCGTCCCGGCCTGTTCGGTTTCCCGAGTCAGGGGACCGACATCGGCTCCGGCCCGTCCCAGCCAACCGGCCGCAGCGCGCCGGCGGGCAACATAATTCGCGAAGATGCGGTCGCCCAGTTTCTCGACTCAAACGGCGTCGTGCTCAGCTTTGGTGGATACGGGGTGGTGCTACCGGTGGGTACGCCGGATCTCGAATTGGCAAGATATCCCGGTCCCGACCTGCTGCGCGACGTGACAGTGGCGTCGATCCACTATCGGATGCTCACCCGGCACCTGGGTCCGGGACTGGCCATTCAGGTAGCACGCGATGTGACGGGAACCGATGCCATCCTGTCGGGTCTTCGCCTCAGGCTCACCCTGCTGGGCATCCTGGGTGCGGCGGTTGCGGCAGTGGTCGGGTGGTTCATCAGTCGTCACAGCCTTCGCCCGGTGGGTTTGCTCACCGACGCAGCCGAGCACGTGGCAGAGACCCACGACTTGGAAGCGCGGATCGACTTGGGTCGTGGGGACGAGCTGGGGCGCCTGGCAGCTGCGTTCAACACCATGCTTGCTGCTCTAGAGGAGGCCCGGATCAGCCAACACCGGCTGATCACCGACGCATCTCACGAACTACGCACCCCCCTCACCAGCCTTCGGACCAACATCGAATTGCTGGCCTTGGGAGCCGTTGGCGACGCCGACCGCTCCGAGTTGATGGCCGATCTCACCTCCGAGGTAGGCGAACTGTCGCACTTGGTGAACGAGTTGATCGATCTGGCCACGATCGGTGGTGATGAGGAGCCACGAATCGAAGTGGACTTGAGCGCGATCGTCGAGCAGGCGATAGAGCGGCTGCGACGGCGCACCGACCTCGCGATAGAGACCGATTTGGAACATACGGTCGTCGTGGGCAGGCCGAACAGCCTGCTGCGAGCAATTTCCAACCTCCTCGACAACGCCTCCAAGTGGGGGAGCGATGGCGGGAAAATCGAAATCCGCCTCCGCCGCCATGAATTCTCGGTGCGCGATCACGGCCCCGGTATCCCCGAAGAGGATCTCGGCCATGTGTTCGAAAGGTTCTATCGATCAGCGCAGGCTCGATCACGGCCGGGATCAGGACTCGGCCTCTCAATCGTGGACGCGGTAGCCACCGACCACGGCGGCCAGGTGTTCGTTCGCAATGCCGCCGACGGAGGCGCCATAGTCGGGTTCACCCTGCCAGCCTCCGAGACGTGATCTCGGTGCCGGTGCTGAGATGGCTGCTCCTAGGTGGACGGCACCGAGCATCCGGCCTCGCCGGTGTCACCCTGGTAACGGCGATGCTCGGGGTTGCCCCGGCGTCTTCTACCTCCCAAGAGACACCGGTGCGCGCCTCATTCGATTGGAGCACCGACGCCCGCTTCGGACTGGATGCCAATGGAGACGGGGTCATCGAAATCGAGAACACACCCGAATTCGTCCACAATCGGGCCCCGGGATCGTGTCCCGGGACGTGCCCCCCCCTGAGGGTCGCGATCAAACTGTTCGCCCAACCGACCTCCGGGGCAGTAGGACTCCCCGCCTCGGGATTTCTGAGCTACGAATGGCGAATCTCCGGTCCGACTGGGTCGGGTGTCTACCACCGAACCGGACCCGGGCTCGATCTCTTTCTTCCCGAAGGGGATCACGAGATCGACCTCAGAGTCCGGGTTCGCCTGCCGTGGGGGAGTGTCACCCTCAGAAGCCGGGGAACGATGGTGGTCGATGATCTTCTGGTGGTGGCGATCGGCGATTCGTACGCCAGCGGCGAGGGCAGCCCCGATGTTGCTCGGGGCGATGGTGTGGCCCGCTGGGCCGACTCATTGGATATGGGGGTACGCGAAAGCCACTCCCTCGCCCATAGGTCCTCCGTCGGTTGGCCGGCTCGCATGGCGCTGGCCCTCGAGGACGGAAGCCGGCGTACCTCGGTGACCTTCGTCGATCTCGCTGCTTCCGGTGCTCGGATCGATCGCGGCCTCCTCCAGCCCCGGAATGGACCGGCGATTCCGGCACAACTCGACGAAGTCGAGCGGATCGTCCAAGGCCGCGCCATCGACCTGTTGCTGGTTCAGGTCGGAGGCCACGATGTCGGCTTCTCGAGAGTGATCAGGGCACTGGTCGAGTCCGATCCCCAGCTGAACCCATTCTGCTACGAGACCAAGATCGCCAACGTGTGGGCTTCGGCCGCAGATGGTGTTTGGGACCGTGGCACAAGGATCACATACGACCCTCCATTCGACTTCGGGTGTGAACCGGTGGCGGGAACTCGCAGTGTCACACCGGGTCTTGACGGCCTCCAAAACGCTTTCACCCGGCTCGCCTCCCGGCTGCAGCGAATCGAGATCGAACAGGTACTCCTGGTCGAGTATCCGGATCCGACAGGCGGCAGTCCCGACGGCGGACCTTGCGACGAGATCCTCGGAGATGTCACCGCTCCCTTCGGATTCCACGAAGTCGATTCCAACGAACAGGCTGCCGCGGTCGCCAGACTTCTCGACCCTCTAAATCGGCTGCTACAGGATGCCGCCGCCGGCAACGGCTGGACCTGGGTCGGGGGTGTGGCCAGCACCTACTCACAGGGCCATGGATACTGCGCACCGTGGCCGAACTACGGATACCCCGACGAGTTCGAAGACGCTCCGCTTCTGTTCAGGCGGCGACTGAACTTTCCCGAGGGCTGGTACCGGCCTCCGGGGCATTACCGGAGCTCCCCGCTGTTGAACCAGGGGCCGGTCTCGTGGTACCGCACTGCAGGCCAAAGTGCCGCGCTGCAGGGACCATCACCCAGGTTTCTGACATCCGGGACCCTTCATCCCAACGAACTCGGCCACGGCGTGATCGCCCTTCTCGCTTTGACCGCAATAGCAGCCGGTGACTAGTCATATCTCGGGCGGCCAAATGGGCCTTCAGCTCGCTCGCATCACCGGATCCTGCGTCCGTAGAGTGGTCAAGCAACCACTAGGGGTAGTTCACCGATGAACAGCGTGCCAGACAGCGTGACCAGAACCGTGTTGATCGCGGTGATCGCCGGGACCCTCTTCGCCGGTTTCCTTGCGCTGGCG
>JACZWZ010000199.1 GCA_022571885.1 Acidobacteriota bacterium
TGCACTCGCAAGTCGGGATCGACGGCGCCCTCCACAGTATCCGCTCACGTGTACCTCTCCACATGCTGAGGTTCGCGGCGTTGGGCGAACTCAAGCGCTGAGAAGACGTACCGAACCCTCTGATGACTGTGAGGATCAGATTGGCCGGTTGGGCTGTCTGATCGGCAGGCTGGTGGCTGGCGGCGACGGACGTGACTCTTCTGATGACTGGCTCCTATTGGGGATGCCTTGGAAATGATTTGTCCGCTTGTTGTCGCCGGCACCGGTCCGGTGGCCGTGGGTTGGCCTTATTAGAAGCCTGTCCACCGCAATGCGGTGTGACTCATCACAGTCTTGCCACACGGGTCTTCCAGACCGGCACCGACAACTGGTTGTCCTATCGAAGGAGTCACCGTGACAATGTTGGCAGATCAGGTTGAGTTCGTCGTTGGGGTCGATACCCACAAGCAGAGTCACACCGCGGCGATGGTGGATCGCCTCGGTGGGGTTTCAGAAACGCTTGAGTTCGGGGCTGATCCGGCGGGTTATCGGATGGTGCTGGATTGGGTGGCGGCACGTGGCGAGATCCGGGTGTGGGGGGTTGAGGGGACCGGCAGCTATGGGGCCGAGCTGACGGGGTTTCTCCAGAATTGCGGTGAGCGGGTGGTTGAGGTGGAACGGCCTGGCCGTCCGGCGCGCCGTAACGGTGCCAAGTCCGATGCGATCGACGCGATCCGAGCTGCTCGTCAAGTGTTGGCTGCCAAGCACCAGATCGAGCCGCGTCGACGCGGGGAACGTGAAGCGGTGCGGGTGCTGTTGGCTACCCGCAACGCAGCGGTGGTGGCTCGAACCAAGGCTCTCAACGGTCTCCAAGCGCTGGTGGTAACCGCCCCGACGCGTCTTCGGTCTCGTTTCAGCGGGCTCAGCAGCAGCCAGGTCGCTAGACAAGCGGCACGGCTCCGCCTCAGCTCCGACCGTCCCATCGAGGACCAGGCAACCGTACGAGCGATGCGGGCATGCGCCCGTCGGGCGATCGCCTGCGGCCAAGAAGCCGACGAACTCGAGACCGAACTCAAACGGATCCTCACCGATCAGGTGCCGCATCTGCTCGCCGAACCAGGCGTCGGACCGATCAGCGCCGCTGCGATCTACCTGGCATGGTCCCACCACGGTCGGATCCGCAACGACGCCGCCTTCGCCGCCCTCGCCGGTGTCTCGCCGATCCCGGCATCGTCAGGCCAAACAATCCGGCACCGGCTAAACCGCGGCGGCGACCGCCAACTCAACCGGGCGCTACACACCATCACCCTCTCGCGGCTCAGCTGCCACCCCGAGACCAAGACCTACGCCACCCGACGCCTCACCGAAGGCAAAACCACCCGCGAGATCCGCCGCTGCCTCAAACGACACCTAGCCCGCCGAATCTACAAACTCCTCGAACACACCCCTTGACAGCCATAGAAGCATCATTTACGAGCAGTGGGGTAGGGACTCTTAAGTACACCCCCCCTTGGCGAGCCGACGGTGGAAAGACCCCGCACCTTCTGCGCCCCCGCCAGATGTGGCTAGCCGGTGCCTGGCATAGGTGGTGTAGATGCGGCGGCACACGCTGGGTGCACGGCACGCGACCCCTAGGTCTTGCCCCCAGTGTGCGCACTGGCATACAGCAGAACAACCGCTGCAGTGGCTATCAGGAGACCACCGCCAACTCGCTGCGTGAGCGCAAGATCGTCTAGCCACAGTGTTCCCACAGCTAGCGGGAGTCCCCCGATGCCCATCCATCGCAGCGCGGTCTTCACCCTGCGATGCGCCTCGCCGGTCTCCTCGACGACTCGGGGTACCTTGTCGATGCCCGTTGCTTCACGATTGACCGACCGGGCCCGACCCTCATAGACGCTCGTGAACAGCCGCGGAGTAACGGCCCGACATCGAACAAGATCCCCTGAACCGCGCAGTAGCAGCGCGAGTGTGGGCTCTCGGCCAAGTGCTGGCATCAAGGTCACAACCTCAGCCACGCTGTCGAGGCCAAACCATCGGTCTCGTAGCGGCCCCCTAATCAGCACTAGATTCTCGAAAACGACGAGTGATCGTCGCCACAACGCGAAGCCCAGGCCGCCAGTCGCGATCGCGACAGCCATGGAAGCGGCTACTTCCAAGCTGACAACGAGATCCTGGCCCAGAAGGCCAGTCACTCCGGCAAGCCCGGCGATCCAAATGGAAATGGCAAGGAATCTTGAGCCTCCATCAACGATCCGAAGAGCTGGAACGCCTCCTGATACTGGCCTTGAGTCACCGCGGATGCGCTGCATTATCCATCTCCCATCAGGACTTGCCAGACCCGGCTGTCCTCTGACACAGACGAACCCGAGTCGGCTTCAGCGCCTTCAGGATAGGTTCCTATGAGAACTCTGTCCTCAGCGTTGTCAGGTGTATGAAGACGGACGCCGTCTCCACTCTTCGGAAGAACACCCTTGGAAAGCTCCCGCTGGGCCGGACCAAGTACCTCACGGTAGATCTGAGTGAACCCCTGATCGAACGGCATCAGGACGAACGCTGTGGGCATCTGGCTACCTCTCACTGATCGGGTGCGCTCCCTGGCGCTGTAAACGCGGCGGTGGGTTTCGGTCTTGGGTGGTTCGTTCGAAGCTCTGTCGGGCGGGTCACACTTCTCGGGTGACAATCCCACACTTTGGGAGCGGGGTGGTCCGACATCCGGCAACTCGGGACCCCTATCAAAATCATCCGACCCCTGGAGTCCGGATTCAACTCACGATCGGGCATCGGTGAGTTAGAAGCTCCCCAGGGTGGCAGGCGCTGGCCGGGTCGATAGGCTTCGACCAATGGCGGAGCCGACCACAAGAACGATCTACGTAGCCCTACTTGATGAGGGAACCGACGTCTGGCGACCTGTCGACGCGATTGATCGGGGCGGTGGGTTGTTCGAGATTCCGGTGGACACGACAGTCCCTGAGGATGAGACCTGGCAGTTCGCTCCGGGGTCGACGATTCGGTGTGGATTCCGGCAACTATCGGAGTCCGGTGTAGTTCTTGTTGCCGAGGAGGGGATTGCCTAGAGCCAGATCGCTTCGTACGAAGTCGTGTTCTGGTCGGCCGGGGGGGGGTGTGCGTTATCGACGGCACCCC
>JACZWZ010000096.1:0-10427 GCA_022571885.1 Acidobacteriota bacterium
GCGATCCGTCCATGCTTCCAGAGGGCACGGATATAAGGCTGAAAGGATTCTCGGTAAGGGACCATGCCGCCCAACTTGGGCCTCTGAGCGAACGCCTGCACGAGGTCGAGTGCCTCAGCACCCGATACCTCCCCAAGTGAAGGGTTTTCGTGTCCGTTGTCACGGTTCGCGTTCGGGCTAATCGTCGTCGTGTTCGCTTTTCGCCTTCCCCTTTATCCCCGTCGCACGTTGCCGGGTCTAGAAGGCGGGGGGGTCCATTTTGCAATTACCCGTCGCGCAGGTGGTTTGTGCCCTAGCCGTCGCGATCGGACAGCTTGGTGATGTCGAGGGCCGGAAACGTCGCCGGAGGATTCGAGCAGGCCCTTCGGGCGTTAACTCGGCGTGCGGTTCTGCGATCCCAGCGGCGAGTAGAGATGTTTGGGGCGACCGGGGGTTCCATATTCGCTGTGTACTTCTGCGCGGCCCGATTCCACCAGGTAGATCAGATAGCGGCGAGCAGTAACCCTGCTCACCCCGGTGAGATGCGCTACCACCTCAGACGACAAGGTCTCGTCGGCCTCGCGCAGCGTCTGCTCGATGGCGGTAAGCGTCTGAGCGCTGAGCCCCTTAGGCAAGTCTGCCGCAGTCGTCCGGAGCGGGCCGAAGGCGCTATCGATGTCCGCCTGTGACAACTCAGGCGAGTTGGCCATTGTCGCTCTAAGGCCAACGTATGCGTCGAGACGCTCACGGAACGCCGCAAACCGAAACGGCTTCACGATGTAGAACAACGCGCCGTGTTGCATCGCGGACCGGATGTTGGGCACGTCACGGGCTGCAGTGATCACGATGATGTCGGCCCCGGAATCTGATCGAAGTGTCTCCACAATGTCGAGCCCATGCTGATCGGGTAGATAGAGATCGAGCAGAATCAGGTCGGGTACCAACTCCCGATTCATCTCTATCGCCTGGCGGGCCGTGAGCGCGACGCCGGCCACTCCGAACCCGTCGCACTGCTCGACGAACTCCCGGTGGATATCGGCCACCCTGAAGTCGTCCTCGACGATGAGTACAGAGATCATGAGGTCATCGATTCTGCTTCGGCGAACGCTTGCGGGATGCGCACGCGGAATCTGGTGCCGTCGTCGTGCTCGACCACGATCGATCCCCCTGCCGCGGTAACTGCGTCTTTCACCAGCGAGAGCCCGATGCCGGCGTGGGTATCGGTGCGCTTGGTGGTGAAACCCTCGTCGAACATCAGGGATTGCACCTCGGGAGTGATTCCTGTGCCGTTGTCCAGCACGGTCAGCTCCAGCTCATCAGCCTCTTTGGTCATGCTGATTAGGACTTGTGCGCCTCCGTCGCGGGGTCCGGCGACGCTATCGAAGGCGTTGTCGACCAGGTTGCCAACGATGGTGATCAACGCCCGCGAGTCGACCAACATGCTTTCCTCGAGGCCGGTCACCTCCACTGAGAACCGGATACCGCGCTCGGCCGCGATCGCCGACTTAGCGATGAGAAGACCCACCAAGAGCCGATCGGGCAGCTCGCTTTCGTACGCCGCCGTCAAGTGCTGGTGGGTGGCGGCGCGATTTGAGATGAGGTCGACGACCTCAGGGGTCCGCCCCAGCTCGACCAGCCCCGAGATCGTGTGGAGCGTGTTGGAGAACTCATGAGCCTGGGCTCGGAGGGCTTCGACCAGGCCTTGCACAGACTCCAGTTCGCCGACGAGGCTCTCGAAGTCGGTTCTATCTCGCAGCGTCAGCACCGTTCCGACGTGGTGGCCTCGCACCGAAACCGGCATCACGTTCGCCACCAGAGCACGCTCGCTTATCGTCAGCTCGATATCGTGGTACTCCACCGGCTCGGCGAGGAGCCGTTCCAAAGCCACCGAGGGCACGGCATCTACCAAGTGGTCCCCCAAGTTGTCCTGGGTGATGCCTAGGAGGTGGGTAGCTTCGGGGTTGACCAGGTTGACCTGTCCACCGGCATCGAGTCCGACCACACCTTCGCGGATTCCCAAGAGCATGGCCTCGCGGCGGTCGAGCAGCGCCGCAATGTCAGCGGGTTCGAGGCCGCGGGTTTGTCGACGGATGCGTCGTGCCAGGAACCAAGCTCCCACCGCACCGAGCGCCAGTGCGATCGCACTCACCAGCAGGACGGCCGGGATGTCCTCGCGAAACGCCTCGGCGACAGTCACGGACAGAACTCCGACCGAAACCAGTCCGACAACATCACCGTTCTCATCGAAAATGGGCGCTTTCCCCCGAACCGAACGTCCCAGCGTTCCCGTCTGGGTGTAGATACCCGACACGCCGGCCAGCGTCTCGCTTGGATCGGTCGACACCACCTTTCCTATCCGATCGGGCGAAGGGTGGGTACGCCGGATCCCTTCCACATTTGCGATGACAACAAACGACACGTCTGTCGCGGCGCGAACTGCTTCGGCAATCGGTTGCAGCAACGAGGGCGAGTCCGGATCGGCCACGTTGGCGCGCACTACCGGCATGGCGGCGACCGATTCGGCGACGGCCAACGATCTGAGCCCGTACTGCTCTTCGATGGTCACCTGCGCCTGGCGAGCAAAGCCGATCGCAGCCACAACCAGAACCAGGGCCGTAATCCCGAATTGGAGCGCCAACGTCTGGGTGAACAATCGACGGAACCACGGCGTACCAGACATGAGCGCACGGTAGCCAAGGGGGGGCGCTGCCGCCTTGTGACCATTTTCGGTTTTGTGAACTCTATGTACAGAACCCTTGTCGTCGCCGCATGCGGCCACAACGCTCTCGGCAGATGCCGCAACTGCGGCCGACTTAGGGAGGTAGAAAACGATGCGTGCATTGAGACGCGTCTTCATACTGGTGTTGACACTCGCCCTCGTTGCCGCGGCATGCGGAGACGATGACGCCGACGGCGGTGCCGACACCACAGCGGCGGCGACTACTGAGGCTCCGGCCGGACCATATGTTCCGACGTCGCCTGAGTGTGTTGCTCCGTCGGATCCGGGTGGCGGTTGGGACTTCACGTGTAGGACTATCGGCGGTTTGTTCGAGTCGATGGGTCTGACCGGAAACGTGATTGTCACCAACCAGCCTGGTGGCGGTGGCGGTGTGGCGTTTGCCGACATTGCTGCCAACCGTTTCGACGAGGACGATCTGGTGATAGCGGCTTCGCCGGCTACGGCGATCCGTTTTGCTCAAAACCGGTACACCGGCTTGGAAGCAGATCAGTTCCGTTGGATCGGGGCGATCGGCGCCGACTTCGGTGTGGTCGCGGTGACTCAGGACAGCCCGTTCCAGACGTTTGATGAGCTGGTGGCTGCTGTCCGGGCCGATCCGGGTGCCACCGTCTTTGGTGGTGGATCACCACCCGGTGGTCAGGACCACTTCAAGGTGCTGTTGTTGGCAGTCGAGCTCGGTGTCGACCCGGAAGCGATTCCGTGGGTTGCCTACGACGGCGGCGGTGAAGCCCAGAACGCCCTCTTGGGTGGAGAAATCGAGGTCTTCACCGGCGACGTGTCCGAGACCTTCGGCAACGAGGATCTGCGGATCCTGGCTGTGATGGCCGAGGACCGGATCGAAGGCATGGATGCACCGACCACCATCGAGTTGGGTTATACGACGATCTTCCCGATCTGGCGTGGCCTTTTGGCGCCGGGCGGGATGAGCGACGAGGCTTACGACTTCTGGGTCGATGCACTCGGCCAGGTCGAAGCGTCCGATGAATGGGCAGAGGCTCGGGCCGGTAACGGTCTGTCGCCGCTGCGGCTGTTGGGTGACGACTTCCAAGCGTTCGCGCTTGATGCCGTCGCCAGCTTCCGTACCCTGTCCGAACCATTCGGACTCGTTGCGCCGTAACGTCTAGCTGAAGCGATTCGGGGAGGGAGACCGATGACTGATATGCCTCAGGGCTCGGAGCAGGCGCCACAGTCTGCCGATCAGTCAGATCCCTCCCCGGTCGTTTCAGGCCCCAACCGATTTGCCAGCGACCGAGCGCTGGGCATCCTGTGCCTGGCATTAGGGATCTGGTATGTCCTCGAAACGCGCAACTTCGTCTTGACCGCCTTTACGACCGGCCCCATTGGACCGAAGACCCTGCCGATCCTCCTGGGGATCGCGTTTGTCGGGCTGGCCTTGATTTTGATCTTCAAGCCTGACGAATCGCCGGATTGGGGCACATTTGCGGTCTGGTCACGTCTGGCGGCGGTGGTCACAACATCGTTCCTGTATGGCCAGGTGCTCCAGCTGATGGGGTTCATCGTCGCCAGCACAGTTCTGTCGATCGTCATAGGTCTCTTCTTCAGAGGACCGATCCGCAAACTTGTACCCCTCAGCCTGGGGTTTACGATCGCGGTGGCGTTCGTCTTCAACAACTGGTTGGAACTGCGGCTGCCGCCCGGTTGGTGGGGAGGCTTCTAGTGGATTTCAACCTGCTTCTAATGGATTTCAACCTGTGGGATGGCTTTGTTCAAGCGCTCACTTTGGAGAACCTGATTCTGGCAGTGATCGGTTGTCTGCTCGGCACCCTGATCGGCGTCCTCCCCGGTATCGGGCCGATCACCGGGGTCGCCATTCTGTTCCCCATAACCCTCAATTTGGGACTCGAGGACGCTTCGACCCTGATTCTTCTGGCCAGCGTCTACTACGGCACACAGTACGGGGGGTCGACGACGAGCATCCTGCTCAACGTGCCGGGCGAGGCTTCATCGGTGGTGACGACCATCGACGGCTACCAGATGGCCAAACAAGGCAGAGCGGGCCAGGCGCTAGCTATCTCGGCAATCGGGTCGTTCATTGCAGGCATCGGGGCAGTGATCGGCCTGATGCTGTTCGGACCGCCACTGTCCGACATGGCAACCAATTTCCAGTCACCTGAAAAGTTCATGGTTGTCATGCTCGCCTTTGCAACGGTCTCCAGCCTGGCAGGCAAGAGTCTCATCAAGGGTTTGCTGGCGGTGACCTTGGGTGTCATGTTGGCCACCGTCGGCAACGACCTTCAGACCGGCGTTGTTCGCTACACCTTCGGCGAGCTGAAACTCCAGGAAGGTCTCGACTTTGTGATCATCGCCATCGGGCTATTCGCGGTGAGCGAGGTACTCACGCTGCTGGAAGACACCGTACGGGGCGAGAACGTGGTGTTCGAGAAGGCCGAACGGATCTGGGTGAGTTTCAAAGAGTTCATGTTCTCGCTCGGCGCGATCATCCGTGGTTCGATTGTGGGGTTCTTCATCGGAGTTCTTCCCGGTACCGGAGCTTCAGTTGCGGGATTCATGTCGTATGGGCTGGAGCGTCGTTTCAGCGATCGTGATGGCACATTCGGTAAGGGTGACATCCGCGGCGTCGCCGCACCGGAATCCGCCAACAACGCCGCTGCCGGCGGTTCGCTGGTGCCACTGTTCACGCTCGGGATACCCGGCTCGGGCACCACGGCCGTGCTACTGGGCATCTTGATCTCGATGGGGATCCGCCCGGGCAGCGGCAACGTCTTCGAGGACTCACCCGAGCTGATATGGACACTCATTGCATCCATGTTCATCGGTAATGCGATCCTATTGTTGCTCAACTTCCCGCTGGTGAAAGTCTTTGTCCAGATCCTCCGTATTCCGACCTGGTTCCTGATGCCGGTGATTCTGGTGATCTCCTACATCGGGGTGTACTCGGTCAACAACAGTTCCCTCGATATCACGATCATGACGATCTTTGGTGTCCTGGGCTACTTCATGCGAAAGATGGATGTGCCGCTGGCACCAATACTCCTCGGCCTGATCCTCGGAGACGACATGGAACAGAACTTCCGGCGCTCGCTGCTCGCCGACGACGGCAACTATCTGACCTTCCTCAATGGACCGCTCAACATCGGGCTTGCCATTGCGGTGGTGGTGGTGCTCTTCCTTCCACAAATCCTCAACAAGATCCGGGGCGGGAAGATCAAAGACGAGTTTGCCGACGCAAGCGCCGAGGTTTGAAAAAGTTTCGGGTTTGACGATGAGCGTCGAAATCGCAGTCATTGACGACTATCAGGGCGTAGCACACTCTTTCGGCGATTGGTCTCGGCTCCCCTCGAAAGCGCGGGTGACCTTCTTCCAGGATCATTGTGCATCCGAGGCTGATCTCGTCGATCGTCTGGCGCCGTTCGAGATCGTGGGCGTCATGAGAGAACGCACCGCCTTTCCCAGAAGCTTGCTCTCCCAACTGCCCAGCCTGCGGCTCCTGATCACAACGGGTCGTCGCAACTCAACGATCGACATGGAGGCGGCCGACGACCTCGGGATCACGGTCGGATTCACCAACTCGCCTGGTCATGCCACTGCCGAGCTGACGATGGCGTTGATCCTCAGCCTGGCCCGGAACCTTTCCGTCGAATCGGGTTCGGTGAGTGCCGGAGGCTGGCAGGTTGGCGTGGGGCGAGACCTCAGGGGGGCGAATCTCGGCCTTGTGGGCCTGGGACGGCTCGGGTCGCAAGTTGCCGAGTTTGCGAAGGCGTTCGGGATGGAGGTTGGAGCGTGGAGCGAGAACCTGACCCAAGAGCGATGCGCCGAAGTTGGGGTGGCCGGGTTGTCTCGTGACGAGCTGTTCCGGAGTTCGGACTTTGTCTCGGTGCACCTCAGACTCAGCCAACGGACTACCGGGCTGGTCGGTGCGGAGGAGATCGAGATGATGCGACCCGATGCGTATCTGATCAACACCTCGCGCGCCGCGATAGTCGACGAAGACGCGCTGGTCCAAGCCCTCACCGCCGGAACGATCGCCGGGGCAGCTCTTGATGTGTATGAGCACGAGCCACTCCCGCAGGACCATCGATTCCGCGCCACACCACGCCTCCTCACGACTCCTCACATCGGGTACGTGACCAGAGAAACCTACGCGGTCTTCTACGGCGAAATGGTGGAGGCAATCGCTGCCTATCTGCAGATCGAAGCTGAGGAATGAGACTGATCGAATGAGTGACGTCCTCACCTGTTCGAGGCGCCTCGAGCCAGCTCGGCAAGCGTATCCCAGTGCTTCGGGTGCGGAACGTAGGCACCTCTCTTGATCATCGAGCAGTAGGGCCTTGACAGGCCCGTCGCCGTCGCCATTTCCCCAGCAGACAGGCCTTGGAGTCGGGGCAGGATCTCCTGGTCAAAGCGTTCGGGCGCAGGGCGCTCGTTCGATTACTCCCACTCGCGGATCTCATCTTGGCGACGACGATTCGTTTCGCCCCGTTTGGCGGCCGCTTCACCGCCGTGGGCCGGGTCGTTCCCCGATGCTCTAGCTACTGCGAGGTGTCGCGTGGCGAGTTCGGATAGCTGCGGAATCCAATCAATCTTGGAGTCCTCCGCGCAGACCCGGCAGTAGATACCGGTCTTGGTCGGCGTGTCACCGCATCTGAGGCAGGTTCGTTCGAGTTTCGGAGTCTTGGTCCTCGTCGGAGTTGTCCCTCCTGCCGCGTTGCGCCGGTTCGTCTGGGTCAACGGGGTTGTCACCGGACCGACTCTGAGATCCGGTTCGGAGGCGAGATCTTTGGAGATCCGTTCGGCTACCGGTGCCACTGCTGCTGACCACCTGCGGGTCGTTGGCGTCAGCTGATGCGTGAGCGTCCGTGCGAGTCGGCAGCCTCCCTGGCGGGTCTCGACGAAGTCTTTCTTGGAGAATCGGTGTTCAGCGAGCAATTCCAGGACGTAGGCGTCGACTTGGGGGCGGACGACTTCCATGAGGTCTGCAGCCAGTGAATCGCGGTTGGGAGTGTCGGAGTGGAGGATCCCGAGGGCCGGATCAAGACCGACAGCGTGACAGGCGATCCGGGTTTCGGCTGCCAGGAGCGCGTATAGGTAGTTGAGGATGGCGTTGATCGGGTTAGTGGCCGACCGGGGCTTGTTGCCGCCAAGCGGTGAGGATCGGCCTTGGAAGCTGAGCCAATGATCTGGAACCCGCTTCTTGTCGCTGGAGACGAACCGCACCGGAATCCCGTTCCAGGTCGACCAGTACTCAACAGCGGCGCTGGCCTCGATGACGAGGAGCTGGTCGACCGACACTGCCGCGTCGAGACGCTCGATCGCTTCGTCAGCAAAATCTGCTGATCCAATGAGCCGAGCGACTGCTTGCTGGCCTCTGATCTTGTCATGGAGGAGCCCCTTGGCGATGCGCATGCCGACCGGGTGGGTCAGGGCGTAGGCCTGGGCTCGTCTGAGTCTCGCGTTGTGAACCCCGAGCCTGGTCGAGGTGGTGGCGAGTTCGCCGTCGTCGATATGGATGTAGGGGATCTTCTGGTCGGTGAGCCAGCGGAGCGCTTCAAGCGTGACGTATCCGCTGTGACCGATCAATACGACGCGATTGAGTTTGTGGGCGGCTCGCGGATAGCGGCGTTGTCTTCGTGAGCGCCCGGAGCCGTCGATCGCGACGAGATGTCCAGCGTGTACCTTGAGAGCGATGCCGTAGCCATCGATGACGAGTATTCCGCTGGTGGGTTCGAGCTGGTCGAAGGGTGGGGTAGGGTTGTTGGGCATCGGAAGTTCCTTTCCGGTGTCGGGCCCCCGGACCGTTCGCGCGGTCGCGGGGGCCATTTGTTCTATTCGTCTGGTTTGTCTCCGAGTCCGAGAAGGGTGAGCAGATCAAGGCAGGTGGACTCGAGGTAGCTCTGCAGATCGCGCGGCTGGAAGAGCTCGCCTATCTCCCTGTCGGCGCCGAACACGGGCTGACGAACCGTGTACTCCTGAATGGATTGTTGGTACCGGCTCCGCGCAACCTCGTAGACATCGTCCGGGATCCGGCTGAGGCTGGCAAGGGCGCGGTACCGGGCAGCGTGCAGATCCGTCAGAGCGTCGACAGACAGGCGGGCTCCCTCGGGGCCTTCGACTCTCCCCTCGTCCGCTGCGTCGAAGACGAGTGACAGCGCGTCTCGGAACTCCGCAGCGTCGAAGTCTCCGAAGTGCAGAGTCCCGGCTACCACTTCGAACAGCCAGTCCTTGGCTTCCCTGGTTGCGCCGGACCGTTCGATCTGGTCGACGGAGAGCCTGGCCGTCTCGCCTGCTGAACTCCAGCCGCGTTGTTTGATGGCCGTCGCCCATGACTCCATGGCCCGACGGACCTGGGCGAGCCGCACATGGGCTTCCCCCCAAAAGAGCCACACACCGACGGGGATGTTGTACAGGGGGGCCAGCGACTTGCCGGGAAGCTGGGCACGGCGCTTGAGGAGAATGAGGAAGAGTCGGCGTTGGCTTTCCGGCCAGATCCGCTGAACCCCCTGTGCCCTTCCTCGGCCAACCGGGGTGGCCTCATCGAGAAGGCCACGGCGTACCCAATCGGTGACAAGACGCGGCGTGGCAGGGTGACCAGCTTCGAGCGCTGAGTCCACAAGGTCTTGTCGGGAGTATCCATTGTCGGTTTGCCTCACAAGGCTTTACAAGTTACATCACCATTCTACAGGTTGCATCTAAACGAGTTTGAAGGCTTGTCACTTCTCTGGCCTGATGGGGATTTCTAAGAAGGGACGAGTGAATGTCGAGGCGAGATGCGTTGCGAGCATTGGCATTGGCCCGCAGAGATGGCATCTCTTTTGAAGCCGCCGCCGCTGCGCTGGGTCGTGATCCGGCTGATCTCTTTGACGACGTGGCGGACGCTTTGGACGAGACGTCGGCTGGACTGGTTCCGACTACGACAGATTCGATTCAGCGTCGGATGAGGATCATCACCGACGAAGGGCTGGTGACCAGGACCATCGTTGGCTCGGAGCGAGCGAAGGTTGTGTGGAGGCATTGGCAGGCGGCTTGGCGGATGCGTGACACCGGCGACGAATCCGAGCTCCCGAACACACCGGTTCCGATCGCACCCGGCGTGTATCTGACCGCAGACCCTGATGTCATCGACGAACTCGCCTTTAACCGTGACCTCGATGTCAGCGACATCTACAGCAACGACTAATGCCTGAAGACGATGCCTTCGCCAACGACCTGCGTCGCCACCGGCGCAACATTCGCCTCGGAGCAGACGCCAGCTGCTTCATCTGTGGGTATCGCAAACCCGAGGGTCTCGTTACCGGCCCATCCGAACTGCTCGAAGGCGACCACACACTCGGAAAAGCAAACGACTCTGATCTAACAGCGAGGCTCTGTCGGAACTGCCACGCCGAGCGCACCGAGGGACAACGTGACGCTGGCGTCGACCTCCGTCACAACGATCGCCATCTACTGGAACGGCTCGAAGCAGGGCTCCGCTCATCTGCCGACTTTCACCACCGGCTCGCAGAGTCCGAGTGGAAACGGGCCAAAGACCTGGCCGACCTCATCAGCCGCCTCGACTCAGCTGACATGTCGTGGCGAGATCTGTGACTCCCGACCTTCAGCAGCTGTGCCTGCGGTGCTGGGTCGACTACCCGAATCGACCTCGCAAGAAGAAAGGTCGCAGCAGGAAGCGGCGACCACCCATCGACAAGGTCCTGATCCTCGACGGGGAGACGACCGCCGATGAGATTCA
>JACZWZ010000096.1:10437-11464 GCA_022571885.1 Acidobacteriota bacterium
TCTGTGCGGTGCGGCGCGCTACGGACGGCTGTATCGACACGACGGGGTGGTCACGGTGGTGCTGCTCAAGGAGTGGTTGATTCACGCTGATGACCTCGCCGAGCGTGACCCGCCCGGATACGAGATCCTTGTCCGCTACGCCGAGGAACGCGGTATCGAGCTGCTGTCGCGTCACCAGCTTGCTGAACGCGTGCTATGGCTAGGCGGCTTCATTGGAGGGGTGACCGTCGTTGGGTTCAACCTGCCCTTCGACCTGTCCCGCCTGGCGCTACACGTCGGCGACACTCGCCCCGAAGATGACAACTCGGTAGTCAAGGGCGGACTTTCATTCGCACTGTGGGGACGCCCCCACCCCACCAAGAACAAATGGCAGGAACATTTCTGGCGGCCGAGGCTTCTCATCAAGAAGTTCGGACCGGGCCGAGCCTTCATCCAATGGGGCCGCCCCAAGACACGTGACAAGGGGGTGAACAACACCAAGGGGAGCTTCCTCGACTGCCATACCCTCGACGCCGCTCTCTCCGGAGTGCGACGAAGCCTCAAACGGGCCTGCAAGGCCTGGGGACTTCCAAAGAAGTTCTCCAAGGGACACACCGAACGTCACGGTGTCATCACCGACGAGTACATCGCCTACAACCGCCAAGACGTCACCGCCACCGCCCACCTGTGTGCCGCGCTGCTTACCGAACTCGAACGCCACCCCGACATCGACCTCCAACCCACCCAGACGTTCTCGCCGGCTTCACTCTCTAAGGCATACCTGCGGGCAATCAACATCGGATCGCTGCTCGACCGCTGGCCCAACACCCCCGAACACCAGGAGATCCTGCACGCCTCGATGCACGCCTACATGGGCGGCCTCACCGAGGTGCAGCTGAGACGCTCTCTCACCCCCGTGGTGCCCGTGGATTTCCTCTCCATGTATCCGACGGTGATGGAGCTGCTCGGCATCTGGGATTACCTCACCGCCGAACGTATCGACATCATCGACTGCACCGAAGAACTCCGAACTCTCCTCGCACAGATC
>JACZWZ010000097.1 GCA_022571885.1 Acidobacteriota bacterium
GGAGTCGCCGTGCCGCCGTTCTTCCGACAGTAATAGTCGCAACCACCCGCCGTCGCCGGACCTGCCAAGAACACCACGGCCAAGGTTGCCAAGGCGGCCAAGACGGTTCTCACTTGATGCGCTCCTGTTCGGAATAGATCGCGTCGTCAACATCGCCTAAATGATCCATGGCGGCCACGAGTGCGGTCTTGGCTTCCGACAGGCGAGCGCGTGGCGAGCCATAACGGTCTGCTACACCGTGGCCCGCGTGACCTAGGAGCCGCCGTTGAACGTGGTCCACAACGCCAGCACTTCGAAGGGCCTCTTTCAATGTGTGGCGGAAACTGTAGGCAACAATTTTTGGTGACTTCGGCACTCCCGCCGCCCGGATCGCTTTGTTCAACTTCCCGCTTATCGAATCCGCCCCTCGATCCAATCGGAAGCTCGTAAACAGCGCGACGTGATCGCGAGATTTGTTCCCTGCCCGTGCCGTGGCCCGCTTCACCTCGCTCGACCTGGAGCCGCGTCAGATCCACCAGATCGGATTGGATGAGATCGCCTCGATCGAGGACGAGTACCGACAGCTCGGTGAAAGCGTGCTCGGTACCACGGATCTCGCCGACATCTATCAGAGGCTGCGCAGCGACCCGGCACTCAGGTTCGAAACATCCGAGCAGATCCAACAGCAAGCCGAGCGCGCCACCGCACGGGCCAACGAAGCGACGCCCGACTGGTTCGGCCGCACCCCGGTCGCCGAATGTATCGTCCAACCGATTCCCGAGCCCGGCGCCAAGGATGCCCCACTCGCCTACTACCTGCCGCCGGCCGCCGACGGCTCACGCCCCGGCATCTTCTTTATCAATTTGACAGATCCGACCAGCCGGACCAGGTATGAATCTGAGGCTCTCGCCTTCCACGAAGGCGTGCCCGGGCATCACTTGCAGCTGGCCTTGGCCCAGGAGCTCGAGGGGGTGCCCGCCTTCCGGCGGAACGGACTGGTAACGGTCTACGTGGAAGGGTGGGGTCTGTACTGCGAGCGGCTCGGCGACGAGATGGGTCTGTACAGCGGCGACCTGGAGCGCTTCGGCATCCTTTCGTTCGACTCGTGGCGGGCCGGTCGGTTGGTGGTCGATACCGGGCTGCACGCCCTCGGCTGGAGCCGTCGGCAGGCCATCGACTACTTCCTGGAGAACTCGCCGCAGGCTCGGAACAACATCGAAAACGAGGTGGACCGTTACATCGGCTACACCGGTCAGGCACTCGCCTACAAGCTGGGCCAGAGGGAGATCTTCCGGCTGCGGGACGAAGCGAAAGACACAATGGGCGATCGCTTCGACATCAAGGGGTTTCACGACACCGTGCTCGGATCGGGGCCGGTGCCGCTGAATGTGCTGGGTGACATCGTGGTGGAGTGGGCGACGAGTTAACCCAAGAGAGCAGCGTGGTCGCGTAGGTCCACGCCCCGGAGGTCAGGCGCTTCGCGTGACCTCCGGGAGCATCTAGAGATTCACCTAGTTGGGGCGCACCTCGAGAACGACCTCGAAGCCCCGCAGCGTTCCGTCACGCATCACAGTCACCTCGATCACCGTGCCGGCGCCGGCATCGCTCACCGCGCCGATGAGGTCATGGATGTTGTCGACGGTGACACCCCCGGCTGAAACGACCACGTCACCCACCTCGATGCCGCCGTCGGCGGCAGGCGAACCTGGGAACAGTTCGACCACAACGACCCCGTCGGGCCCTTCGACCACTGCAACCCCGAGGAAGCCCGGCTCGGCGGGAACCTCATCGGCAAGCGGTGGCGCGTCCGGGAGCAACTCGTCGCCTGAGAACGGCCCACTCGAGAATGGAAACTCGAAGACATCGGGGAATGAGAACTCACAGTGGAAACCTCCCCGCACCGCATCACTAGGGAAACAGTCCAACCCGAAACCAAAGCCGCCGCTGCCGGGGACATCGAAACCCTCTGGGAAACCGAAGTCGAAGTCGAACCCACCGCTCGGACCGGGGAACTCAAAGCCCTCCGGAAGCTCGAACCCTCGGCGGGGACCCGGGAAGTGGTCGCGGGGGCGATGATCAGAGGGTGGGCGCCGATCACCCGATTCGTCGAGCACTCTCTCCGAAGCTATGAACGACTCATTGTCACCAGAGGTGCCCACGGCGTAGCCACCGACAAACAGCGCAATGGCGGCGAGCACGGCACCGGCGCCGATCAGCCTCTTGCGCTCGGTGACCTTGCGGTCTCTCTCTAGCTGGACCGCTGCTTCGGCGGCTGCCTTCTTCTGGGCAGCGGTCATGTTCTTGTCAGCCATGTTTGCTCCTGGTCGGGCGCGAACTGTCGGTTCGTCCCCCACAGGTTCTCACGCCCACATGAATAGGGGATGAGAGTCGGGTGTGAATTCGGGGAAAAGCAGCGCAAGAGTGCGTGTCAGGCGCAGAACCGGTCGCGGCCGGTCGGTCCGACGCGGAGCTTGCAGGGCCCCGTTTCCCGTTTCCGGAACAGTGTTGCTGGAGCTGTAATGGCGCTCGAAGCCGCCGGGACTCGATTCGGGAAACGGGGAACTGGATACGGGAAACGGCTTCGCCTCGCCTTTTACAGGAGGTTCACGCTTCGAAGGTTCTGGTCACCACCACTACCAACGTCGGACCACCGACCAAGACCCCGGCAGCCAGACCGAACCGGCGTCAGCCCCGCTGTTGTATCGAGATCCGGGGATGGTCGGGTACCAGCCCACGGAACGCCTCAACGACCTCTCATCGTCCGAGAACCGCACCGTGCTGTTGAGCCGCGCGGTCGACGGAACCTGCACGTCTGAGAGTGACTAGTCACATCGAAAATGTCATATGATCATTGGGTTTCGACACCTCTCGGCCGATCCAACAGGTAATGACATCGATCAGACGCCGTTTAGGGCGCGCCTCCGTATTACTCCTTGTCGGAGCACTGCTGCTTCTCCCCATCAGCGCGAGCGCTGCTCCCAGCCAGGGCGATGGCGGCAACAGTATTAGTGCCTACGGCCAAGCCAACGACGGCAACGGCCAAGCCAACGACGGCAACGGCCAAGCCAACGACGGCAACGGCCAAGCCAACGACGGCAACGGCCAGAGCAACGGCCAAGGCAACGGCCAGAGCAACGACGGCAACGGCCAGAGCAACGACGGCAACGGCCAGAGCAACGGCCAAGGCAACGGCCAGAGCAACGACGGCAACGGCCAGAGCAACGACGGCAACGGCCAGAGCAACGACGGCAACGGCCAAGGCAACGGCCAGAGCAACGACGGCAACGGCCAGAGCAACGACGGCAACGGCCAAGGCAACGGCCAAGGCAACGGCCAGAGCAACGACGGCAACGGCCAGAGCAACGACGGCAACGGCCAAGGCAACGACGGCAACAGGGGCGGCAACGACGGCAACAGGGGCGGCAACGGTGGTGGCGTCATCGGTGGCGAAGGCAACAATGGTCAGGGCAACGGCGAAGGCGGACCGCCCAGTGTCACGCCTTCCGGGGTGGTCCCCAATCAGGGCGGTCCGGCCAGCATCACGCCGTCGGGCGTGGTTCCGACTGAGGGCGGCCTCGGATCGGTCGACGTCCAGCAGCTCTCCGCCCATCTCGGGGCCGCGATCGTGCTGTTCTATCAGCAGGGCGAGGAAGTCGCCCCGGGGCCGCAGCCGGTGGAGGCACCACCGAACTCCGGGCGGTTGGTGTCGGGGAGCGTCATCCGTACCCTGGCGCCGGTGATCTCGCCGGCGCTGGCCAGAGTGGTGGCGGCACCGATCGTGGTGGTCGAGGCCCTCATCGAGGCGATGGCCGCGGCAGGCCAAGCCGTCGTGATCCCCTTCATCGCCGGTGCTCTCGCCCTCGCGTCACCGCGTCTGCGACGTAAGGGCCTCCTCGACGCGGCACTCGATGACCTCGACAAGGAGTGACGACTCCGACGCCGTCTAAAGGCTTTCAAGACTCAGATCACTGAAGACCACGGGCAGAAGGCTCCGATGCGCCCACCGACGGGTAACCGCAGTAGACCACCCGAACCGCCACGGTAGGCAGGGAACTCGTAACGCGCCCGCAGCCCACGGCTCGTCAAACCCTTCGAGGCCGAATAGGAACTCGAACGGCGAGATGCTCTGGCGGAGAGGGAGGGATTTGAACCCTCGAGGAGGCTATAAACCCCCTACTCGCTTAGCAGGCGAGCGCCTTCGTCCACTCGGCCACCTCTCCATGTTTCTCGGGAACGGCACAGGCCCGATCCAACCCCAACCATTGACTCCCCGAAAAGGGGGTCAAGCGGTACCCCCCACCAATCGAGCTGTCGCTCGATTGACTCCCCCCCATAGGGGAGAGTGATCCCGCGTCGCGGAGGGAGTGGGATTCGAACCGTCTTACCGGTCCAGCACCACAGAGCCATGCTTGCTCCGTCCACTGCGCGGGACGCTAGCAGCGGGGCAATAAGGCTCCACACCCAAACACCGGAGTGAGCTTCGTCGCCGGGAAGGCGAAGAAGCGACACGGAACTCGTATGACATTGGCGGAGGGAGTGGGATTCGAACCCACGGGACCGGCAAAACCGATCCAACAGTTTTCAAGACTGCCGCCTTCGTCCGCTCGACCATCCCTCCGAATGGAATCTTCGCAGCAAAAGCTCCAGAACCGAACCGTAATCTTCCGCGGCCGGTGACGATAGCAGCGGGCGTTCCAGCGCCGACTACGCGGACTGGTCGAGTGCTTCGAGGCTGAATAGGGCTCGAAGCACGAGATACTTGTGGAGAGGGAGGGAATTGAACCGTCTCACCGGACCCACCAGGTAAGCGCAGTGAGCCCTCCCCAACCCACCAACACACCGTCGCGAGGCAATAAGGCGCAGCACGCCAACACAGGAGTGGGCTTCGTCGCCGGGTAGGCGAAGAAGCGACACGGGGTTCGTATGACTCTTGGCGGAGGGGGTGGGATTTGAACCTCATGCGCCCACTCCAGGGTCACCGCAGTAGACCTACCGAACCGCCACAGCCGGCCAGTTCGTAGGCAGGTGAACTCGCACGCCCGATCAACCTCAGACTCGTCGAGTGCTTCGAGGCCGAATAGGACTCGAAGCACGAGATGCTGGCGGAGGGGGTGGGATTTGAACCCACGGAACCGGTAAAACCGGCTCAACAGTTTTCGAGACTGCCGCCTTCGTCCGCTCGGCCACCCCTCCCGAGCCGCACCAAGGGTCGGTACAGCGGGAGCACGATTGTAGGAGCCTGTGCCGGACTCGAGGCGCTCATCGCCGCCGTGCAAAGAACTCTACGAGGAGCGTTGCCGACTCCTCCGCGAGAACACCTTCGATCAACTCACATCGGTGGTTGAGACGTTCATCCTGTGGAATGTTGAAGAGGCTCCAGGCGGCGCCCGCCTTGGGATCAGGCGCCGCGTAGACGATCCGATCCAGTCGAGCCCACACCGCTGCCATCGCACACATGGCGCACGGTTCGAGCGTCACAACCAGGGTGTGCCCCTCGAGATGCCACGCGCCCACACTTTCGGCCGCCGAGCGAATTGCCAGCATCTCGGCATGAGCCGTCGGATCGCCCAGTTGTTCCTTCTGATTGTGAGCAGATGCCACGAGTGCGCCATCTGAGTCCAGGATCACTGCGCCCACGGGTACGTCATCGTGGGTCGCGGCGACCCGCGCCGCAGCGAGAGCGAGTCGCATCGCGTCGCCGAATTGCTGATCAGACTCCGCCATGCTGTAACTCCTTCGGCTCGGGAACCACGCGGCCGCCATGGGGCCGAAGCCCCATATGGCGGAGGAGAGCCGAGCGGCGCTTGTTGGGCGGGGAAGCCACCGAAGTCGATTCGGGCAACCACGCGGCACAGGGAGTGGGATTCGAACCCTTTCCGCCGGTCAACGTGCCCCCCGATGCTCGCTCCGTCCCGGCTTACCAAACCGCGACGCGAAGAATGACGGCGCTCCGCAGGTGAAGGCGGAGCAAGGTTCGTCGCCGAGACGGCGGCGAAGCGCAGCGGGATTCGCATGCGACACGCGGAGGGAGTGGGATTCGAACCCACGAGACGTTGCCGTCAACACGCTTTCCAGGCGTGCGCTCTAGGCCGGACTGAGCGATCCCTCCCAAGTGACGGAAGTGTAGAAGCGCCCCAGACCGGTGCAGTAGAGCACCTATTCCTCGAACATCAACAGCCCACGCCCTCTGGCTGAAAGCTGAAGACTGAGTACTGACGACTCCTCACCTCGTGCACCCCGCCCTCGAATCGCGGCCATCGACGCGTCCCGGATCGCCGGCTCGAGCCAGGAGCCCCTACGGCGCCCGGGATCAGTCGTTTAGGGCTGCTTCCTTCCGGACCTGACCCGATTCACAATGTTCCCGCCGCGTAGGACCCGGCCGTCATCACCACGTGTCCGGCGCTGACCCGACAGTCGACAACCCTCGGGCGGGGAGTTCAGCCCCGCATGAAGAGGATTTCGGGTACAGGGCACCCCTAGCGCCCCGCCTAGCACGAGGGATTAAGGCTACCGCGAACGAATCGTGAGCCTGCGGGATCAGGGCGCGCAGCCCGAAGTGCCGCCAAGGATCCTCCTGCATGCTGCTAGCTGCTCGCGGGAGGCTTTTTCAGAACCACCCCGTAGACGAATCCGAACGGGCCCATCCGCCAGATCTTCTCCACATTGAGAGGCGCATCGGCGTAGATATCCTGAGGTTGCGGGAGCGAATCAAGGCTGCGGTGCAGATATCGGTACTCGCTGAACCCGCCCACAAAGAACCCTACGACCGGAAGCACGATTGCCGAGCCGATGCGGTGCAATGTCCGCTTCCAACGCGATTCGGGACGGCCCAGGTCGACGATGGCCGCGACGCCTCCGGGACGCAGGACGCGGGCGATCTCGTCGAGTGTCCTGGCAATCGAATCCAGGTTTCGGAACACGTAGGCACTGAAGACGCCATCGACCGACCCGTCGGCGAGAGGGAGGCATTCACCCTTGCCGACCACCCGCCGCAACGCCGGGTTGAGCGAGAGCATCTCGGGAGCCGGATCCACCGCGATGATCGTTCGATCGCCAAAGTCGGGGTTGGCGGCCCCGGTGCCGGCACCTAGGTCCACCACCACGCCGTCGGGTAGATGGGCGATGGCGCGGCGTCGCCAGTCGTCGTCGCGGCCCAACGAGAGGATCCGATTCACCCGGTCGTAGCGTCGGGCAATCCGGGAGAAGACCTGCCGCTCAGCGGTGTGTCGTCGAGGTGGCACCGATCACGGTCCGATGAGGTCGGTACCGAGGAGAGCCTGAAGCGGTTCGGGGACCCTCACCGACCCGTCCGCCTGTTGGTTGTTCTCGAGAATCGCGATGAGGGTCCTACCGACCGCAAACGCGGTCCCATTCAGGGTGTGAATCATCGAAGTGGGGCCTTGCTCGCCACGAAATCGGATCTTGAGCCGTCTCGCCTGGTAATCGGTCGTATTCGAGCACGATGTGATCTCGCGGTAGGCCCCTTGTCCGGGGAACCAGGCTTCGATGTCGTACTTCTTGGCCGCCGAATCGCCCAGATCTCCGGTGCACACATTGACGACGCGGTAGGGAATGTCCAACGCCTGCACCAATGACTCCTCCACCGAGAGCAGGAAGTCATGCTCTTCCCAGGACCGATCCGGATGTGCGTAGGAGAACATCTCGATCTTGTCGAACTGGTGAACCCGAAACATGCCCCGGGTGTCTTTGCCGTAGGTACCGGCTTCGCGACGGAAACAAGTGGAGAACCCGGCGAACCGCATCGGCAGATCGGCCTCAGCCAGGATCTCGTCGGCAAACATGGCGGCCAGCGGGATCTCGGCGGTCGCCGCCAGGAACAATTCGTCGGGTTCGATCTTCCCGTCACTATCCACGCCCACGGCGTATACCTGCTCCCGCGCTCCGGGGAAGAAACCGGTCCCGAATAGCGCCGACTCGCGGACCAGGACCGGCGGCACCACCGGAGTAAATCCATCCTGGCCCAGGCGACCGAGAACCCATTGCACGAGAGCGAACTCGAGCATGACCGCCTGACCCTTGAGATAGACGAACCGAGATCCCGAAACCTTGGACGCTCGCTCGATGTCGATGATGCCGAGCCTTTCTCCGATATCGACATGATCCTCGAACTCGAAGTCGAACTCGGGCGGTGTCCCCCATGTCTTGAGCTCGATGTTGTCCGCATCGGTTGCGCCCGTCGGGACACTTTCGTGAGGCGGGTTGGGCAGCGGCACCCATATGACGTCGAATTCGACATCGAGCGCATCGGCCTCGACCAGGCTCGCCTTGTACTGATCTGCCAGTTCGGCTGCTTCGGCGATTGCCTTCGCCTTGGCCTCACCGTCGAGTCGAGCGATTTCTTTACCCGCCTCCTTCTGCCGTGCCCGCAGTTCTTCGGCGGCACCACGAACCCGGCGGCGGCGCTGATCGAGTTCCACCAAGGCATCCAGGTTCACATCGAGATTGCGTCGCGCGAAACCGTCGGCAAGTAACTGGCGATTGGTCCGGAGCAGATTGACGTCGTTCACACTTGAGATATTAGAGAGAGCTCGATCAGCGACTGGCCACCGGGATTCGTCGTCTCCTGGCGGCGCCGACGGCAATCGCCTCGCTCCGCTCGGCGGGCAATCACTGCGTGGGCAATCAACACCGGATTCTGACTGGGGACTGGAGACTGCCGACTGGGGACTTCTTGGTCAGTTTCCGCCGAGGGCTCGGTCGACCGCGGTCTGCTCCTCGGGTGACAACGGCTCCACCCCCTTGCCTTGGCGAACCATCTTGGTGAAGAAGAGCGTCTGGCGGGGACCCACCAGGAGTGTGATCACCAGACCGTCGCTTCGCTCGTTGAGCAGAGCAATGGCCCGCGACTGATTGCCCACCCACTCTTCGGTGGCATCGAAAGTGACCACCGCGGCATACCGCAACGCACCCGGCATCCGGTCCATCAATGATCGGACCTGCGGTTGCAGATGTGCCACAGCAGCTTCGATCGCGGCCAGGTCCTCGTCGAGGGTGCGGACCGATTCATAAATGCCGCCGTCACGCGGGATCGCTGAGAATCTGCCTCTGTCAATCATCACGAAAACGAGTGCAACCGCTGATAAACCGAAGGCGGCCAGCACCGCCAGCACTGCCCAGGTGTCCATCAGCCCTCCGGGTTGACGAGAAACAACATCGACAATCTGTCGTTCCCATCTTCGTCGTCATCGAAGAGAGAGGTCACGATGATCTCGTAAATCGTGCCCGGCTCGACCGGAAGGTTCGAGAACACGAGCGTTGTGAGTTCGCCGGCGCCGAGCAACGGGATCTCCTGCCGCGCCTCCCATAGGTCTCCTGCGTTACTTATCAGACTCACCTGCACACCGATCCCGGCCGCGGCAATGTTCCCGCGATTCGAGATGGTCACCTCGACGGTCTGATTCGGAGTGCTGGCCAAGACCGGCAGGCCCTCTTGCTCTCCGACGGAGGCCGGCTCCAGCCTCAGATCGGCCACGGCGACGTCCTGAACAGGACCGAGGTTCTCAGTGAGGAACAAGCGCCTGGCCAGCTCCTGGGCGTCGAACAGTCCGTCCAAATCTGACGGGACGAAGGAGACGATCGGCGGATCCCCTCCTTGCAGCTCGGTATCTACGTCGGTGAGAGATGACAGGAACCCGACGTAAGCGCTGTCGCCGACTCTGAGATCCACCAGCCCCCGGGTGAGCGTCGCCAGGCCGTCTTCATCGAGCACGTTCTCGGTGAGCGCGATCAATCCCAATTTGGAGTCCGACAAGGCACCGCGCCAGGTCGTAGTCGCAATCCTCAGAAAGAGGTGGCCCTCCTGCAGAAACTCCGGTGGATCTGCCGCATCGAGCTCATCAACAAGTCCCTCCGTGTCGTTTTCAAGCCGTTCGAGCAGCTTGATCATCGCGGCACGATCGAAGTCCTCGATGTTGTCGATCATCGAGGAGAATGCCACGGCGGCCTCCCGCTCGGTCTTGGCCACGTCGAAAGCAAGATCCAGGTAAACCCGGGCCAGCTCCGAATCTCCGGAAGCGCGCGTCACACCAAAGGCGATGGCAATGGCAAGGCCTGCCACACCCCACAGAATGAGCGAACGACGACGGCGCTGACGCCGTATCTTTGGACCGTAGGACACGTGGTGGGCGAGGGGGGAGTCGAACCCCCACGAGCGCTATGCCCACAGGATTCTGAGTCCTGCGCGTCTGCCAGTTCCGCCACTCGCCCGGAGACGGAAAATCGTACCACGAGGCGCTTTTCACACACCCGCCCCCGGTACGCTGACTCCCATGGGCCTCGCCCGCGGCCTCGAACGCCGCCTCGAACGACTCGTGGATGGACTCGCTGCTCATCTCTTTAGGGGTCGAATCCATCCGGTCGAACTGGGCACCCGGATCGTCCGTGAAGCCGATCTCGGTGTGTTCGAGACTCACGCCGGACCAGGTGCGCCGAACGCCTTCGTGGTCACGCTGGGTGGCGAGATCGAACCGGCAGAGGCCGTCGCCGAAGCCGAGAGGGAGCTCGAAGCAGTGATGTCGCAAGCGGCTGCCGAACGAGGCTGGCGACTCGAGGGACCGGTCACGGTGACGATCCGGTTCGGCGACGGCGCGGCGTCGAGCGCTTCGGTGCAGACGGCAGTCGAACCCGGACCCGGGGCACCTTGGGCTTACCTCGAACCGGTCAACGGCAGTCCGCTCGAACTGCGGGTGAACCGCTCGGTAATTGGCCGCAGCAGCACCGCCGACGTGCACCTCACCAGCGACGACGTCTCGCGCCAACACGCTCTCCTGTGGCGGGAAGCCGGGGCAATCTGGTTGGCCGACCTCGACTCCGCCAACGGCACCTTCGTCAACGACGAGCGCCTCACCGATGTCATGGATCTTTTCAATGGCGATCTAATCACCCTCGGCGGAACCGACCTGACTCTTCGGGTGCTCTGATGCCAATCATCGCCGTCAACGTGATCAAGGTCCTCTTTGTGGCAGCGCTGTACTTGTTCCTGTTCTACGTGGCCCGTTCAATGCGAGGCCACGTGGCCGGCCCTCCCCTGGATACCGGTGCCGCCCCGAGCCCGCAGTCGGCGCGACAACCGCCGGTGGCCGCCCCGCCGCTGCGGAGTCGTTCGATATTGATCTTCGATGACGACGGACAGTCGACCAATCATCCGATCACCGGCACGGTGGTGGTGGGACGCGGCGAGTCCGCCGACATCCGACTCGACGACGAGTTCGCATCCGAACGGCACGCTTCGTTTGCGGTTCTGGGGGGGTCAGTCGTCGTCGAGGA
>JACZWZ010000098.1 GCA_022571885.1 Acidobacteriota bacterium
TCAGCACCCCTGTCAAGACTTCACTGCGATTCAATTCAGCCTCGCACCCATCCGGTGAGGTCACGCTCGCCGATGGCGGGGCGCTGTCTCTCACGTCCGATAACAACCAATACCGGAACCAATAGGCGTGTAGCTTCGACAGGGGGCGCGGAAGGAGAAGCTGATGCGGCGAAGCGTGTGTGCGGTTGCCCTGGTCCTGACATTCGTAGCCTGCGGAGCGTTCAAGAGTGTTCCCCAATGGATAGGGGCCACAAGGGGTAGCTAGCCCCTATCCATGATGTACCCGTAACGAGAAACTCCGAGAACTGCGTCGTATGGATGGTCATGTCGGGGCCCTTGTGAGATGAGATCACATTGATAGATGCTGCGGAGGACGCTTTCGTGATGTTTGCTCGCCAATTCGAGCCGGGGCTGCGCATTGCGCTGGTGGCCAGTCACGGCGCTGACCGTGGGCTTGAGGCAACCAACGACGCTTTGACCTACGCCTGGCAGCACTGGGCCCGAGTGAGCCGTCTCGACAATCCCGCTGGCTACCTGTATCGGGTCGCGCAACGCAAAGCCCGCCGCCGCCGTCTAACACTGCGGTCGGTACTTGAGCCACCTGACACCCGGCACCCTTGGATTGAGCCTCGGCTCTCTGAAGCACTGGCTGCCCTCTCGCCACGACAACGCCAGGTGGTCGTGCTCGTCGAGTCGTACCAGTTCACGTTCCGTGAGGCGGCTGACCTTCTCGGGGTAAGTGTGTCGTCGGTGCAGACACACTTGGACCGCGGGCTGGAGCATCTTCGCCTGGTATTGGGGGTTCCAAGTGGAATCTGAGATCGGAAGAGAGCTCCGCGACCTATTCGATGAGATAGCACCGCCTGTAGACGGCCGCCGGATAGCGCGGGCTCGCGAGCAGCGACGACACGCACGGCCCGGTTGGCGAATCGGCCTGGCTGCGGGGCTAGTGGTCCTGATCGCCGGCGCAGTGACGTTGGCCCTCAGACCAGACAGCCCAACGGATGCGACGCCCGTCACTGACTCGACTTCGATTCCGTCTATCGCAGACGGTTCAGCTGACGAGACATCTGGCACCGACGATGAGCCATCGCCAGCTGTCACCGAGGACCCCACTGCATCGGCCGAAGCCCAACTGATCGAGCCACTGTTTGTCAATTGCTCCGCCGAGCTGGACGGGTTCTCATGCCAATCGCTCATCGATGGCTCGCTCGAAAGCGAGTGGCAAACGATCAACGGTGGAATTGGCGCTCAGATGTCGTTCGCGTTCGATCCCTCGATTCGGATCACCGAAGTCGGGTTCACGAACCTCCCCCAAGACGAACGGTTCATGAGAAACGCCCACATCAAAGGCGTTGAGGTAGACGTCAATGACCTACCGCAGACATCAATAGGTGCGTTGGCTGACGAAAACACGGCAACGCAGTGGATCGCCGTCGACTCAATCAACACCTCGGTGCTCACAATCACCGTCACCAGCGCCTATCCAGGAATCGGCGTCGCCGACCTGGAACCATTCACTGAACTGGCATTGGCAGAGGTCAGCTTCAGAGGATTCGAAGTCACCCCTGGCACGATCTCAGATTCGTTGACCACGCTTCCGTACCTCATCCTCGACGTAGAAGGCCGAGAATTCAACGGAGGGAGCGACGCATTCACCTCGTGCCACGAAGCGGCGCGAATCGGCCTCCGACGTGGTTCGTCGTATTCGACGGATCGGTTCCTGACCGTGCAGTTCGGCGTGTCCACTGTCATGCCCTGGTGCGGTGAACCGATTCCGAACTCCCCATCCGATCTCGGCCCCCCAGCAGACGCACCGGACGTGGTCGATCACGGATTGATCCCAGTGATGGGAACCCAAGGCCGCGTCATTCAGGATATGGGAAGCGTCTTTTCCATCTACTGGATCGTGTCTGACGGAATGATCGCCTCAATCACCATCTACCCGACTCCAGACGAAGAGCTCACCCTGCAAGACGCAATCACAACCGTCGACGGGATCGTCGAGTTAACAGCCGGACAATGGGCAGAACTCGTCAACGCGGGGCAAGGGGACACTGGAGCGACTACCGAGGGTGTGGGCGCCGACAGCGGGAATGCAGGAACCCTCCCGTACCTTGGCCTTGACCTCCCGGGATGGCAGTTCGTAAGTGCTGGAGAGAGCCAGACGTTCTGCTCGGATCAAGCAGACCCGATGCCGGGCGAAACCCGTCAGGCGATATACACGCACGAAGGCGACGACGCCCCGGCGTCACTCTTTACCAGGAGGGTCAACGTCAATGTGTCTCCCGCATCGACTCGCTGTTCCTTCCAGTCGATCCCGAACAGCGCCAGCGACCTCGGACCTCCCGCAGCACCCCCAAATGTCCTCGACCACGGCATGACGACGGTGATGGGTCAGACAGCACGGATCGTCGAGGAGCAGGGGAATTTCAGGGTCATGCGGCTGACCGGCACCGACGGCTCAGTCGCGAGCATCGACGTGTTCGCGGGGAGTACCCCTCTTACCGTTGACGACGTGCTGTCAATAGCAGCAGGGATTGTTCAACTCACGGAGAATGAATGGACAGTGTTGATCAATAACTCGCCGACCACACCCGCCGTAACAATCCCGTAGGGAGCCGCGGGCAGGCTCGACCGACGCGTGATTGCAGCGCAGCCGATCGCGGTTCAGATAGGTGCTGAGGCCCCTCAGCACCCCTGTCAAGACTTCACCACCTCGGGGGTTCCATTTGGGCTCACGCTTGAGCCGCAAGGAAGCGCCTAGGGAACTCGGAAGGTCCCAACCAGATCGTGGAACGCCTCAGGCTCCAGTTCAACGACGCTGCCCAGGATTGGCCCAAGGGGGCCGCTGGTACCCCTCACCCTTGCCTCAACCACGGCGGAACCGTCGACCCACAGGAAACTATGGAACGCGCCGTACGTCACTTGAACCACCCTTGATTGGCGCACCAACACGTCTTTGAGACGTACCGCACCGGCGGTAGCGAGACGACTCTCCACCAAATTATCCAGGTCTACCTGTAGATCCGTCGCCTCAAAGGTCCAAATTTCGATCAAGGCTGAACCAATCCTCCACTCCAGTTCAGCCGATCTTCCATGAAGGGGATCGAAGCCGGCGGCACCACCAGTGAATACGGCTTCGGGATGGACGACGCCCAGGAGGGGGAATTCCGCGGCGCTATTCCCAATCGGAGTGCCCCAATCCTCCCATCGGTGTTTCGTCGCTGATCCCCCTCCAGCGCAAGCACCCATCAGCAAGACACCGATCACCACGATGACAACCCGTCTCACGGCTCGAATGTTACCGCCGAATCAGATTGAGCCCCTCAGCACCGCTGTCGAAACATCACCGGTTCGGGGGTCCTGTTCGAGTTGACCGTCACGTACTAGGGGCGCACGAACCGGTCATTCAGCGATGAACGATGCTGGGTGTCGTGATTGTGTTCACAATCGCACAACGGGTCTTTGTGCCCTACCGGTATCGAGGTCCACCGACCATTCTGACCCTTATCCCAAGGGCCGCGGAGAGCGCGGTGGAGGATGTGACAGGGCTTTGCCACCGTTTAGAGGAGGGTCAATGTTTGTTGGTTGGTTGTTCGATAGTGGTGTTCACATGTTTGATGGAAGCGGCTGGTGGATGATCTTTCCAATGATCTTCATGGTGTTGGTGATCTTGATGATCTTTGGCTTCTGGCGTCGAGGTCCCGGGATGTGGACGGGTCCCACGACCATGGGGGATCACTCTCAAGGGGATAGCCAACCTGCAGAGGGCGCAGTGGAAGTCTTGCGTCGCCGATACGCCGCGGGCGAAATCACCGACGAGCAGTTCGACGCCATGCGCCGCAAGCTAGAGGACCAGGCGTGAGGCGACTCATCGTCCTCGCCGTGGTTGCCGCCGGGATTCGTCTGGCCATTCGAAAGATGGTCGAGAGTGAGGGCCCTGCGATGCGGGAGCGGTGTTCTGAGATGTGCGATCGGATGTTGGCCAACATGCCGGAATCGTTTCCCCCCAACCGCATGATGGCCGACCTCGACGCCCTCAAAGAGAAAACGGGTCGCATTCTTGAACTGCTGGAGGAACGCCAGCCGTAGATGTTCCCGGGAGCAGGTGATCGAGTTGTCGAGTGTTACTGGAGGAGCGACGAATGAGACTGAGGCACCGATTTCGCAGTTGCGGGTCCCGTCAGAGTCAGAGTGGCCCGACGAGGTGCGGACCCTGGTGGAGGGTTTCGCCGACAAGATCGGTTTTGTGCCCAACATCATGTCGGCGTTTGCGCTCCTGCCCGGTCACTTCATGGGATGGTGGACTTACTTCGATGACCTGATGCGGGGAGCATCCGATTCCAAGTTGACCAAACCGCAGCGGGAGATGATCGCGGTGGTGGTGTCGACCGAAAACGACTGCCACTACTGAATGATGGCCCATGGAGCCGCGTGCCGGCTCCGCACCAGAGACCCCGTACTGGTAGATCAATTGCTCACCAACTACCGACGCGCCGATCTGGAGCCCAAGGACCGAGCGATGCTCGATTTCGCCGTCAAGGTCGCCGGGGCTGCAGAACGGATCATTGGGGAGGATCTCGATGAGCTCCGCCGGGTCGGTTGGGCCGACGAGGACATACTCCACATCATCGAGGTCGCCGCCATGTTCAGCTTTACCGGTCGCCTCGCCAACTCACTGGGACTCATAGCCAACCCCGAATACGCCAAGCTGGGGCGACCAACCGGCTAGCAGCCCGCCCTCCTTCCCTGCATTTGGGGAATGATACGAACAGCTAGCCAGATTCCCATGAACACCGTCGCTACCGAGGCGAGACCAAAGATGATCAACCGGCGTCGTAGCCGGTCGGCGCGAACGAAGGTGTCGGCCTCGCTGGCTCCCATTACAACTCCCCATGGGGCCTCGCGCAAGGGAGCGTATGCCATCACGTGCACTGCCGACTGATCGACGTCGCCGGGATCAGGGGAATGGGCCACCTTCCTTAGCGTCGCCAGCTGCAGCTGTGCCATCTCCACGTAGAACTCCGGATGATCACCAGGGGTGAGAACGTGTGATGGGTCGGTGGAAGCAAGCACGAGGCCCCGTTCGTCCACAAGGTCCGCATGACCAGTGTTCCCCAGTCTGCGGGCAGGCTGTATCAGGTCGGTGATGAATGGATCGGTTAGATCCACGATCCCAACGACCGTCCCGATTCTGGCACCGTCGGAACCGAAGACCGGGAGGCTCAGCGCGGCTACAACGTGGCCCGTTGCCGACGACAGATATGGGAGCGAAACGGTGCGGTCGGTCGATTCTGCAGCGGCGGCGAGGGTTAGCAACGCGTCACCGTCCAGGGCTGCATCGAACGTGTGGTTGGGCTCTGCGAAGAGAACATCGCCTTCCCCGTCGAGAAACACCACGCCTGCGTTGAACACCGCGGACCGCCCAAAGTGCACACGCGCCTCGGAGGTGTCCAGCGTGAGGAACTCGCCGTCGGGACCTCTGGCGAATCCGGTGGCCATAATGTCGATTTCGAAGAACGCCTCGGTGAGCAGACGATCGCCTTGAGCCGCCATCAGCTGCGACAGCTGTAGTCGAGATTCCGAGATCTCGTCGTCGATCGCACCGACAACTCCTCGGATGAGGAGCACCGACGGCACGATCGCTCCCAGTACCGCCGCGATGAGAACGGTGGCGACTCGCCGACGGATACCCGCGGGAACGATCTTTGCGGCGAGACTCAATCTTCGTGGAACCGGGCGACGTTTGCCTCGAGTATCTCCCGAGTGCACGGACACACCACGAGCGGATCTTCGAAGCCGCTGGCTGCCATCACACCGGCCAGTCCCGGAATGTCACACCCGTGGTGGGCGCCGAATAGGTGGCCGACCTCGTGGGCTAAAACGAGGACGTCACGCTCCGGTGATCCGCGGTGGTGGCCGATTACCGCAATTCGCCCGCCCACCGGAGCGAAACCGTCTACGTCGGGCAGCTCCTGTCCCGTGAAAGCCAAGATAACGTCGGCGTCATCGAGCGGAATGGCATCGTTCAAATCGACAAGCAACTCTTCGGCGGAGTCGAGGTCGTTAGGTGAAGACCAGTCGGCAATCCGCACCGGCAAGAAGTACATGCCGATGTCTCGATACAACCCGGAGACGTCTGACACAAGAGAACGAGCCACAGACTCGGAGCGGTCGCCGAACTGCTCCCGCCACTCCTCATCGAGAGCCACTACCACACGGACAGAACGCAGAGTGAGACGCTCACCCGAGACAGAACTCAACCGACGGCCGCACTCGAGCGGCGAAGCTCCCGGCGCGGAGTCGGCACCGGCCAGCTGCACAACAACACCCACCACCAGCACGACCACCAACCAGACTCCAGCGAACCCGAGAGCCCACTTCAAGACGCTCAGATGTCGAAAACGCCTCACGGTCCAGTATCACTCCTTCTAGAAGTCGAACGGTGTCAGCGCACCATCGTGGCCGATGAGAAGGACCTCCTGGTCGGGCCAGGTGCGCGGGTCGCCGCCCATGCCCGGCGACCCCACCGGCATTCCTGGGACTGCAATCCCCAGAGCATCCGGGCGGTCAGCAAGCAGTCGAGCAATCGCCTCGACCGGCGCATGTCCCTGAATCACATAGCCGTTCACCAGGGCCGAATGGCACGCCGCCGCCTCGACGGGCACACCCAGTTCGGCTCTGACCGCGTCCAGGTCGGGTTCGGCTATCGCGACGACCGTCGCTCCGTGGTCGAAGAGGTAGGCCGACCACTGGGTACAACAGCCTCAGCCAACCGCGTAGTGCATCTCCACATCGAGTTCGGTCAAATCGAGCTCGGCCACCTCAACCGGCATGTCGGAGGTGCCGCCCCCTGAGCACGCCGCCACGAGAACCGAGCTACCGATCATGATGAGTGCGGTCACGACCGCCCACTCGGCGCGTAGTTTGGCTGTCGGTTGTTCCGGGCGGTGGTCGATAGACACACCCACATCTTGGAGGCGGCCGAGGGGCGGCGACCAGGGCATATCGGCCCTATTGATGCGCTGGCTTCGGTGAGAGCATCGACATGTGCGGTCCGCCGCATCCGAATCGACCAAGGAGAGAATCTCATGCCCCTGCCACGCTGGCTCGCCCAGATCAACAAACGAGTGTTCAACCGAATCGAGATCAAACGAGGCGTCAGGCCTCTGCTGATCCATGTGGGAAGATCGTCGGGGAAGACCTACCGGACTCCCCTTGACGCCCACCCCGTTGATGACGGCTATCTCTTCATTCCGATGTACGGCCCGCGCACGGATTGGGTCAAGAATGTGCTGGCGGCCGGAGCTGCGAGCCTCAGGGTCGACGGCGATGAGCGCGATTTGGTTTCCCCGAGGTTGGTGAACAAGGATGTTGTGTGGCACCTACTGCCAGCAACCACCAAGACCCCACCGGGCATCACGGGAGAATCTGAACTCCTACGAATGGATGTTCGTCGGCTGGCCTGAGAGGTCTGGAGCCCCTCAGCACCCCTGACCTACCCACCCGGGCTCATGTAACATTTTCGAACGCTGGGGGATGGTGAGGTGATGTCACTCACGTCCGATAACTTCAATTATCGGACTATGACCGACCAGTGGGCAAGCCCTTCGGGGGTCTAGTAGACGGGGGGGTCCGTTTTGCGCATTACCCGTCGCGCATACAGGTCAGGGTAAGTGGTGAAGCAAGGCGGTATGCCCGTATCGCTCCAGGTACAGTGTTGCGTGTGAGCGACCTCGAGTTGCCGAACGGAAATTCGCGGCCGAGGACCTGTACGGTCGGGCGGTACACCCATAACGTCCGACAACTTCAGTAGCACTTTGCAGAAGGTCACGAAGGACCTCTCCTTGAGTGGCTCAACTGTGGCGTCACAGCGTCACAAGCCAGCACCACCAACAACACACCGCAGTGTCGGATTCGATGACTGTGACACCCCGAGCCGTCACAAGTGTCACCCATACACCACGTCCCTGGACGTGACCCTCATCGACTGGGACTAGCTTTCGGAGTGGTGCGCGGGAGATGCCCTCCTCGAGATGGAGACTTTATTGGTTGACGCTCATTCTGAAACTCATCTCGACCCGCATGTCGTCTCGCGGCCTGCTGTCGAGTTCCGGAACGTGACCCGGGTCTACGGCTCCGGTGGTACCCGTGTGGTGGCACTCGACGACGTCACTGTTGCGTTCCCATCGGGATCGTGGACGGCGGTGATGGGTCCTTCGGGGTCGGGGAAGTCGACCTTGCTGCACATCGCCGGCGGACTCGAAAAGGTTACTAGCGGGCAGGTGCTGGTCGATGGACAGGACATTAACGACGCGTCCGAGGCCGAGCTGACTGGGCTGCGTCGTACTAAGGTTGGCTTCGTCTTCCAGAACTTCAACCTCCTCGGCTCGTTGACCGCCGAGCAGAACGTGGCTATGCCGCTGAAGCTGGCGGGGCGGCGTCCCTCACGACTCGAGGTGCAAGCCGTGCTCACCCAGGTGGGGCTCGGCGATCGACTGAGTCATAAGCCGCGCGAGCTGTCCGGCGGACAGCAGCAGCGGGTGGCCATCGCCCGTGCGCTGGTGACTAAGCCGACGGTGTTGCTCGCCGACGAGCCGACCGGAGCGCTGGACTCCAACGCCGCACGCACGGTCCTCGGGATGCTCCGATCGATGGTCAACGACGGCGGGCAGACCATCGCGATGGTCACCCACGATCCCATGGCAGCGGCGAGCGCCGATCAGGTCCTGTTTCTGTCCGACGGGCGGGTGGTCGATGATATGGTCCGTCCGTCCGCTCGCGATGTGGCCGACCGACTCGCGCGACTCGAGGAATGAAGTCATGCTAAGGATGTCATGGAGCACATTCCGCGACCACTGGCCGGTGTTCATCGGGGCGATCCTCACCGTTTCGGTGGGAGTTGCACTGGTCCAGGCATCCCTGCTCGCAGTGATTGCCGCCGCATCCCCAACAATTCCGCCCGGCCTCTCCGAGACCGAAGAAACAGCAATGCGCGACGGCCTCACGAACGCTACCGGTCTTCTCGGGATGATGGTAGGAATCTCGGTGCTCGTCTCTTTCTTCATCGTTGGATCCACGTTTTCGTTCACGGTCGCCCAGCGGAGTCGAGACTTCGCATTGCTGCGATTGGTCGGCGCCAGCCCCCGACAAGTTGGCAGACTGCTGCTTGGCGAAGCGTTGCTGCTCGGCAGCTTGGGGACGATTCTCGGCGTCCTTCTCGGCATCCCGGTCATACGTTTCGAGGCTTGGATGCTCACACGAATGGAGTTCCTGCCGGCAGGATTCAGTCCGGACTGGCATCCGTGGATCCTCGCCGTATCAGCGGGCACCGGCACCGTCGTCGCAGTGATCGCCTCGTTGGGTGCATCCCACCGGGCGTCGCGTGTCCGCCCGCTGGAGGCGCTCCGCGACGCCGCTGGGGCAGACAAAGTCATGTCATTGTCTCGCTGGGTCATCGGGCTCATAGCTCTGACTGGAGCAGGTGTGCTTCTGGTGATCGCGCCAACTTGGGTCGGAGAACCTCTGGAAGTAACCATGCCCGGGCTCATCGTGCTCATCATCGCTCTCAGCGCACTCACTCCGCTGGTCGTGCTACTGATCGGAGGTCTCATCGGTCTGGTCTCGTGGCCCCTTCGACGCCAGAGCCCGATCTACGAGCTAGCCCATGCCAACCTGCGCGACGGAGTGCGCCGCAGTGCATCCACTGCCGCACCCATCGTGATTCTCGTCGGGCTCGTCGTCGGCTTCACCGGAGCAGTCAACGTTGTGAACGCGGGCATACAGGAGGAGACCCTCCGGATCCTCGATGGCGACCTCATCGTGACCGCGACTGAACCAGTCGGCGAACAATTGGCTGCGCTCGATGGCGTGCGCACCGTGTCGGAAGAGGTCCCATTAAAGGTGTGGGTCGAGTCCGCCGACACAGAAGGTGACAAAGTCAACGGCATCGCGATCGACCCGATCGCCTACCTCCAGACCCACCGGCTGAGCGGCATTATCGGCGACCTCAGTGGACTGCAGGGTGAGACCGTGGCCCTCGATCAGTTTTACGCGTCGGGTCTGAATGTCCAGGTGGGTGACATGGTAGACGTCCGCATAGACGGTGTGGCCCGAAATATGCAGGTCATAGCCACTTTTCCGCACACACTGAGCGGACCCAAGGTCCTGCTGCCGATCGCACTCGCACCCGCCGGTGAACACCAACGTCGATACATTATTCAGACCGACGAAACAGAGACCGCCGCCTCTGTAGCCGAGCAAATCACCAACACCATCCCCGGTCAATCTGCGGGTTCTGGCCCGTCGAACGTCTCGGTATCGGCCCTGGACGACTGGGTCCTAAACGAGATCGATATCCAAGAGCAGGTGAACCTCAAAATCATCATTGCGGTGTTGGGGTTGGTGACGATCTACATCGTCATCGCAATGATCAACGCAGTCGTCATCGCCGGTGCCCCCCGCCGGGCCGAGTTCGCCATCGCCCGACTGACCGGCCTGAGCCGCAGGCAAGTAGTCTGGACGGCGCTGTGGGAGTCACTGACCGTCGTCACAATTGGCGTCATCGTCGGCGCGCTCGCCGCCGGGGGCGCCATCGTGGGCGTCACCGCTGCGGTCTCCGAGATCGTCGGCACACGGGTCATGGCGACGCCCTGGGCCCTGTTCGGTGCTGTCACTGTCGTCGCCGCGGTGGTCGTCGGACTCACCAGCGTTCTGACCACGCTCGCCGCAACACGTCAGCCGGCGGTCGAGGTTTCAGGCGCCAGAGAATGACCGGTGAGGCTGCCGCTAGGCGGGGCACAACCTCTCAGGTGTCCGTTTGCAAGTGTCGTCAAGAATCTTGGGCGTCGTAGCTGTGCGGCTCAAGACACTGCGATCGGCCCGATGGTGCCGGTGATGTCCCATCCACCGTCTTGGGGGACGGCTTCGTAGGTCAAAAAGACGCCACACAACGAACCACTTCACAAACCCATTCTTGGTCGTCGCGACCGACGGCAACATTCATTTGATGCGAGCCGGACGATTCAAATCTCGCACTCCCAAGGGCATCGAGGAGAGCCATCCTCGGGGCAGCGTGGAGATAACGTACTCCCGCTCGTTCCCCTTCAATCGTTTGGCCCTTGCCGGTCACACACTGTGGGTGGGGAAGGCCTTCGATAAAGGCGCAGATGCGCTGGTCGGCTACTCGTCGTAGCGCACCAGGACGCCGACCGCAGCGTCTG
>JACZWZ010000200.1 GCA_022571885.1 Acidobacteriota bacterium
GCTCGTACCGATCGGGCGCTTTACCGAGCCAAAGGCAACGGGCGCAATCAAGTTGCGGTGGAAAAACTAGAAAAAGTGGCCTAGTACGGACCTTACGTGCGACCCTTACTGCTGTTATAAAAGGCTCAAAGAGCAACTCCTTCAGCATATACGGCCTGTAAACGTCATACCGCTCGTGTCGAATAGCTGGCTGACGGTAAATCACCAGCCGGCGAGGGGCGCGAAACACACTTGCGTATACGCCACGATCTTTTTGCTTGTTACCATGTTGTCCTCCTACTGGAATCCCCGCCCCACGACCTGCGAAATCTGCATCATCGTAGAAAGGAGTTGATCCTCGCTCCAATCTGTCACCTCCCATGCCCGTTCCTGGTCATTGACAGCCTACGCCCGCCACCTCGAGCGCTCCCACCGTGAACGTCTCGCTCAGTCTCGACATCGCTCGCCTCCGCTCGCGCCCGCACCGTCGTCGAACCGTGGCAGGATAGCTCGCAAAGCGCGCAGGAGGCGCGGGAGCGCGGTCGACGGCCGTTTGCCGGCCGTTTGCCGGCCGTTCGCGGGCCGCCATATCATGCCGCCACCGCCACGGCGGGCCGCGCACGGTTGCGATCGTCGCCGCGAAGGGCGCTGCGGATGCCGACACCGACCGCCTTCCTCCAGGGCCAGTAGCGCCTCTACCGTGGTGCCCCCCGGCGAGGTGACCAAAGCGCTGGCCGATCTGGGACGGCGTCTCTCCCAGATGGGAAGCGGTCTGGTACTGCGCGAGGCTGGCGGCGGGTGGCGCCTCTACACCCGTCCCGACCTTCGCCCGTTTCTGGAGCGGTATGCCGCCACCCCTTCGGCTTCGAAGCTGTCGCGAGCGGCCCTGGAGGCTCTGGCGGTCGTCGCATACCGCCAACCCGTCTCGCGCGGCCAGGTCTCTGAAATACGAGGTGTCGATTCGGAGCAAGCACTGAGGACACTGGACCGAAGAGGTCTGATCGACGTCGTCGGGCACGCCCCCGGGCCGGGGCAGGCGGTGCTGTACGGCACCAGTGACACCTTCCTCGAGAAGCTGGGCCTCCGATCGCTCGAGGAACTCCCGCCACTCGCCGATCACGTACCACCGCCCGAGACAGTCGAAGCCCTCGAACGGCCCTTTCGACCGGAGGACCCATCGAGCGACTCCAAAAGCTGATTGCACACGCCGGGATCGCCTCGCGTCGCACCGCGGAGGAGATGATCAAGGCGGGGCGAGTGACCGTCGACGGCGAGCCGGCACACCTCGGCCAAAAAATCGACCCCGATACCGCCCGGGTGGAGGTGGACAAGATCCCTCTTCCGGTGCGGCCCGGACTCGTCTATGCCCTCCTCAACAAGCCGCTCGATGTCGTGAGCACAACCGATGATCCCCAGGGGCGCACCACCGTGGTAGATCTGGTACCGGTTGGGACCCGGGTCTATCCGATTGGCCGTCTCGACGTCGACAGCGAAGGGCTGATCCTCCTCACCAACGATGGCGCCCTGACCGAATTGGTGACCCATCCCCGGCACGGAGTCACCAAGACGTATCTGGCGATGGTGAAAGGCGATCCGTCCGACCGCACCATGCGCATGCTTCGGGACGGCGTCGAACTCGATGACGGACTCGCGGTGGCGAGGTCGGCCCGGGTGATCGATCGACACCGCGATCGATCGCTGATAGAAATGGTCATGGCCGAGGGGCGCAACCGCGAGGTGCGCCGGATGCTGGAAGCGGTCGGCCACCCGGTGCTGCGCCTAGTCCGCACCGCGATCGGCCCGATCGCGGATCGCTCCATCAAGCCGGGGGAGTGGCGTCACCTCACGATTGAAGAGGTTCGGATGATCTACCGCACGGCCGGGTCGGATGGTTGACGCCAGGTCCTTTCAGGCTCGTACCAAGCCGTTCGACTGCGAGGTGGTTCCCCCGGGGGACAAGTCCCTCGCCCACCGGGCGCTGATACTGGCAGCCATGGCCGAGGGCACGTCATTGGTGGCCAACCAGCCGGGCGGAGCAGATGTTCTTTCGACACGAGCGGCCACCGCGGCCCTGGGAGTCGAACACGACCGCGAGCGGGTGACCTCACCGGGTATCAGCGCCTGGTCGCCGCCTCCAATGGCGATCGACTGCGGCAATTCGGGAACCACCATGCGTTTGCTGGCAGGTGCGCTGGCGGGCAGTCCAGTTGGTGCCAGCCTGGTCGGTGATCCGTCATTGATGAGGCGACCGATGAGTCGCCTCATCAAACCGCTCACCGCACTCGGAGCCGACATCTCCGTGGCCGAGGGAGGTACGGCGCCGATCAAGGTCACCGGCACCCGGCTGGAGGGGGCAAGGGTGTCTGTGCCCATGGCGAGCGCCCAGGTCCGGACGGCGGTGGCGCTGGCAGCCATCAACGCCCACGGGGCCACCACCATCGACTCGCCTCCCGGGTTCAGAGATCACACCGAACGCTGGCTGACCCATCTCGGTCTGGGACGGATCGAATCTGAGACCACATTCGTCGTAACCCCGGGGCCGGTGCCTGCGTTCGAGATCACCTTGCCGGGCGATCCCTCCTCGGCAGCGTTCCTCTGGGCGGCTGCCGCCGTACTCCCGGGATCCCGCATCGTCACTCCCAACGTGTCGTTGAATCCCGGACGCACCGGGTTCCTCGAGATCCTCGAGGCGATGGGAGTCGGGGTGACTCTCGAACCGGGCGATCCGGTGCTGGGAGATCCGGTAGGAACGATCACCGTGGAGGGAGCCAAGCTCATCGGGATCGATGTATCCGGAGACCTCACGGTGCGATCCCTGGATGAGCTCCCGCTCCTCGCCGTCGTCGCCGCCGCCGCCGAGGGACGCACCACGGTTACCGATGCCGGCGAACTACGAGTCAAAGAATCCAACCGAATCGCCTCCAGCGTCCGACTGGCGCGATTGGCCGGCGCCGAGGCCTCCGACCACGCCGACGGCTTCACCGTCGATCCAATCCGAGCGCCGCTTGGGGAAGGCCTGCTGGATGCCGGCGGCGATCACCGAGTGGCGATGGCGGGGGCGGTGGCGGCGCT
>JACZWZ010000099.1:0-2235 GCA_022571885.1 Acidobacteriota bacterium
CAGGCTGGTTATTAATGACTTTCCTTGACTTTCCGTGTCATCGTAGGTAGGGTTACCGATATGGATACCCCGCAGCCGACTTGGATTTTCACCGCCGCCGACCGGCACCGCGACGCTTTCGCCCTTGCCGGTGGCGCCGAGGTGGCTGCTGCTCTTGCCGCGAAGTGTCCCGGGCCGGATCAGCATCGGCCGCTTCGTCCGACACCGTTGAAGTGGGGTATTCGTTGCTCGGTGACTTTCGGCGGCGTTACCGCGACCGGCACTCATCTGTCTAGTTATCTCGGGGATCCTGACCCGATCGCAAGGGTGCGGCTGGACGGCACCGGTCAGGTGGTTGAGGTGTCATGGCGGACTCTCGGTGTGGCTGATGAATAAGCGCCAGGAGCGGTTCGCGCATGAGTTTTCGGTGGATCACAACGCTACGAAGGCGGCGGTGAGGGCAGGATATTCGGAGAAGCGGGCGCCGCAGACGGGGTCGAGGTTGATGGCGAGTGTGGCGGTGCGTCAGCTGGTCATCAAATTGGATGGGGAGAAGAATGCGGCGCTCGGGGTGGAGGGTGTGGATGCGGTGCGGGTGGTGGATGAGCTGCTCGAGCAGGCGAGGGTGTTGCAGCCGAAGATTTGGAAGGGCCAGGTAGTGACTTATGTGGATTCGGAGTCTGGGGAGGTGCGGGTGGTGACGGAGTTTCGGTCGGCTTCTGCTGCGGCGCGGTTGGCTGAGTTGAAAGTGAGACTGGCGGGGTTGTTGGAGGCGAAGTCGTCGGTGGCGGTGTTCGGCGAGGTGGTTTACCGGTTGGATCTAGGACGGAATCTCGAGGAGGAGGTAGACGGTGGTGGCTGAGACTGTTGTGGAAGCGTGGGGCGGTCGATATGACGGTCTACATATCGTGCTCTCTGGCAATCCTAGTGTCTTAAAGATTTCGGTTGCAGTTCCGATGGCGGCGTACCTGTTTAGCGAACCACGCGAGGTGCCGCTGCAGATGCGGGTCGAGGTGTACCCGATTGTGATACTGCGTGACGGGCGGCGTGTCGTTGTCGCACCGTCGTGGTGGCCTGGTGCTTGATCTTCGCCCCCGTTCCGAGCTGCTCGAGGTGGTCAACACCGCGCCGGCGCGGCAGGTGGTTCGGTATGAGCGGGCGAGGATGTATCCGAAGCAGGAGGAGGCGCTGTTTACGCCGGAGCGGTACGCGATTGTGGAGGCGAGTACGAAGTCGGGGAAGACGGTGGGGTGTCTCGTCTGGCTCCATGAGCAGGCGGCGTTGTATGGCGGGCCGGGGCGTAACTATTGGTGGATTGCGCCGATCCGTCGGGTGGCGAAGATTGCGTATCGGCGTCTCAAGCTGTTCCTGCCGGCGGGGTCGTTCGAGTCGAACGAGACTGAGATGACGATCACGCTACCGAACGGGGCGACCATCTTTTTCCTGGGGTCGGAGAACCCGGATACGTTGTATGGGGAGGATGTTTATGCGGCGGTGATTGACGAGGCGACTCGGGTGCGGGAGGAGTCTTGGTTCGCGGTACGGACGACGTTGACCGCGACGCAGGGCCCGGTTCGGATCATCGGGAACGTGAAGGGGCGCCGGAATTGGGCGTACAAGCTGGCGCGGCGGGCTGAGGGTGGCGGGCGGGAGAATTATCACTACGCGAAGTTGACGGTTTGGGATGCGGTGGAGGCGGGGATCTTCCCCACCGAGGAGGCCGAGGACGCCAAAGAGGTACTCCCCGAAGCGGTCTACAAGGAACTGTATCTGGCTGAGGCTGCCGCGGAGTCTGAGGCGTTCTTCCAAGTCGAACACATCGGGATCATTGACGAGGCCCCGACGGATTTACGGCTGGCCCGTATTTGGGATTTCGCGGTTACTGAGGAGGGCGACGCTCCCGACCCGGACTACACGGTCGGGGTGAAAATGGGGTGGGACGGGAAACGGACCGTCATCCTGGACGTCGTGTCGCGACGGGCATCACCGGACAAGGTGACGAAGCTGGTTGAGGTGACGGTTGTGGCGGATGGTGCAGCATGTGACCAGGTGATCGAGGAGGATGGACGCCGGAAAGGGTAAAAGACATAAAAAGCACTAAATATATAAAAAGTGTTTTTGGTGTTAAATAAGGAAAGGCTTAAACACAGGGGAGGATATCAAAGCTTGACAATGTTTGATGGTTTGCTATACTGCCTGTATATGAATAATACAGCAACACAAATGAATATTTCCCTTACTTCAAAGATGGCGGGG
>JACZWZ010000099.1:2245-11164 GCA_022571885.1 Acidobacteriota bacterium
TGCTCGCCGCCATGGAGGAGCCGACGGGTCGGGTGATACCGGCGCCGGTCACTGGCGGGAAGGTGGTCAGAGCCTTCCACTTCGCTGCCGCTGCAAACGACAAGCGGGTTGTACTTGTGAAGGCGGATTGGAATGAGGCGTTCCTCTCCGAGCTCGACGACTTCCCCGATGAGGGCCATGATGATCAGGTCGACGCCGCCGCGCATGGCTATAACCATCTCGTCCCGGCGGCGACACCCCGAGTCAGGTACTTCGGATGAACGACCTGCGCGCTGTGTGTGTCCACGGACACTATGACGAACACGAGTGGGCTGGGCCAAGGGCACGTCATCATTGTCCTGGTGGTCGAGACGTCACCATCGACTGGGAAGCCCTGATAGGCGAAGCAGCGGCCAAGACGGTCCGATTCCATGACCTGCACGAAGCGGTCGCCTTTCTGATCGCATCCGAAACCATCGCCCTCGTCGCTGCGGCTATCGGAGACGACGAATCGTGACTCGCCTCGCCCGGTTGGGCCGGTTCCTCAAGTCGACAGCCCCGGTGCTCCTCGACGTCGCCGGCTTCATCCTCGTCACGATCGGCGTGTACCTTGCCTTCGGCGCATCGCTCGCCCTCATCATCGGCGGTGTCTTGTTGGTGCTCGCGGGTTACCGCGCCCAGACGTAGAGTGTCACCTATGAAATCGATCCTCGGCGCCTTACTCGAGAACCGGGCCCCGGTGCCGTTCGTCCGCGATAGCGTGTTTCTCCCCGTCGAAGGCAACGCCGACCGGTCGATGGAGCTCCACCTATCCGCAATGGAAGCCCAATCCACCCTGTTCGCGATCGTCGACCGGCTCGCCACCTCAGTCGCCGCGACGGAATGGTCGTTGTGGCGCGGCGACCGGAACCTCGCCACCCACGAAGGCGGGACGCGCGTCACCCGCCATCCGGCGCTGGTCGTCTGGAACAAACCCAACCCGTTCCTCACCCGTCCCGAGTTCGTCGAGACGTTGCAGCAACATTTCGAGCTGGTCGGCGAGAAGTGGATGATCATCGTCCGCTCCGAGCTCCTGAACGGTGAAGGGCCGCCGGTTGAATTGTGGCCGGTACGTCCCGACCGGATGCACATCATCCCGTCCGCTCGGGAGTTCATCGTCGGCTACGAGCACGGCTCCGGCCGTGACAAGATCCCGCTCCGGCTCGATCAGGTGATCTACAACAAACGCCCCAATCCCCTCGACGCGTACCGCGGCCTCGGCCCCATTGGCTCCCTGCTGATCGACAGTGAGGGTGAGACGGCGGCGTCGGAGTGGAACACCCGGTTCTTCCGGCAAGGTGCGGAGCCGGGCGGGATCATCGAGTTCCCCGAAGGGCTCTCCGACCAGGAGTTCGAGACGCAGCGGGAACGGTGGGCCCAGCAACACCAGGGAGTCCGCAACGCGCACCGGGTAGCCATCATCGAAATGGGTCAGTGGAAGGACCGCAAGTTCACAATGCGGGATATGCAGTTCGAGCAGCTGCGCCGCTTCAACCGTGAAACCTTCCGGCAGGCCTACGGGTTCCCGAAGCCTCTGCTCGGTGACGTGGAGGATGTGAACCGGGCCAACGCCGAAGCTGCTGAGATCGTGTTCGCCCGCTGGCTCCAAGTGCCGCGGTTGAACCGGTGGCGCACCCTGTTGAATGATGATTTCCTGCCGGCGTTCGGGTCGATGGGTCGCGGGTTCGTCTTCGACTATGAGAACCCGATCCCTCAGCTCGCCGCTGTCGAGGAGACCCCGGTCGACGATGTACCCGACGAGGAGGCGGCGCAGGTCCAGAATCAGATCGGGGCGATCCTCCGCGAATTGAAATCGTTGGGCGCCAAACTGGAAGACACCGAATAGGGGAAGGGGGTGGTCATCATTAACCCAACGAACACACCATTCATTGGGGAACGACAACGATCACGACGACCCCGTACCCCGATCACTGCTAAAGCTCGTGCTGCGCCATGCCGGAATTACGGTTGAGGAATGGCTAGGAAAGGAACCTGAAGATGAGTAAGAAACTGACGCTTAGTGCCCCGATCCGGGAAGGGGACAGCGGGTCGGATACTTCCGAGCTCGGTGCCTTCACAGACTTGGCCAGCAAGCTTGTGCGGGTATCAAAGGATGAAGTGGACGCCAAACGCCGTAAGACGGATCGCTAGACCGCCACACCGGGTTTCCCGATCGAGCCCCATGGGACGAGACGCTCCCAGGGTCGTAGCGGCCTCGGGGCTCACAAAGGAAGACACCGAATCGCAGCCTGTCGGGTAGTACACTCCCTGCAACATGACGTTGGTCGATATTCCGCATGGAACGAGAGCTGGCTACATCGGCACCCGGGCAAGGGGCACCTGCCGGTGCCAAGAATGCAGAGACGCGAACCTAGCCTATCTCGCTGGCCTGGTTGAGACAGCGGAGCACGGCAACCTCAGCACCTACACGATGGGCTGCCGATGCGACCTGTGCCGTCAATGCCAGTCGGCCTACCACCAGGAGTACAAGCATCGTTCTGAGTATCGCCGTCCTCAGAAAGAAATGCTCGCCTGGGTCGACTCGCTCAAGGATGTCCCCTGCGTCGACTGTGGCGAGTCATTCCCCGCCGAATGCATGGACTTCGACCATGTACGAGGTGAAAAGCTGTTCACGATCTCCCACCTCGCCAAGGCTCTCAAGAACCGCGACCGGATCGCGGCTGAAATCGAAAAGTGCGATGTCGTGTGCGCCAACTGTCACCGTACCCGCACCCGACAACGAGCCAACGCATGAAATCACTCACCGGGCCAGCCGTCCTCAACTGGTTACCTACGTCGGGTAGCTGGTACTCGATCAACAACAAGACCGACCCGGTCCAGGCTGAGATTTACCTCTTTGACGACATCGGCTTCGGTGGCGTCAGCGCCGCCGAGTTCGTCCAAGAACTCGTCGGCATCACTGCCCCCGAGATCCGTCTCCACCTCGCATCTCGAGGCGGCGACGTGTTCGATGGAATCGCGGTGTACAACGCGTTGCGGATGCATGAGGCCCGGATCACGGTGCAGGTCGATTCGTTGGCAGCCAGCATCGCGTCGGTGATCGCCCAAGCCGGCGACGAACGGATCATGGTCACCGGATCCCAGATGATGATCCACGACGCCTTCGGGCTCGTCGTCGGGAACGCCGAAGACATGCGCGACTTCTCCGAGACGCTCGATAAACAGACCGACAACATCGCCGCCATCTACGCGGAACGGGCAGGCGACGGACGCAAGAAAAGCCACTTCCGGACGCTGATGCGTGAGGAAACATTCTTCAACGCAACCGAGGCAGTGGCGGAAGGGTTGGCGGATAGCGTCACAAAACCGAACACCGGTGGTACAGTCCCGGCGAGCACCGAGAGTGCCGACGATGAGGAGACCGTAGACGTGTCCGACTTCCTGGCCGCAGCAACCCGAATCGGAGCAACATGACCCGGACCGGACGCCTTTTCGCTCTGAGCATCTTCGCCGCGGCTCTCAGGCCCCGCTACTTGGCTTTCGCCAAGACCAAGGAGAAAACCGCGAAGGCTGACGGAGTCGTCATCCCCACCACCCCCGAGGAGTTCGCCGAGTTCCTCACCGACGAGAAACGGGTCGCCGCCCTGTTCGGCCCCGACAGCGACCCCCAGGACCGCCTCGACTTTTTCACCGAGTACACCGAGAAGATCACCACGGCCGGGAATATCGCCAACCTAGTCACCGAAGAAGTCACCGCGTCAGTCACTGAGTGGCTCAAGGATTACGCCGACAAGAACGAACGCCCCGACCTCGCTGCCGTCGCCGGCGACATTTCGGACGAGGTAGTCCGGCGTATGAAACCCGGCACCGCGGGCGGCGCTGAGAAGTCCGCGACCTATAACCCGAAGGCGATGGGCGCCAGCATCGACGACATGTTCACCGACTCGGCCGACTATTTCAAGACGATCTGGCACCGCACCGACCCCAGCGACGCCATCCGCGACAAGCGAACCCAAGTCCACAACGCCTTCTCCGAGAGTGTCCCCTCCGAGGGTGGATTCCTGGTACCGGAAAGGCTCCGCTCCGAGCTGCTCCGCGTCGCCCTCGAAACTTCGATTGTGCGCCCCAGGGCCCGAGTGATTCCGATGGAATCGTTGCGGGTACCGTTCCCGGCGATCGACTCCACCAGCAACGTCTCATCCGTATTCGGCGGGGTCATCGGCTACTGGACCGAGGAAGGCGCCACCCTCACCGCCTCCAGCGCCAAGTTCCGGCGCCTCGTCCTCGAAGCCAAGAAGCTCACCGCCTACACGCAAGTCCCGAACGAGCTCATCTCCGACTCCGCCATCAGCTTCGGCGCCTTCATCGACACGATCTTCCCCGAAGCCCTCGCCTTCTACGAAGACATCGCCTTCTTCGGGGGCTCAGGCGCCGGCGAGCCCCAAGGGTTCCTCAACGCCACCGCCGCCATTGAGGTCACGAAGGAATCCGGCCAGGCCGCCACCACCATCGTCTGGGAAAACCTCGTGAAAATGTATGCCCGGATGTTGCCCACCAGCCTCAGCCGGGCCGTATGGGTCGCTTCAATCAACACGTTCCCCGAGCTGGCCACGATGGCCCTGTCGGTCGGTACTGGTGGGTCGGCGATCTGGCTCAACAACGGCGCGCAAGGGCCGCCGATGACGATCCTCGGCCGGCCGGTCATCTTCACCGAGAAGGCGAACACGCTCGGCGCTGCTGGGGATATCAACTTTGTCGACTTCGGGTTCTACCTGATCGGCGACCGGCAGGTCATGTCGGCCCGCTCATCCGAGGACTTCCTGTTCCAGACCGACGAGACAGCGTTCAGGATCATCGAACGCCTCGACGGTCGACCGTGGCTCGACTCGGCTATCACGCCACAAAACAACAGCGACACCCTGTCGCCGTTCGTCAAGATCGCAGTGAGGGCATAACATGGGATATAGGGTTCCGCTCGGCGCCGACTTCAACCTGATCCTGTCAGCCGATACGATCACCGTCTGGCTGACCAGGGCGACGACGGTGACATTCGGCAGCTTCGAGGCTGACGGCACCACCATCGTCACCATCACCGAACTCGACTCCACTGGAACCAACAGCGAACAGGCGCTCGACGTCACGAACGCCCCGTTCAAGGGCCCAGGGGTCGGCGGCACGTGGACGGCGTTGGCGGAACAGGACGACACTCTCGACCTCGGCGCCGACGCCACCAACGACTCAATGGTTTTCAGCGTCCACGCTACGCAGCTCTCCGACGGCTACGACGGTGTTCAGGCCACCATAGACGGCGGGTATATCGTGGCAATCATCACCGGCCTCACCCCGGAACGGGACGCCGCGAGCCTAGCCAGCAGCATCGTCGCCTAGGCGGGGAGGGTTTAACCCATGAGCCAGTTCAACCCCGCTGCATCTTTCCAGAACTTCGGTGTCGGTATCGTGGTGCATCGCGCCACGGCAACCGTCGCCGCGGATCAAGACCTGTTCAGCATTGACAATGGGCCCATCCTCCTGACCGGGTTTCTCGGCCATGTGACCACCGACATCGGTGGCGGGTCGCAAGACATCGAGTTCGACCTGGACCCCGACGACGGCGGGTCTAACGTCACGTTGGCGACGATCCTGCTTATTGACGGTGACGTAGCCGGCACGATGTATACGCTGAACACGTCATTTGCCGGGGTCGCGATCGCGACGCTGGACCATGCACTCAACGCATCGCTCGAGGTTCCGATTGCGCTGGTTGCTGGCGACATTGTCCTTGACGTGACCGGTACTGAGGCCGGGTCGGTGGAATGGTTCGCTATGTACACGCCGCTAACCGCGACTTCAACGCTCACGGCTGTCTGATGACGGTCATGGTCGACGGCGCCTCTGTCCGGGCCGTAACCCAAGGAATCCTCGTCGAAACCACCGCCGCGGTACCCGCCTCGGGAGCGTCGGCTGATCTGTTCACCGTCGACACCGGCTCCGTTTTGCTGGTCGGGTTCTGGGGCGACGTCGAATCTGTCCTCCCCGCCGACACTGACCTTTCGGTCCATTTCGAGCCCGACGACGGCGGCAGCAACACCGACCTTGCCACCACCCTCGTCGCCGACATTGATGTCACCGGTTCTATCTACACCCTCAACCCCACCGCGGGCGGTGCGTTGGTTGTCGGCATCGACGTCGCGTTCAACGCGATCCTCGAAGACCCGATCGTCCTCACCCTCGGCGACATACTCCTCACCTCAGCCGGCGGCGGCACCGGCGGCGGCTCCATCCACTGGTACGCCATCTATGCCCCACTCGACGCCGACGCCACAATGGCGGCCTCATAATGCCGAAGAACCACCAAGGCCGTCCCGCCACCTACTCTTACCCTGTCGGTTTGTTGCCTGCCCCGGCACCAATAGCGGATACGCCGTCGGAGGCACCCGAGTCCTCCACGACCCCAACACCTCCGGCGGCCTCCGCAACCCGAGCGAAATGGGCCGCCTACGCCACCGCTATCGGTGTTGACCCCACCGGGCTCTCCGTCGCCAAGATCAAAAAGGCGGTGGCCTGATGGCACTCTCAGTGTGCGAGGACTGCACCACCCTGTTCACCCCCGACGCTCCCAAATGTCCCCACTGCGGCAGCAAGCTGTTCCACGAAGTAGGGACGCCCAAGCCAAAGCGGAAGGCGGCGAAGCCGTGAGACTCATCGACCCCACCGCCACTCACACAGTCACCGAGGGCCGCGCCAAGACGGGGGAAGTGTCACCGAAGGGGTTGGTCACGCACCGCGAGGAATGGGACGGCACCACCGCCGTCGTCGCTCAACCCAACGCCATCCACTACGTCTACGACGACACTGGCGAGTTCCGGCCGATGACCATGACCGAGATGATCGCCAAAGGTTACTTCATCGTCGGGAGCGGACCTGATGGCTTCTAAGGCTGACCGTCTCCGAGCCGAAGCCGACATGGCAGATGTCGACGCTGCCTATGTGAAAGCGAAAGCGGCCGGGTGGAAAAAGGTGTACGCCGCCCGCGAGAAGGCATTTGCCAAGGCGAAGACCGCCGCTGAGTATCAAGGGCTGGTGCGGAAGATCCCGCCGCCGCTCACCAACGCTGAGAAGCTGACCCATCGAGCCGAGGTGCGGGCGTACCGCGAGAAGTGGCGCAAGAAGCCCGCAGCTCCCGCTGGTGGCGCTCAACCCGCTACCCACGGCGCCACCGCGACGGTACAGGAGCCTGGCTGATGTCGATCACCGCCTCCGGCCTATTCGGACTGTCGCTCGAGAAGATGATGATCGACACGCTCGGCGAGTCGATCGAAGCTGAGGATATGTTGGCGTATCTTGTCCAAGACGGATACACCCCCGACTTCAACGCCCACGATTTCCACGCCGACCTCACCAACGAAATCTCGGGCGGTAACTACGCCGCGGACACGATCACCGCCACCGAAGTCACCCTCTCCGGCGGGACACTCACCTTCGACCACATCGACACCCTCTACGACAACGGCGCCAGCGACGACGTCACCGTCAGCAACGCAATGGCGCAAGTGGCGTCGACCCTCGTATCAGGTACCGCCACCGACCAGCTCATCTATCTCCTCGACTTCGTCACCGCCGCGAGCTCCACCAACTCGACGTTCACCACCCAAATAAACGCAAGCGGCGCGTTCACATTAGATTACACGCCATAGCCCCGTAAGCGTTTATACTGTGAGGTATGGAGTGTGCACAAGCGAACTGCAACCGGGAAGCCAAGATCAAAGGCTTGTGCCAGTCGTGCTACATCAACGAGTGGCAGAAGGCGAAGCGTCGCGAGCTCCGACCGGATCATCTCGTCTGCGAACAATGCGGCGCGGAGTATCAGCCACAACGGTATTCGCTGGAGTCGGGTCGTAACCGGTTCTGCTCCCGCAAGTGCAAAGAAAGACATCGCCACCAGCAGCCTGCATTCAAGGCGGACCAGCTTCGGCGCTACTACAAACGCCGCTACGGGATCACCCCCGAGGAAGCTGACGAGATGCGGTCGCATGGCTGCGGGATCTGTGGTCGGCTCGACGTGCCGGGTCGGTGGGAAGGGAATCTGCACATCGACCACGATCACGACACCGGCCAGGTTCGCGGTGTCCTCTGTCACGGCTGCAATCTGTCCCTCGGGCACCTTAACGATCCGGCTCTGCTCGAGGCAGCTATCGCATATTTGGGCGGATAGGCGCCCAGAATTATGACCCGGTACTATCTGGCACCGTTTGTCGGTACCGGCTCCAACGATGACCCGTACCGGGCGCCCGTCGATTTCCTCAACCTTCTCGATCTTCGCCCGCCTGGGACCGTAGACGGCTGGTGTCTAGTCGCTACCGAGGTGCGGGTCTCTAACGCAGAGCGTCGCCGGTTCGGGATGGAAGACCTCGGCGACGACCCGGCCGGGGGCCTGTCGCGGTCGAGCCGGAATACTCTCGACGGTGCCCTCGGTGTCACCACTACCCGGACCCGGCTCGGTGATATTGTCGGTGAGCTGTTCACCGATCACGCCAGTACGGACGGGTCACGGTGGAAGCCGCTTCGGTTCTCGTCACGGCGCCGGATAGACCCCGACGACGGAGTCTCATCCGTCCGTTACCGCGGCATCTACCTCGGCGCACCAGGGGAACGCATATGGGAACAGTTCGTCCGTGACGGTCCTGGTACGACGATCGCCGAATCGTTCAACACCGCAGATTCGGACACGCTCGGCCCCGATTTGACATGGACCGAAGTCGTCGGCGACTGGGACATTGTCTCGAACACCGCCGAACTTCAATCCAGTGAAGGGGCGATCAATAACGCCCAAGCCGGGACGGAGCTCGCGACCGCGGACATGTTCGCGAAGGTGACTGTCGACACGTTCGGTTACGAGGGCGGCGTGTCGGTGCGGACTTTAGATTCTGCGTATACGGCGTA
>JACZWZ010000100.1 GCA_022571885.1 Acidobacteriota bacterium
CGGCCATGGCCGCGATCTTCTTCGCCTCGAGCAAACCGCCGCACAAAAGCACGTCGGGTTGCAGGATGTCGGCGGCATTGGCGGCGATCAGGTCGCGGAACTGGTATTTCGTGACCAGCATTTCGCCGGTCGCCAGCGGGATGTCGATCTTTTCGTGCAGCCGCGCCATGGCGGCGATGTTCTCGGGACGCAACGGCTCTTCGTAGAACAGAGGCCGAAACGGTTTGACCACCTCGGCCAGCTCCTGCGCTCGAATCGGCTCGAAAATCTGCGCGTGCGGGTCGAGCGCGATGTCGACGTCTTCGCCCACGGCCTTGCGCAGGATTTCCATACGCCTGCGCGTTTCGCGCAAAACCTGGCCCCACGGAAGTTGCCGGTAGTGAGAAGGCTGCGGGGTCACCTTAATGGCCGTGAATCCCTGCTTCCCCACGACCCTGGCGATCTCGTCTTCGACCTGCCTGGGCGTGCTGCCGCCGCCGGCCCCCCGGTACACGCGAATGCGATCGCGACAGCGACCACCCAAAAGCTGATACACCGGGACGCCGTAGGCCTTTCCCTTCACATCCCACAGCGCGATTTCGATGCCGCTGATCGCCGCGTTGAGCATCGACCCGCCGGGAAACCGCGAGCCGTTATACATCAGCCGCCACAGATGCTCGATCCGCGTGGGATCCTCACCGATGAGCCAATCTTTGAAGTAATGGACGATCCTCTCGACGGCATCATCCGGACCGACCCGGTACGCCTCGCCGATTCCGTGCAAATGTTCGTCGGTGAGCACTTTCACGAAGACATGGTTCCCACCGCCCATATTGACGCCGAATGTCTGGATGTCGATGATTTTCATGGTGCCCCTAACGTTTTTTCAGATGAATCACGTCTACAAATTATCTCATCAATAAAATGCGCAAGAGAGGACTCGAACCTCCACGCCCTATTAGGGCACTAGGCCCTCAACCTAGCGCGTCTGCCAATTCCGCCACTCCGACGTGGGGACGGAGATTATATGCCGAGTGCAGGATGCTCCTAGACGACCTGCTTGACCTCTGGGAAGTGGCATGCGACCCAGTGATCGGGTTCGACTTCCTTCAGGGCGGGGATTTCCTCAGAGCATCTCGGGAACTCGGCCCGCGGGCAGCGGGTGTTGAACCTGCATCCGGTTGGAGGATTGATCGGCGACGGAATATCGCCTTCGAGGATGATCCGGCGTCGGTTTCGCTCGATAGTGGGGTCTGGAATCGGCACCGCCGACATCAAGGCGTGGGTGTACGGGTGCATCGGTCGCTCGTACAAGGTATCCCGGTCTGCCACCTCGGCCATCCTGCCGAGATACATCACACCCACCCGATCACACACGTGGCGTACCACCGAGAGGTCGTGGGCTATGAACAGGTAGGTGAGACCGAACTCGTCCTGCAGGTCTCCCATCAGGTTGAGCACCTGTGCCTGGATCGAAACATCGAGCGCCGAGACCGGCTCGTCGAGGACCATGAACGCTGGATTGAGGGCGAGGGCGCGAGCGACGCCGATGCGTTGTCGCTGACCGCCGGAGAACTCGTGGGGGTAGCGGTTGGTGTGCTCCGGGTTGAGTCCGACGACCTTCAGCAGCTCCTTGACCCGTTCGATTCGATCTGCCGTATCCCCGATCCCGTGGACCACCAACGGTTCGGCAATGATGCTGGCCACCGTCATCCGCGGGTTCAGTGAGGCGTATGGGTCTTGGAACACGATCTGCATCTCACGCCGCAGCCTCCGCAGCTCAGCTTTGTTGGCCGATGCGATGTCGATGATCTCGTGCGACCCAGATGAGCCGTCCGAGGATTCGGCGCGATACAGCACCTTGCCCGATGTCGGCTCCAGGAGCCGCAATACGCAGCGGGCCGTAGTCGACTTCCCGCAGCCCGACTCCCCCACTATCCCGAAGGTCTCACCTCGGTCGATATGAAAGGAGATACCGGACACAGCCTGGACTGCCGCGATCTGCTTGCGGAAGAAAATGCCCTGCGTTATGGGGAAGTGCTTTACGAGATTCTCCACTTGGAGGAGACGCTCGGGCGGCATCTGGATGGGGTTATCGGTATCCTGCGTCTGAGTATCCTGGGTCATCCGACTCGCTCCGCCCGTTTTACACGTGAGAGGTCGAGGTCGGGGGCAAAGTGGCACGCCGCCCAATGGCCGTCGCCGAACTCTCGCGGCAGCGGCGTCTTCGACCCACAAATATCCTGGGCAAAATCGCATCTCGGCGTAAAGCGACACCCGTTCGACGGGTTGATGAGCGAAGGGGGCGCACCTCGGATCGAGTAGAGCCGTTCTTCGCGAACCTCGTCCAGCCTGGTCATCGAACCGAGCAGTCCGGCCGTGTATGGATGGAACGTGTTGTCGAAGATGAAGTCGGTGGTGCCGCGCTCGGCGAGGCGGCCGGCGTACATCACCTGGATGTTGTCGCAGAACCCTGCGACGACGCCGAGGTCGTGGGTGATCAACATCACGGCGGTATCACGCTCTTCGGTGAGTTCGAGCATGAGATGCAGGATCTGGGCCTGGGTGGTGACGTCGAGCGCGGTGGTGGGCTCGTCGGCGATGAGCAGGTCGGGATTGCAGGACAACCCCATGGCGATCATCACCCGCTGACGCATGCCGCCCGACAACTGGTGCGGATAGTCGTCCATCCGTACCTTCGGGTTGGGAATGTGCACGTCGTCGAGCGCCTGGATTCCGATGTCCACGGCTTGTGACTTCCGAACCTCCTGGTGGAGCATGATCGTTTCCACCAGCTGGTTGCCGATGGTATAGACCGGGTTCAAGGCGGTCATTGGATCCTGGAAGATCATCGCGATCTGAGCGCCGCGGATCTTGCGCATCTCTTCGTCACCCAACCGGAGCAAGTCCTGGCCCTTGAAGTGGATTTCTCCGGTGACGATCTCGCCCGCCGGGGCCTCGATCAGGCGCATTATCGATAGCGCCGTGACCGACTTCCCGGAGCCCGACTCACCGACGACGCCGAACTTCTCGCCCTTGTGAATCGTGAAGCTCAAGCCGTCGACGGCGCGGACTATGCCCTCTTCCGTCGTAAAGAACGTCCTGAGGTTGCTGACCTGGAGAAGTGGCTCGGACACGAGGTGGTGCCTACCTTCGCTCGATGGTTTGGGTCGGATCCAGCGCGTCTCGCAGGCCGTCACCCAGAAAATTGACCGAGAGCACGGTCACGATGAGGGCAACCGACGGAAACAGCACCAGCCACCATGCGCCCGAGCCCCCCACCGCCAGCCTCCCTCCGTTGGCCGCCATCGCGCCCCAGGCCGGCTCGGGCGGCCGCACTCCGAAACCGAGGAACGAAAGCGCCGCTTCGAGGATGATGGCCAGGCCGATGACCAGCGTGGCGTTCACGATGATCGGGCTGAGGGCATTGGGGAGAATATGACGGAAGATGATCCTCCGGTCTCTGGCCCCGGCCGCTCTCGCCGCCTCGACGAACTCCTTCTCCCTGAGGGAGAGGAACTCCGCACGGACTATCCGGGCCAGAGTTCCCCACAGCAGAGTGCCTAACAGAATCGCGAGGCTCAGCGCTTCTCGCCCCCGGAAGGCCTCCCTGAGCCAGGCGGCCGCCACGATGGCAACCGGTAACAGGGGAAGGCTCAGGATCAGGTCGGTAAACCGCATCAGAAGGGTGTCGATCCATCCTCCGTAGTAGCCGGCAATCGAACCCACCAGAGTTCCAAAGGTGGCAACCATCAGCCCGGTCAAGACGGCAACGGTGAGGCTGGTGCGGCCTCCGTAGATGACTCGGGACAGCACGTCCTGGCCCAGCTCGTCGGTGCCGAACCAGTATTCAGCCCGCGGCGAGAGCAGGTTGACGATGCGGCCATTGTCGTCCTCGAGCTGGTCGGTCGGGTTTTCCAGCGGCAGGAAGTCGGCGAACAGCGCCAGCGCCAGAATGATGCCGAGCACAACGGCCGCCATCATCGCCAGGCGGTGCCTGACGAAGCGTGATCTGAACAGCTGCCACTGAGTTACCGGCTCGACCGTCAATCCCTCGGCCTCGTCCAGCGCCGCATAGCCATCGCCGGGAGGCAGATTGCGATCAGTCATAGCGGACGCGCGGGTCGAGCCAACCGTAGGCGAGGTCGGCGAACAGGTTCATGACCACCACCATGACCCCGATCAGCATCACCACCGCCATCACTATCGGCCAGTCGTTCTGGCCGATGGCCTGGATGTAGAGACGACCCATTCCCGGCCAGGCAAAAATCGACTCGGTGATAACCGCACCGCCCAGCACGCCGGCGATGTCGAGCGAGATCAGCGTGATGACCGGGATCAGGGCATTGCGCAGGGCATGCTTGACGATGACGGTCCGCTGCGAGAGACCCTTGGCCTTGGCGGTGCGCAGGTAGTCGCTGTGCAGCACCTCGAGCATCGAGGCGCGCTGGTACCGGGAGTAGCCGGCGATCGAGATGAGTGCAATCGAGGCTGCGGGGAGGGCCAGGTGCTGCAGCGTGTCGCCAATCTTTTCCCCGAGCGAGAAGTCGGCGTAGCTGGTGCTGTTCATGCCGGAGGTGTAGAAGAACTTCACCCCGGTCCACTGTTCCAGCTTTAAGGCGAGGATGATCTGGAGCCCGAGGCCGAGTACGAAGATCGGGGTGGAAAAGGTGACGAACGAAAACGTGGTGGTCGCCTGGTCGAAGAACGAATACTGCTTGATCGCCTGGTAGATACCTAAAGGAATGCCTATGAGGACGGCGAGCCCCAAAGCGGTGAACATGAGCCTGGCGGTGCCACCGAGCCGATTGATGACGAGGGCTTGCACTTGTTGCGGGCCCTGGAAGGAACGGCCCCAGGCGGTGGGGTAGTTCCAGAACTGGACGAAGTTCCCCGCCCATGTGAGGTACTGCTTGGTGATGGGCTGGTCGAGTCCGTAGAACACGGCCATCTCCTGCACCGCTTGTTGCGTGATCCGCGGGTTGGATTTGATGCGGTCCAGCGGATCGCCGCCGGTGTTCTGCAGCAGGGTGAAGGTGATGATCGATAGCGCCAAGAGCGTGATCAGCCCGTAGACGAGCCTTCTGACCACGTATTGGAACATGTCGCCGTGCTCCTCTCCCTGGCGGCTCCGGGAGTATACCGACGGAGCCGGCACCACTCGCATAAACATCAAGTAACTGATGGGAGCCCGACAGTCGGGATCTATGCGAGTCTCCAGTCTCCAGTCTCCAGCCAGAACGAGCGTGCGGCGACGGCTGGTGATTATTCGCTTTCCTGGAGACTGAGGACTGGGGACTCTCGACTGCAAGCTGCACGCTCCAGAACAAAGAGAAGGGGCCCGCTCCGGCGGGCCCCTTCATCACACGTTGAAGTGTGTATCGATTCGACCTTAGAGGTCTACCCGGTACCACTGCTCGATGTTCCAGGTGACACCGGCCTGCGACGGGTTGTGCTTGAAACCGCCCAACTCGTCGGCCCAGACGGCACCCGGGTCGAGACGTGCATAGAGCGGGATGATCACGACCTGGTCGGCCAGGATCTGCTCTGCCTCGTTCATGAGGGCGATCAGCTCGACCTCATCCACGGTTGCGTTCATGGCGTCGCGGATGACGGCGAACCGGGCAGTGTTCTCGTCGATGACCGACGAGGCTCCCTGGTTGTAGCCCTCCGGGTCAGCACCGGTCACCTCTGGGGTACCCCAGCGGTAGAAGTTCTGACCATCCGGCGGCGGAGCCTCCGGATCGAAGATGTCGTGGATGCCCACGAGACCTGCCAATCCAGGCGTTCCCACCCAGGCGAACTCGCCGAGGTCGGTCCCACCGAAGTCGAGAGTCTCGCCGAAGAACACCGAGGAGTCCTCGAGCTCGTTGGTGTAGACGATCCCGACAGCTTCGAACATGCCGACGAACAGCTGTGACAGGGTCACACGAGCGTCGTTGTTCGAGGTGGTCGAGAAGACCGTCGATACCGGGTTGGCGTCGCAATCGGTATCGGCGCGGGCACAGAGGTCCGCGAGGAGTGCGATTGCCTTATCCGGGTCGTAGTCGTACTGAGCCCAAGCACCCAGCGAAAGCGTCGGGCTAAAGGCCTCCACGTACGAGTCCAGCGGCTCGACCTGACCCTTGAGGATCTCGTCGACGATCTTCTGCTTGTCGATCAGGTGAGCCACGGCCTGGCGGTACTCGAGGAACTCGTTGTACGAGCCCGGGTTCCGCTCAAACCGGTTGTCACCGAACTGGAAGTTCAAGTGCTCCCAAATCGGACCAGACAGAACCTCGATCTGGGCACCTTCGGCCTCGAGGGTCTGGAGATCCTCGATGGTCTCGATGCTCGGCGGTGGGTTGATCACATCGACCTCACGTGCCTTGAAGGCGTTGATGAGGGCGGCGGTCTCCGGAATGAACCGGATGATGACGCTGTCGAGGTAGGGCAGCTGCTGCCCGGTCACGGCATCGGTCTTCCAGTAGTTCGGGTTGCGCACCAGGCGAATGAACTCGCCCTTCTGCCACTGATCGAACATGAACGGTCCACCCGACACCCACATGGTGTCGTTCCAGTCGTTGATGAAGTCCGAACCCTCCACATCGTGCTTCGGAATCAGCGCCCCGAAGATCAGCTCCGCCTGGACGGTGGGAGCTGTGAGGGTGAATTCGAACGTCTTGGGGCCGACCACAATCGAGTCCGGATCGATGTCTTCGTACGTCGTCCTGGTGATCGGCAGATCGGGATCCATGATGATGTTGTATGTGAACTCGAAGTCATCCCCGGAAATGGGGACGCCATCGGCCCATACGGCCTCGTCACGAATCGTGTACCGAATGGTCTCGGTACCGTCTGCATTGAGGGTGATGCCGCCGTTGGCCACGGTCGGGAGCTCGGTCACGACCTCTGGGATGATTTCGAGGGTAAACCCATCGATCTCCTGGACGCCGGTCCAATACCCCTGACCCACGATCGAGACGATGAAGTTGTCACCGCCCGGTGCGTAGCTGTTGAGTGTCGGGGGCTCCTGGTCGTTGGCAAAGATCGCCTCCCCACCGTAAGGCTTGCCCTCAGGGGCGGCCTCAGTGGTGGTGGGTGCTGCCGTCGTAGCCGGCGCTGCGGTGGTGGTTGTTGCTGCTGCCGGGGCCGCAGTCGTCGTCGTCGCTGCATCGTCGTCACCGCAAGCGGCTACGACGAGGGCAAATGCGAGGAGAAGACCGAGCCACGTCAAGCTGCGACGTTGCCACAAGTGCTTCAAGTGTTTTCCTCCTTGTTGATTAGCAACGGGATTCGTTGCAGCCCCCCAAAGGGGAACTCACTAAAGGACCCACGCCAAGGCGAGGGTCGTGAACGCGAACATCAAAGCAACGCCCACCGTCAACCGGTCGAGATTGCGCTCTGCAACGGTGGAACCACCGATATTGCTCAAGGGGCCCATGCCTCCGCCAAAGGCCTCGGCCAGGCCCCCACCCTTGCCCGCGTGGAGCAGGATGAGTGAGATGAGCCCAAGCGCCATCATCAGGTGAAGCGCGACGAGAATGCCTGCGATCAAGACGAATCCCTTTCATTCAAGCGGCCAGCCCGCTCACAATGCAGGCCGGTCGGCGAGAATTATGGGGGATGGCGACGCCCTTGGCAAGTCGCGCCGCGCCCCCTTTGCGGTCCGTTTATGCCGGAGTTATCCCCAGTTATCTCAGTGTTATGCCGCGAGCGTTCATTGTCACCGCTTCTTGGCGTCGGATGCGACATTCCCCTGAGCGGCGACGGCCGCCTGCGCTGCAGCAATTTCCGCCGGATCCCCAAGATATGTCGAGGTCAATACCGTCAACTCGTCATCGAGGCTGTAGATCAGAGGAATCCCGGTCGGGATGTTCAGCGAAGGGATCTCTTCGTCGCTGATCTTGTCGAGGTGCTTTACGAGTGCTCGCAACGAATTGCCGTGGGCCGAGACGATCGGGGTCAAACCGGCCCGCAGGTCGGGGACGATGGAGTCGTACCAGTACGGCAACATCCGTGCCACGACGTCGGCGAGGCTCTCGCAGGCCGGGAGCAGATCGCTCGGGACGTCGGAGTAACGAGGGTCGTGGCCGGGATGGCGGTCATCTGAGGTGGTGAGCGGCGGCGGCCGAACTTGGTACGAACGCCTCCAGATGTGGACCTGGTCTTCCCCGTGTTCGGCGGCCGTCTCCGCCTTGTTCAGGCCCTGCAGAGCCCCGTAGTGGCGTTCGTTGAGCCGCCAGGAGCGGCGCACCGGTATCCAGAGGCGTTCCATCACCGCCAAGGCTTCCTCGAGCGTGAGGATCGAACGGATCAGCACCGAGGTGTGGGCGACGTCGGGTAGCGATTCCGCCTTGATCAAGGCGGCTCCGGCGGCCCGCGCCTCGGCCACTCCGCGATCGGTCAACCCGACGTCGGTCCAACCGGTGAATCGATTCTCGAGATTCCACTGACTCTCACCGTGGCGAAGCAGTATGAGCGTGTGGGTCATGGTCGGAACGGTAGTGAAATCTTGGTGGGGCCAAGGCGCTGGTCTGGGTCGGGCTCGTTATCCGTACCCGACCGGGTGGTGTCGGTCCTGATCGAGGCGCCTCCCCCCTCTCTCAGGCCACCGATCGAGTTATCCGAAGCCGCTGACGGTCACGGACAACTCGACCAGCATCCTTCCACGATAGGTCGGCGCGTCGAGCCGCTCTCGGGTGCGTCGGTGTGGAACGGACAACTTGCTCGCAGCATTCGTGGTGATCACGACAATGCGCTCTCACCTCCTTGGAACTCTCCACGTATCCACGTTCCACAGCGGGCCCTGGATCGGGTTGATCCGGACGCCGGTGACCGCTTCGGGCCAGTAGGCGATTCCGACTTGGCCGGAGAGGATGAGAGGCAGGATCACTACTTGATCCGCCAGAATGGCCTCCGCTTCCACCAGCAGATCTCGGACGATATCGGGGTCTGCGGTCTGGTCCAGAGTGTCGATGATCTGCCGGTACCGACGCGTCTGGTCGTTGCCGACCACGCTGTCCACCGTGCCCCAGCGTCTCAGATCCAGTAACGAATCACCGCGGCGAATTGGTCGGGATCCAGCGACGCCCCGCCTACCAAGGCTCCGTCGATCTGGCGCTTCGCCATGAATGCCGCGATGTTCCCGGGATTGACCGACCCCCCATAGAGGATCCTCACCGCCGCCGCGGCGCCGTCGCCGTGTGAGGAGGCGATTTCATCCCTGAGGGCGGCGATGGCTTCGGAAGCGGTATCGGGATCCGCGGTGCGCCCGGTCCCGATGGCCCAGACGGGTTCGTATGCGATCACACTCCGTGCAACGGCATCGGACTCGAGGCCCTTGACTCCGGCCCTGAGCTGGGACGTGATCACAGATGTGGTGTGGCCGGCGTCACGCTGCTCGAGACTCTCGCCGACCGCCACGATCGGAGTCATGCCGCCTTCGACGACGGCCCGAGTCTTCTTGCCCACTTCCGCCTCGGTGTCGCCGAAGACCGCCCGACGTTCGGAGTGACCGACAATGACGAAGCGTACCCCAAGCGCGGCCAGCATCGGAGCGGAAACTGCCCCCGTAAACGCACCTTGGGCCCGCCAGTCGACGTCCTGAGCTCCCAGCGAGATAGCCAGGTGATCGGTCTCGATGACGGTCTGCGCCGAACGCAGTGCCGTGAATGCCGGGAACACTGCGACGTCGACTCGCTCGTAGTCATCCGGGTCGAGCCGGTAGGAGAGCTTCTGCACCATTTGAATCGCCTCGAGGTGGGTCGCATTCATCTTCCAATTCCCCGCGATCAGTGGTTTACGCGTCACCAGATCTCCTAATTGCTTCGATCGCGATCAGCGATCCGTGTTCGATGAGTTCGAGGCCCGCCCCACCGCCGGTAGACAGGTGGTCGACACCCTGGTGGAGCCCGGTGTTGCGCAGCGCCGCCACGCTATCGCCCCCTCCTGCGACCGAATAAGCGGGTGACGACGTCAACGACTCGGCCACCGCCCGGGTACCGGCGGCGAATGCCTCCCACTCCGCCACACCCATCGGACCATTCCAGAAGATGGTGCCGGCGCTGGCGAGTATTGCTCCGAACCGCTCGGCGGTTTGAGGGCCGATGTCCAAACCCATTCCGGCCGACGGAAGATCGGTGGCGGGATGGGTGGCGTGGGAGGCATCAGCGGCGAAGGATTCCGCCACCACGATGTCCATCGGAAGGCTGATGCGGGAACCGTGATCAGATTGCAGCACGTCGCGGACCTCTTCGAGCATCTCCTCTTCGACCAGGCTGTCTCCGACCTCGAATCCTTCGGCAGCGAGGACGGTGAAACACATGGCGCCGCCAATCAGCATGATGTCGACCCTCGGCAGGAGGGCATTGATGGCTCCCAGCTTGTCGGAGACCTTGGCCCCCCCCAGCGCCACCACGAAGGGGCGGGCGGGGTCATCCAGCAGCCGCTCGAATGCGGCCAGCTCACCTGCCACCAGGAGACCAACCGCCGCGGGCAGCAGTCGGGAGACGCCGACGGTGGAAGCATGGGCACGATGCGCCGACCCAAAGGCGTCGAGGACGAAGACATCGGCGATCTCGGCCAAAGCCGTGGCGAGTTCTGGAGAGTTGGACGACTCCCCAGCTTCATAGCGGGTGTTCTCCAGCACGATCACGCGGTCCCCGGCCTCGGATACGAGGCGGCGGCTGTCAGGCCCGGCGACGTCCGATGCGGTGATCACTTCGAAGCCGCCCAGCTCCCCCAGCCGAACCCCTACCGGACCCATCGACAAGCTCGGATCATGACCATCGGGGCGTCCGAGGTGGCTGCATACCACCACCAACGCCCCCCCACTTCGGAGCGAATTGATCGTGGGCAGGGAAGCCTCGATCCGGAAATCGTCGGTGACGCTTCCATCATCCAACGGGACGTTCAGGTCGGCACGGACCAGCACCGTTGCGCCGGCGAAGTCCAGGTCAGAGATGGTTCGGAGGTCGGTCATGGGTCTCTGCACGCTAGCGCTCCGGCACTTGGGCGAGGCCGGGCGAAAGAGGTAACACGCCTCCTGGTGGAGGAGTCGTTTGCTGAGTTTGTGGCGCGCAGGTAGAAAACCACCTTCCCCCTCATCGCTGCGCTCCTGACGGACTTCCCCCACGAGGTGTCGGGTTGCGCGATAGGGCCGACGGTTCTGTTCT
>JACZWZ010000101.1 GCA_022571885.1 Acidobacteriota bacterium
GAGCCCGTGGTCAGGCAGTTGCGTCTCGTGGTTGAAGCCGATGATTTCGAGGAAGCGGTGGCGTTCTACCGGGATGCATTGGGTCTCACGGAGGAGTTCTATGTCGAGAGCGAAGGGGACGCCCGGGAAGATCACGACGCGAATCGGTGATTACCCCGCCGACAATCTTCGCCTTTTCTCCACCAATACGGGATGAACCAATGAGGGACTAGGACGACCGTGAAATAAGCCTCGAGGGAACCGATGCTTGCCGAGCTGCGGAGCTCATCGACTGGGAGGCCAAGGCGATTAATAGGCCACCACTTCCAGAACACATCCCAAAACCGACCAATCGAAGGCACCATCCGAGGCCACGGCAGGACCGCGACAAGCAATCCGTATCCGACGACGCCCAGGGCGACACCGACGGCATGCTGCTGCGAGGGCGGACTGTCCCAAGAGTCGAAGCTCGCGCCTATGGCCGCAACCGGAGCGGCGACAACGACGCGTAGGAAACCAAGGTCTCAGGTCTCAGGTTGTGAGTCGTGAATGAGGGTGCTGCAGCGGAGGGCTCTCTCCTCGTGTTGGACCACGCTCGATAGTGTGCGGACCATGCGAGCAGTGGTGCGCAATCTCATTGTGACCTTCGAGAGGATCGGTTTCGATCCCGCCGACGGAACCGACACCGGACTCCGGAAACGGGTGCTGGTCGCCCTCACGGTGCTGGTCAACTTTGCCGCGGTCCTCTGGGGCTTCATCTACCTCGCTCTTGACGAACCGCTGGCCGCGACTATTCCCCTGTCATACGCGGTGCTCTCTTCGTTGAGCATCGCCGTGTTCGCATTGACCAGGCGATACATCTTCTTCCGGGCGAGCCAATTGACGCTGATCTTGCTCTTGCCGTTCCTGCTGATGGTGGCACTTGGCGGATTCGTCAACGCGAGCGCGGTGATTCTCTGGTCGCTGATCGCACCGCTCGGTGCGCTGCTTGTTTCCGGACGCCGCGCCGCCACCTACTGGTTCGTCGCGTTCGCTGCCCTTGTCGTCATCAGCCGCATCCTCCAGCCGCATGTCCGGGCCACCAACAATCTCTCAGACGGCGTCGTCCTCCTGTTTTTCGTCCTCAACATTGTCGGTGTCTCCCTGGTGGCGTTCGTGCTTGTCCACTACTTCGTCGGTCAGCGCGATCAGGCGATGGCGCTCCTCGGCGTGGAACGAGAGAAGTCGGAACGACTGCTGCTCAACGTCTTGCCCAAGAGCGTCGCCGCGATCCTCAAAGAGGAGCAACGAACCATCGCCGAGCACTACGACGCCGCGAGTGTGCTCTTCGCCGACATCGTCGGGTTTACTCCCCTATCCGAGGAACTGGAGCCCGAGCAGATGGTTGAGGCGCTCAACGAGGTATTCACCTACTTCGACGATCTGTGCGCGACATACGGCGTGGAGAAGATCCGGACCATCGGCGACAACTACATGGTCGCCTCCGGGGTGCCGCACCGAAGGGACGACCACGCTCTTGCAATCGCCCGCCTGGCACTAGACATGAGAGGGTTCGTGCCGAGCGGAGTGATCGTGGGACCGGAGCGCATGGTGTTCAGGTTCGGCATCAACTCCGGTCCCCTGGTTGCAGGTGTAATCGGCAACACCAAATTTCAGTACGACATCTGGGGCGACACCGTGAACACCGCCAGCAGGATGGAATCGCACGGGGTCCCTGGCAAAATCCAGATCACCGAAGCGACGTACAACCTCATCAAGGACGACTTCGTCTGCACAACTAGGGGCACCGTCGCCATCAAGGGCAAGGGGCCGATAGTGACATGGTTTCTCGAGGACGCCAGGTAGCAGGATCATCCACCCCGGCTTCGCTGCGGAGACCGGCTCACAAGCATTCGTGACCTTGCCGAGATAGCCGAGTGCGCATGTGACAGGTGCTGGCATCCCCCACTGCTCGTAAATGTCACCAGAGGCAGGATCGTCATCGGGCTGTCAGAATTCGGTCGATGAGGATCAAGTTAGAGGCAGGCTGGTTCTCGTACATCGAGTCAGGCGATGCCGGCGAGGTTGTCCTGCTGCTACACGCCTTGGGGAGATCCGCCGCTGATTGGCAGCCCGTGATCGACCGACTAGGCGCCGCGTATCGCGTTCTCGCTCTTGATATGCGGGGTCACGGCGATAGCTGTCGACCAGGGGTGTACTCGTTCGAAGTGATGCGAGACGATGTCCTCGAGTTCGTTGATGCCCTCGGACTCGATCGCTTCCATCTGATCGGTCACTCGATGGGCGCAACCACATCGATCCTGTTCGCTGAACGATGGCCAGACCGCCTGGATCGCCTGGTTCTTGAGGACACTCCGCCGCCGTCGGGCCGAGAGTCAATACCCCCACCTCCGGATCAGCCTGAGGAGCCGGTGGCGTTCGACTGGCCCTTAATCGGGTCGATCGTCGACCAACTCAATCACCCCGATCCGAGCTGGTGGACAGACCTTGATCGGATCACGGCGCCAACACTGATTATCGCCGGGGGCAAAGACAGCTTCATCGATCAGGCTGAGCTGGCTGAGACCGCGAGACTGATCCCGAACGCAGACCTGGTCACCATCGAAGCCGGACACCACATACACACAGGAAAGCCTGACGAATTCACCTCAGCCGTTATGACCTTCCTGACCGAGTAACTCACTTCGAGGCACAGCGCATCGCCCTCCCCCAGGGTACGAAAATGCTATATGAGGTTGACGGCGGTATTGATCGTTTTCAGACGTCAGCCGCTGAACCTCCAGGTGTAGCCGACAAGCAGACGGGCGGTGTAAATCATGGCGTTCGTGAGCGCTCCAGCGCCATCGTCGACCACATCACACCGAGGCAGAACGCTGCGGTGAGGCCGACGGAGAACAGGGCGAATTCGCCGAAGACCACCAGCAACGCCGACGACGACTCGACCAGGCCGAGGAAAGCGAACTGATGGCCTAGCAGGAACACCAGGAGGACCTGGGTGACCATGATCGGAGCCAGCGCCGCCCGGCGCCGACCGCAATAGAGCCAGACCAAGATTGTTCCCACCACCATCGCTCCGATCATCAACGGCACCGAGGGCGGCATTAGCCGTTCGAAAGCGTCGTCGGCCACCATTAGCTCCGCCATCGTGAACCGGGGCCGCAACACCGCCAGCGACACTGCGCCGAGGGCGATCATTTCGGCTGCGTAGAGACCGGCATACCCGAACCACGCTGCGGTCGAATGGTCAGCCACCCCCTTCCGGTAGCTCCATGCGATGCAGAATCCGCACAGGCCGCCGGCGAACAGCATGGGACCGACGTTGAACCAGATATCAGATATGAAGATGTCGTGGACGATGGTGAAGCCGAGGACCACCATGACCCCGGACAGGGCGCCTAGCCACGTGGGCGGCGCGGCCCAGGTGAGAGTCGATTTTACGGGTCGTTCCGGCCTCAGTCACGTCGGCCAACGTACACCTCCGAGTCGATGCATGGACAGTGAACCGGCCGACTCTGTACACGCACGTTGGCATCCCAAAGTGTTCGAAAATGTTACATGGGGAATCTTCCAGGCTCTGTAACGACGCCTGATCGTCCTCGAGTCCCTGAGTGTGTTCGCGAGGGTGCGCGATGCTGAGGCGCTCCTGCACATATCCGCGGTTGCGTCAGGGTTCGAGAAGAGGGGCGACCGTCTCCGCGAATCGTTCGAGCTGGTCCAGTTCGTCGGTCACGGGCCAGATGAACACTCGTTGGACACCCGCATCTCGAAAAGCGCTCAGCTTCTCAGCGAAGCGTTCAGGCGGGCCGACGGGCAGCCGGTCGCGGAGGATCTCCTCCGGCCGTCGGATGGTAGGGAGGAGCCGTTCTCGGAACACGCGCTCAGCGACGGCCTGATCGTCGGTCAGGTAAAACCACATGGTGGCCAGCCCATTCGGGAAGGCGGCGGGGTCCTTGCCGGACTCGGCGACGTCGATCTGGAGTCGCTCCCAGGCATCCTTGAAGTCGCCCGGGGTTGTGTTGTAGGCCGAGGCCAGCCAACCGTCCCCCAGCCGGGCAGTTCGTCGCAGACCCGCTTTCGAGCCCCAACTCCCAACCCAGATGGGCGGCCCCGACAGCTGGGCTGGTCGGGGCTGCAGGTCGATCCCTTCGGTCGAGTAGAACCGACCGGTAAACGGCTCGGCATCATCCGACCACAGGACCCGCATCACCTGAATCGCCTCGTCGAGGCGCTGCCAACGTTCCTCGAAGTCGATCCCAATGGCCTCATAGTCCCGCTGCGAGGAACCGGGCCCGACCGCAACGATCATGCGCCCACCGGACAACCGATCGATCGCGCCCAATGCCTTGGCCAGCTGCACCGGGCCACGCACCACCGGAAGCGCCACCGTTGTTGCAAGCGTCATGCTGCCCGAGTGGGCCAGCACCGCGGCCAAAGCCGTCGGGCCGTCCAGCCACGGCACCGAGAACACCATGTGGTCGTTCACCGCCAAGGCCTTGAACCCCAGCCGGTCGGCGCTCTCGGCATAGGCGAGCAGATGCTCCAGCGTGTAACGATGGCCACCGAAGTCCATCAGCGGCAGATGCGCTCCGAAATCCACCCGGACGCCCCTTCGCTGGAATCCCTCGGCCAGGAGGAACGCCAGCGTACTGCGAAACACCGATGTCGAGCTGCTAACGCTGTGCCGTAGTCGTGACCTCAAACGGGACTCTGGGAGCGGCCATGTTTCGACACGGGTGGTGAGGTCCGGTGACCTCACCATCACATCCCCCAGCGTTCGAAATTGTTACATGAGCGACGGTGGCGTGTTAGCGGCGATCGGCCGGTAACCAACAGCCCATTGCAGCGGCATGATCGGGTCTAGATGCATCTCACACGTGCAACGGTATGACTCGCGCAACAACCTGTCGTCCGTCATCGACCGTCTCGGTCAGTCGACCCGCGTGCTCTAGAGGTAGCTCGAGGGCCTTCACGATTTCTTCGGTGAAGAGTCCATAGCCCAATGCGCCCACCAGGCCGACGGCATCGTTCTTCAAGAGTCGGTGGGCAACGTTGACTTCCGGACCAACAGCATCGACTTGGCGACCCACCACCTGGATGAAGAACTCGCCGAAATGAAGGATGAATTTGAGATCAAGCGTGTCCTTGCGAATGCAGGCCTCACAGGAACAGGTCCATATCTCACCAGCAGCGGAAAGCCGATCGACAAAATCCGCATAGCAGTCAGCGACACAGTCAATCATCGCTCCGGCATGAGGGGACTCGTCATCGGGAGCAACTGCAAATACGGCGTCTCCCTCGAACTTGATAAACGTGAACGGTGGGTCGACCCTGGCCGCGATACCTTCGAGGAAGCTCGACATCATGGCGTATGCGTCTGGGATCTGTCCGTCGGCGAAGGCGTTAGACGCATGAGCGATCTTCACACTGTTTAGAAAACTCGTATAGCCGGAGATGTCAGCGAGCAAGATGCTCCCTTCATACCGACCTGAAGGCAACCGTCCGTCCATCACAACCTCCGCCGATGCGAGCGCAGCTTATACGTCGAGTGGCTGTTCGGGTGCGGGACCATTGACAGGCCTGAATTGCGGCGTTTTTCCTAGACGCTGCCCTCGATGTGCCCGCGAGACCACCTTCGACCCACCATTAAGTAGGTCAGAGATAAAGTCCAGAAGTCGGCTCGATCCGCTGTCTTGTCGCGCATTGTCGGCCCGCGTATGATTGCGTTCATGTTGTGAAGGCGAAGTTTCTTCAGACCTGAGGAGCGCCTTCTGCACAACTTGAGAGGATGATTCATGGTCGATTTCAAGGCGGCGAACGCCACGGTGCCCGCTAGCGACATGGAGCGAGCGATGGCTTGGTACGCCGACAAACTTGGACTGGAGCCGACGGAGTCGGAAGAAGAAGTGGGCGCTTTCTACGGCGTAGGCTCCGGCCGCTTTCTGCTCTACCCGAGTCCGTCTGCAGGGACTAATCAGGCCACGGCTATGAGTCTTGAGGTCGATGACCTTGAGTCGGCAGTGGCCGAGTTGAAGACCAACGGTGTGGTGTTCGAGGACTACGACATTCCGGGCGTGGAGACCAAGGACAACATCGCTACCTTCGAGGCAGGCGGTCGCGTGATAAGCGCGGCTTGGTTCAAAGACAGTGAAGGCAACACTCTGTCGGTGGGAACCGGGTAACTCAGCCCATCGCGGTCGCCGGTCACAACTGTCGCGATCAACGATGAAGACGCTCGCGAGGCGATCGGCGATCGCATGCAGCTTCAACGCTGTTCCCTCAAGTGGGTCTTTGAACGGATTGAGACCGATGGAGAACTGGCAGAGGAGTGGACTCCTGACGAGGCAGCCGAAATCGTGTGGTCTCTGGTGCACTTCGAAGCGTGGCAACAACTGGTGATCGAAGCCAACTGGACACCGGAGAGATTCATCGAATCCCGCTTCGAACTGATCAGCAGACTGCTACGAACACCGGACTGACCTCCGGTAACCCGACATACGGGCGGCGTCGTTATACATCACTGCATCATCGCCCAGCGTTGACTAAGTAGACCCCCTTTGGATAGGTCAGGGGTTCCGAGGGGCTTGTGTCGAAGCTTCGCCAGACGGATCTCCGGTTAGGGGTCCGTGGGTTGGGATGGTTCCTGAGACTTGGTAGGTGGGCTCGGGTGACACGTCGGAGCCCCAGGATTCAGGAATCGGGCGTCTGGCTGTCGATGATCTCACCTGTCCAGAGGCTCATCGATCCGCTACCCCACGCCTGGTACAGGATGACAATCTTGTGGTCCAGAGCTGCAGCGGCCTGGACGCTCCCCTCGATGCCCACTACGTCATCCATGGCGATCGGGACCCAGGGAGGGTCGCCGACGACCCAGATCACAGCCGGGGTAGCCAGGACACGGTTCTCGTAGCCGGGATCGACAATGAACGCCGAGCCGAGGTTCGAACTCACGATCGGCTCGAAGAGGGGGCCCGGTAGAGGGTCGAATTCGGGGGGCGTGACGTCGATCCAGTCAGCGAGGCGGGGCTTGATCCAGACCTCCGGCCCAGCCGGACCGGAACCATGGAGGGCGAATAGAGCCAGGTTGCCCATCACCTCGCCGGGGTAGAGGAAGGTTCCAGCTCTTAGGGACTCTGGAAGCTCCACCGACACCCAGTTGGCGCCGTGAGCGGAGGCGTAGAGCACCCGTTGGTCATCGGCCTCGGCGACGGCGTAGAAGACGCCCTGCACCATCACAGGTGTGTGGAGCAGTGCGTCAATGGAGGAGGTCTGGATTTCCCAGTCGCTCCCATCGCGCGAGTACCAGACGAGCTGGCTCGAGCCCGTGAGCGAGCGGGTGAGGGCGATAGCCCCCGATTCGTCGCCGGCAACGGATACGGCGTACGAATCGCCGATGTCGACCGGGTCCCAGATGCGGCCGTCGCTCGAAGTCACGAGCCGAATGTCAGTGCCTCCGGTCGAGTTGGGCTCCCCTTTGACCACGGCGACGTACCGGTTACGGACCTGTGCGAGGTCCCGGAAGTACCCGGCGCGCATCCCGAATCGGGTCGCATCGACGTCGATCGGGTCCCAGCTGATCCCGTCGTCGGAGAGCCACAGCCGGGTGCGGGGGTCGGGTTGTTGGATCTCATCCAGCGCCAATCCAAACAACCGGTCGCCAGCCCGTGTGATCGTGTGGACCCGAAAGCCATCGGGGAACGGCCGCTCAGTCCACTTGACCTCTGGCCCCGCGGCCGTTGGGACCGACGTCGATGTAGCGGCAGTCGTTTGCGCGGGGGCCTCAGCGGTGCCCACAGAGGGGGCCGTGTTGGCAGTCTTACCCGTCGAGTCGCCGCATGCCCCTAGCAACACGGCCAGCGCAACCGCGATGGTCACAGAGTGTCGCTTCATCGCCCCGGATTCTGACACGTTCTGGAGGTAGTGCTGAGATCGACGAGCAGAACGCTTGGGCTGTGGCCGCGCGTCTTTCGCTAGACGATCGAGAGTTCGAAGTGGACTCCGAGGGCGGTCATGTTTCGACAGCGGTGCTGAGGCGCCTGTGACCTACCCGTCCCATCGGCCAGCGTGCGGGAATGTCACCAGAAGAATCTTCCAGGCTCTAGGGACGAAAGACACTTCACATTGCCAGTGGTTGCGCCTTGACCTGACTTGTACTTCGGCCTGACTCAACGTCATGCGCCTGAACGTGGTTCGTGTCGATTTGGGGTGCGCTCTCAGGGGTCAAGGCGGTGGTGTCTCTATGCATCGTTGCCCGTCCTCCATCAACCATGGGTTAACAAGTTGGAGTCTCATCAAGTCCTCCCTTAGATGCCTGGGCGGTTGCGCGGGGACCTTGGAAGGGGAGTTATATGGTGTTGCCGGGTCTAGCTGAGAGGTTGCACCTCGACGCGAAAAGCGGTCTTTTCCCCCGCCTGGCCCGGCTACAAGAGGCATGAGGCAAGGGATCTAGCCATCTGGCAAAGGAGGTGGTTTCGGGATGACCGATCAGGTTGATGCCTTTGGTTGGTCCCTTGGGGGTGTACAACGCGGGCCGTCGTCGGGTAGCCTTGAGTAAACCCACCGTGAGGGGATAAGAATGCACTGTTACGAGCATGGACAGAGTGGTGTCGACAATCCAGCCATCGGTACTTGTGTTGACTGTGGCGTGGGAGTGTGCGCCGAGCACAGCAGGCTCATCAAAGGCACGATAGAGGTGCCCACCGGCAACGCGTTCCAGGTTCGCAGCACCCAATCCCGTTCGATAGTTTGCCTGTTCGATGCTGCAAGACGAGCCAGTAGCCAAGCAGCGCGAGCTGTCTGAATCCAGCACGCAAAGCCCAGCGATTCAGCGCCCACCGGGAGGGCCAACCTACCACCAGGAGGACAACGTGTCAGACAGCGCAAGCCGGCGCGCGGAGTCGGGTGCAAACACGTCGATCGGGAGTTCTGCGACCCGGCGATGGTGGCCGGATCAGTTGAACCTGAGGATTCTCCACCAGAACTCCCCCGAGGCCGATCCCATGGGCGAGGAGTTCGACTACGCCGAGGAATTCAAGACCCTCGACCTGGATGCCCTGAAGCGGGACATCGGGGCGGTGATGACGACGTCGCAGGACTGGTGGCCCGCCGACTTCGGCCACTATGGGCCTCTCTTCATCCGGATGGCGTGGCACAGCGCCGGCACGTATCGCATCGGCGACGGCCGGGGCGGCGCGGGCTCCGGCACCCAGCGCTTTGCCCCCCTCAACAGTTGGCCCGACAACGCGAGCCTGGACAAGGCGCGCCGGTTGCTCTGGCCGGTCAAGCAGAAGTACGGCCGGAAGATCTCATGGGCCGACCTGATGATCTTCGCCGGTAACTGTGCCCTGGAGTCGATGGGACTCAAGACCTTCGGTTTCGGCGGCGGGCGCGAGGACGTGTGGGAGCCTGAGGAGGACATCGACTGGGGGTCTGAGGACGAGTGGCTAGGAGATGAGCGCTACAGCGGGGACAGGGAACTCGAGAATCCTCTTGGCGCCGTCCAGATGGGTCTGATCTACGTGAATCCGGAGGGCCCGAACGGTAACCCGGATCCGCTCGCCGCAGCCCGGGACATACGAGAGACGTTCGCTCGCATGGCGATGAATGACGAAGAGACCGTCGCGCTCATCGCGGGCGGACACGCGTTCGGCAAGGCTCATGGTGCCGTCGAAGAGCAGTACATCGGTCGCGAGCCCGAAGGCGCGCCCATCGAAGAGCAGGGCCTCGGCTGGAAGAACGTCTCCTCCAGCGGCAACGCCGGCGACGCCTACACGAGCGGCCTGGAGGGGGCATGGACCACCGAGCCGACGAAGTGGGACAACAACTTCTTCGACAACCTGCTCGGCTACGAGTGGGAGCAGACGAAGAGCCCCGCCGGTGCGACGCAGTGGACTCCCAAGGACGCATCTGCACAGGGCACGGTGCCGGATGCTCACGATCCGTCGAAGCGGCACGCTCCCATGATGCTCACAACGGACCTCGCACTGAGGTTGGACCCGATCTATGCGCCGATTTCGAAGCACTTCCACGAGAACCCCGAGGAGTTGGCAGATGCATTCGCCAGAGCGTGGTTCAAGCTGACACATCGCGACATGGGGCCCCGCTCGCGATACCTCGGACCGCTGGTTCCTGAGGAGCAGCTTCTGTGGCAGGACCCGGTGCCCGACGTCGATCATGAGCTGACCGACGATCAGGAAATTGCTGCGCTCAAGGACGAGATCCTCGGATCGGGACTGTCCATTTCCGATCTGGTCTCGGCTGCCTGGGCGTCGGCAGCGACCTTCCGCGGCACCGACAAGCGCGGTGGGGCCAACGGGGCCCGCATTCGGCTCGCGCCGCAGAAGGACTGGGAGGTCAACAATCCGGCCGAACTCGCGAATGTGCTGCAGGCCCTGGAGGCGATCCAGACGGAGTTCAACGCCTCACAGTCCGGCCTGAAGAAAGTCTCGCTCGCCGACGTGATCGTTCTAGGCGGGTGTGCCGCCGTTGAGCAGGCAGCGAAGAACGCAGGGCACGACGTGCAGGTTCCCTTCTCGCCCGGGCGCACGGACGCCGGCCAGGAGCAGACCGACGTCGAGTCCTTTGTCGTGCTCGAACCCACCGCAGACGGGTTTCGCAACTACCTTGCGGGCTCGCACAAGCGGCCGGCGGAGGAGCTGCTGGTGGATCGGGCGTTCATGCTGACGCTGACAGCTCCAGAGATGACGGTGCTCGTCGGCGGCATGCGTGTTCTGAACGCGAACGTCGGCCGCTCTGAGCATGGTGTTTTCACCGAGCAGCCCGAGACGTTGACTAACGACTTCTTCGTGAACCTGCTCGACATGAACACGGCGTGGCAACCGTCTGCCGCATCCGAAGGCCTGTTCGAGGGGCGGGATCGGAAGACAGGCCAGATCAAGTGGACCGGCACTGCCGTTGACCTCGTATTCGGTTCGAACTCCCAGCTCCGAGCCGTTGCAGAGGTCTACGCGTGCGACGACTCGCAGCAGTCGTTCGTGCGTGACTTCGTGGCTGCGTGGGACAAGGTCATGAACCTCGATCGCTTCGACCTTGCATGATCTGAGCAGACAGGCCCGGTAACTGGGAGGGCGACTGGGA
>JACZWZ010000201.1 GCA_022571885.1 Acidobacteriota bacterium
AGAAGCTTCCAGGTAACGTCTGTAATGGTTGTAATCGGAGGTCAGGGGTCATGCTGACCGGTCCCTCGGCGCCGATAGCATTGTGTCGTGGCCAAACAGAGCGGGATCGGCAAGCGGCGTCGTCACGACGGACCAATCCACCTGACCGGCCAGACCTTTGACGGTCACGAGATCGTCGGCGGTGACGACATCGTCGCCACATGACCCGTTAGTCCGATCGAATAGGAGACGGTCAGTCGAGGGTCGCCTCGACTCCCCCCTCGCCAAACGACACCGTCAACGAGGCGCCGGTGGAAAGGTCGATTACATCGCAGCCCACCACTGCATAAGGTGGACCGGATGTGTGGTCGACAAAGGTGTCGGCCAGGCAAACAAGGTAACGGCCAGCCGGGAGGTCAAGGGGGAACGAGCCATCTGATCCGATGGCCGCTGCGCCTCCCGCCAGCTCGGCGAGCCGCGACTCGTCGAGCTCGAAGAACGCGTGCCGCATTCCGTCAATGTCTGAGGGGTCGAAGCCAGCCGTTCCCGCCAGGTCTGTGGCACGATCCTCCGGAACGAACAGCACCTCCCCGGAGCTCAGCACCGAGTCTGTAAGACCGCTCACGTCGCTCTTGTTGACGGCCTGGCCCCGTCCAGGGACGCCGCCTGCGTGGGGTGTCACCGCCGGCTCTTCCGCAGCCGAACCAGTGATCGGAACGCTCTCGATGCTAGTGCTTGGTTCTCGAGCGCCTGGCGGTTGGCTGCTGGAAACTCCGGATGGGTCGGGCGTCTCCAGGGCAGCGTCGGTAGAGTCGTCCCCGCAGCCAGCGAGGATCAGCGTCACACCAACCACCACCAAGACGAGATGGCGCACGATCCTGATCTGGCGGGAAGACGCCGCTGCCCTCCCGATGGCAAATCGCGGAGGTTCCTGAGCTCCGGAACACGGACCACGGTCCGTCGTGCATATACGGTCAAGTGGGTTGGTCATAGCTAGGTGCTTCTGGGAGGCCTACTTATCTCCGACGCTGCGCTGTGACCGGAAGGTTCCCGGCCTGCCGTCAACAACGCCGAGATCGTCACACTGGCTCTAACAAGACGCCCATCACAATAGGACATTCGTATCCCGATTCTAGCTTCTCCATTGTTGGGAAGGAGCCAGCTGCCGGCCCAGAGCGGAGATTGAGAAGGTCCTCTGCATTGGCGGACCTGACAGGCACCATCCTCCCACGCTGCTGCACACCACCCACCCGTCGAGGGGGGCGTCGCGCGATGGCAATAAACGACACCCTGAAGCGGAACCTATTCCAGGCGCCCAGAACGCGCGCTCGACAATCAGGAACTGCCGCTCGTGATGCACCCTGGAACCGGCATTCGGAGCGGCACCGAGGTCCAAGTTCGCCGCCAGCCGGGGGCGATGTGTCTGTCGCGTTTCCACCTCCTGTGCAATTTGGCATCGCTTGGTCAAGGGCACGATCCCTGCCGGGACCGTGCGAAGAGGGAACCCCGAGGGGCGCTGCGGTGTATAGGGTCATAGATGGAGATCAATGTGCGAGCGCGACTACCTGTCGCTGCAGGAGTTCTGTTGGCGCTGCTGTTCGCGGCGTCATGTGGCGACGGGATACAGAACGATGCTGCGGCGGGCGAACCGATAGCAGCCAGTTCCATCGATCATGGCGTGTGGCGAGAGCTTTCTGAGGCTCCGATCGGGACCCGCCCGTATGCGGTGTCGGGTTGGTCCGGTTCGGAAGCTCTCTTCTGGGCAGGTGCGAACCTGCAAAGAGACTTCGCCAACACCCGAGGGGCTGCCTATGACCCGGCGTCCGACTCGTGGCGCGAGCTTCCGGTGCCAGGCTGGGGTCATCCTGGACTGACGGGCTCTGTCTTCGAGGGTCAGCTCTATGTCGCCGCTAAGGGTGGTGCCAGTCGGATCGATCCCTCCGACGGATCGGCGACCGACCTTCCTCATGTGCGGGGGTTCGTACTGGCCACATTGGTTGCGACGGATCGGGCTGTGTGGGGTTTGGGACCAACGAACCACTCCGATGAAGAACCGGTTGGGGTGGGGATCGCTCGCTACGAGCGTGAGGCTGACGCATGGATCCCCGGCCCGGTCTTTGATGGCACGCCGGAGATGGGAAGCCTGTTCCGGGATCTGTTGTTCGTGGAGCAGCCGGTGCTATGGACGGGATCGGAGATCATCGTCTGGAGTCACGATGGACACGGACTGTCTTTCGACCCGATGACGGAGTCGTGGCGGGTCTTGCCGCCTCTCATCGTTCCTGAGGGCACGCTGGTCAATTCCGAGGTCGCGGTCGCCGGCGCTCGTCTCGTCGCCCTCGTCGAGTTCGAAGGCTACGGCACAACTGGCTACGGAGTGGGTAGTTGGGACGGCGAAACGTGGACGTGGCGTGACACCGACATCGCAGTGACTGACTTCGAGACGGTCACAATCGCCGGGGTCCGCGATTGGATCGTGGTGTTCAGCCCGGATCAACCGCCCTACACCGTCCATGTCCCCACCGGCGATTCGATGCGACATGACGACGCTCCGATCGCCGGGGTGCAGGCACCCAACGTTGTGTGGACCGGTGACGAACTCGTGATCTGGGGCGGCGCGCCCACGCGAACCGATGACAACCCGAACCCGCCCGGGGGAGCGGTGTGGATCCCACCGTCCGGCTAGCGTCCGACTACTTCAGTCGGCTGGTCGCTGTTCCCATCTCGTCCCTTCGTGCAGCCAGGCCCAAGCTCGCCGCCAGCCGGGGGCGGTGCGCCTGTCACGTCTGCACCTCCTGTGCAGGCCACGGCGTCGACGATGAGGCGCTAGGACGTCGTGGCCTGACGGGTGCCGCAGCGTCCGCGTTGGCGACCCTCGGGATGCGGCTTCTTCTGGGTTTGCAGCAGGGTCGCCACCTTGGAAAGCGCGGCGGGCTGTTCAACCCGATCAGAAAGCCCCTGGGCGCGACGCGAT
>JACZWZ010000102.1 GCA_022571885.1 Acidobacteriota bacterium
TTGGACGAATGGAAGAGCCCGACAGGCGCGACTCACGACCGATCGACTTCGTACTGCGGCGCGTCGTGCTCTTGTTTCGACTCCTAGCGGTGGTGTGGATGGGGGGACTCGTCACCGCCACTTTGCTGACCGACGACGAAGCCTCGACTGCTTGGGTCCTTACCGCCTCCACGGTCGCCGTGATTGTCACCGTCGGCACCTGGTTCGTCGCCAAGACCAGGGCTCGAATGGCCTCCTGGTGGTGGCTCACCATCGACGGTGCCGCTGCCTTCTTCATCGGCATGTCACCCGGGCTCGCCGGAGCCGACGATCTGTTTTATGGCGGGATGCCATTGTCATGGTTGCTGCTCGTTGTCTACGCGCACTCCAGCTTCCTGATCGGAGGCATCGCGGTCGCGGTGCTCACGGTCACACAGTTCGTCAACGCGGCACTCGACCCCGACCCGCTCAGCGCTACCGAATACGTAGGCCGGATCGCGGTGTGGGTCGTGAGTGCTCTCGCCTACGGATGGGCATTTTGGGCGCTTCGCCACAGCGAACAACAGCGCATCGCGGTCGAAGCCCAGCGGGACCGAGAACGCGTCGAACGACGCCTCGCCAACGAACGGGCCGAAATCGCCGCCCAACTCCACGACTCGGTGCTGCAGACGCTCGCTCTGATGCAACGGGATGCCGGCGACGAATCCACCGTCCGGTCCCTCGCTCGAAAGCAGGAACTCGAGTTGCGCAACCTCATCGACCGGATGGATTCCCCGTTCGAGAACAGCTTTCGTGCCGCCGTCAGACGGGTCGCCGCCGAGGTCGAGGATCTTCACCAGATAAGGATCAGCAGCGCATTCGTCGGAGACTGCGAACTCGAGGAGAACCTCAAAGCGATGGTCGAAGCCGCCCGAGAGGCGATGGTCAACGTCGCCAGACACTCCGGCGTCGACGAACTGACGATTCTGTGCGAGGCGGGGTCACAACGGGTGACCATCGCGGTGCGTGACCGCGGGCAAGGATTCGACGTCGAGTCGGTGCGCTCCGACGGTGGCCTTGCCCGCTCGATCACCGAACGCATGAACCGCCACGGCGGAACGGCGGCGGTCGTATCAAAGCCTGGTGAAGGAACCCAAGTCGAACTCGCCATGCCCGTCGGCGCCAATTCGCCAGGTGACTGACTCCCGCCCGCTGCGGGTGTTTCTGGTCGATGACCATCCGGGGATGCGAGACGGCTGGCGCGCCCAATTGGCGGGACATGCAGAGATCGTCGGCGAAGCCGACGACGCCGACCCGGCCATCGAGCTCATCCTCGAACGATCTCCTGACGTCGTGCTTCTCGACGTCCACCTTCCCGGAGGCGGAGGCGAACGGGTTGCTCGAGAAGTCACCAAGCAGAACCCGGGCGTCCGGATGCTCGCCGTGTCCATGTCGGCAGATCGCGCCGATGTGTTGCGAGTCATCGCCGCCGGCGCCACCGGCTATATCACCAAGACCGCCGACGCCGCTGCTCTCGTCGATGCCATCGAACAAGTCGCCGAGGGCAGACCGGTCTTCTCACCCGACCTGGCCGGGATCGCCCTCGATTTGTTCGGTGCTGACGATCCAGAACTGATCGATCCGGAGATCGCAGCCCTCACCCGCAGGGAACTCGAGGTGCTTCGGCTGATCGCCCACGGTTTCACCTACCGCGAGGTGGGCGAAAAGCTGTTCATCAGCGTCAAGACGGTTGAGACCCACATGTCGCACATTCTGCGCAAGTTGCACCTGACCAACCGTCATCAGCTCGCCGCCTGGGCCGCTCGCCGCGGTCTCGCCTAGTCCTCGGCTCAGCTCTACCCGCAGCACTCGAATTCGGATCATCTCTGAAGCCGTTGGCCACCGATCCGGGAGGCTCTCGGCTTGGTCGCCTCGGCCGGCCCATCCCGGAGTACGGGCACCGTTGGGCTGGACCCTGTCCCAAGCGTCGATCGACGACCTGCGGAGTCAGATCGAGATTCAACAGAACCTCGATGCGCTGGCCGAGGTTCGATCTTGGCTTCACGGTGAGATGGTCTGCACCGTCGGTGATCCGGCCGATTGAACGGTCTCAAGGCCGCAGGACAGCCTTGCGACTCCCCAGGTCGGGCATGGCACCAGCGGCCGATTCGGGTTCGCACTGTGCGCACGAGTCGCGGCGAGTAATAATCCCAGCGGGCGTATGGTCTGTCAGATGTCGGTCACAGATGACGAAAGGGAGGACATCGCCCCCTCCACCCGAATGCCGACGATCTTCCTCAGTCATGGCGCCCCTCCACTCGCCGAAGATCCGGTATGGACTAGTCAACTCGCCGACTGGTCACGGGACATTCCCCAACCCTCGGCCGTTCTCGTCGTTTCTGCTCATTGGGAGGAGAGCCCGCTGACGCTGGGAGCCACAACCAGGGTTCCCCTGTTCTACGACTTCTCCGGATTTCCGCCCCACTACTACGAGGTGCAGTATCCGGCGCCGGGCTCGCCTGGGCTTGCAGACTCCGTTCGCAAGCTGCTCCACACCGCGGATCATCCTGTCCACGATGAGCCGCAACGAGGTCTCGATCATGGCGCTTACGTTCCGCTGGTCGAGATGTACCCCCAAGCCGACATCCCTGTGTTGCAGGTGTCAATGCCGACGCTCGATCCGAAGACGCTCCTCGAGGTCGGACAGCGGTTGGCGCCGTTGCGGGACCAGGGGGTGCTGATCATGGGGAGTGGATTCTCCACCCACAATCTGCGACAGATCGACCCGAGCTTGCCCCCGGACGCGGCGCCGGCCTGGTCGAGCGAATTCGACGACTGGCTGGCCCGGTCGCTGGCCGATGGAGATGTCGATGGGCTCATCGACTTCCAGCACAAGGCCCCGGCCGCCGCCCTCGCCCATCCTCGGACCGAGCACTTCGCCCCGCTCTTCGTGTCACTCGGCGCGGCACTCGACGATGCGACCGACAACCGCACCGTGATCGCAGGTTTCTGGAACGGGCTGTCGAAGCGGTCCGTGCAGTTTGGTTAGTCCTTGGAGGCTCAGCGGGTGGGGAGCCGGTCGCGGCCTGTTGGCCCGGCGCCGGGCCCTGCGGGGCTGCGTTTCCCGTTGCCCGTCTTCCGCTTCCCGAAATGGTGTTGCCGGAGCCGTCGTGGTGCTCGAAGCTACCGGAACTTGATTCGGGAAAGGGGAACTGGGAACGGGAAGCGATATCGACTTACCGCACCACCTACCCGCGCGGGCTCTTAGTCCTTCGTCCGCACAGGAAGGCTTGTTGCTAGTGCCCACGACCGGCCGCGATCACCGGGTCGCTAGTTCTTGGTCGCCTCGATCGATGCCGACACGACGTAGTCCTCCATCTTCGATCCCGGGGCCCACTCTTGGATGAAGTCGCGGCTCTCGGCGGCGGTTTTGATCTGGATATCACCAAAACCGATGTCGGTGAGCATCTCCTCCAGTTCGGGGATGGTGGCCGCCCCGGATACACAGCTTCCGAGCAATTCCATATCGTCCTTCACCTCGGCCGGCAATTCAGTCAGAGCGACGACATCGGAGATGGCGAGCCGCCCCCCGGCCTTGAGAACCCGGAACGCCTCCGCATACACGGCCGGCTTGTCCGGTGAGAGGTTTATCACGCAGTTCGAGATGATCACATCGATGCTCGAATCGGCCACCGGGAGGTGCTCGATTTCGCCCAGACGGAATTCGACGTTATCCAGGTCCACCTTGGCGGCGTTGGTGCGAGCCTTGGCGATCATGCTCACCGTCATGTCGACTCCGATTACCCGGCCGCTGTCGGTTACCTGTCGCCCGGCAAGGAAACAGTCGATTCCCGCTCCGCTTCCCAGATCCAGCACCGTCTCTCCCGGCTGCAGGACGGCAATCGCCTGAGGATTGCCACAGCCCAAACCCAGGTCCGACCCATCCGGGAGGGCGTCCAATTCCTTCTGGGAGTACCCCATGCGGGTGGAGGCCACAGCGACGGTCAAATGCGAACCGTCGGCCGGGCCGCAGCCACACCCACAGTTCGCCTCGTCGGCGCGAGCGATCTCGTCGTAGATCTCGAGCACCGACTGGCGGATGACGTCTGATTCTGTTGCCATTGCCGTCCTCGGTCGGTTGAAGCTGTATTGATCAACCTAGTCGCTCATATCGACCGTTGTCAATACATAGAGGCGTCGCTCGCGATTTGCAGGTCGGGACGCGTTGGTAGCGACGGCGGTAGGCTCGGGCCGCAGAAGCCAAACAAACAGGGTGAGATTGGGTGTCGAGTCCGAGGAGGATCTGATGGCGGGCGCTGTCTACAAGGTCATCGAGTTGGTCGGAACCAGTACCGAGTCATGGGAGGACGCCGCCAAGACTGCGGTGGAGGCTGCTGCCAAGTCGGTGCGGGATCTGAGGATCGCTGAGGTGGTCGAGTTCGACCTCCAACTCGGCGAAGGCGGGAAGGTTGCTTCCTATCGCGCCAAGGTGAAGGTGTCGTTCAAGCATGAGATCAAAGGCTGAGCCCGAATCGGTTGGTGACCGTCGGTAGATTCGCCTTCGGCGTCCTCCGACTGGGATTTGGGAAAACGACCGCGATCAGTCGTGTCCGCCGATCTCGTACAGGCGAACCGGTTCGGGGAATCCTTTGAGTTCTAGGGAGCCCTTATCGGTGAACTCGCCGCCCTTACCAATGGAGAGGTCTCTGACCGTGCTGGCCGCGAGGGTCTGGCCACCCGCCGCCTGAGCGCAGATGCGGGCCGCCAGGTTGACGGCGGCACCGTAGATGTCCTCGCTGGTGGTGACCGGCTCACCGGCGCTGATCCCGATCTTGATGGCCAGATTCGGATCTTCCTTGGTGCGTTGCTGGATGGCGACGCTGGCCCCCACTGCCCCGGTGACGGATGTGAATGAGGCGAGGATTCCGTCGCCGGTGTGCTTGACCTCTCGGCCACCATGCTCGGCCAGGCATCCCCTAACGATCGAGTCGTGGGCGCGAACAGCCTCGAAGGCAGCATCGTCGCCGAGTGCGGTGCTGATAGCGGTCGAGCCTTCGATATCGGTGAACATGATGGCGCGCAGTCCGGTATCGGGCTCCGATCCTGCGCCGGGGACCAGAGCGCGATGGGTTGGGGAGACCTCCCAGTCGCCCAGGAAGGTCGAGAGGCTCGGCTTGTCGACTCCGATGATGTTGTGCGGCATCAGGCCGTGCGCCTCTTTGTGGCAAGCCTTGAGGTCCTCGAGAGTAGGGGCGTCGACGAGGCAGTATCCCGCTGCGCCGGGACCGTTGAACCAATAGGTGAGGAAGCGGACGCCGTACTTGTCCTGAATCTGGAGGTCGCGCTCATGTGCCGCAGCCATATCCTCTTCGGTCGCGTCTCCCATGTTGTCGTGAACATCCATGAACATCGGCATGGCGGGGATGATAGAGCAGCACCCACGGCTGGAGCCGTCGCAGCAACCCAATGCACCGCAGGTGACGCGGAACCGCAGGTGCACCCGGGTGTCGCCTAGCTCGATGCAAGCATGGGTATCCACCTTCGGGGACGGGGCCAACGGCCTGGTCCTGCAGATCGTCGCCGAGGTCGGATCGGGGTGACGTCGAGGAGGTAAAGGCTACTCAGAGGCGAGCGGGATGGTCACGCGGAAGGTGGTGACGCCCGGCCTGGATTCGACTTCGATGTCGCCTTGGTGGCGGTATACGACGATGCCGTAGCTGATCTCGAGACCGAGACCGGTACCGGAACCCGGCGGCTTGGTCGTAAAGAAAGCGTCGAAGATGCGGGGACGAACATTGTCGGGGATTCCGGGACCGTTGTCGGTGATCTCGACCATCGCTGATCCATCGGCGAAGGAGGTGCGGATCGTGATTTGAGGATCGGAAGTCTCGGCGAGCGCGTCGATCGAGTTGTCGATGAGGTTGGTCCACACCTGGTTCAGCTCACCCGGGTCTCCGAGGACCGCCGAGACATCCTCGGCATAATCCAGTTGCACATCGATGCCGGCAAGTTTGTATCCGAGGACCAGAAGGGTGTCGTCGAGACCTGAGTGGATGTCGACCCGCGCCAGTGGCGCCTGGTCGAGGTGTGAATAGGACTTGAGGGCGCCGACGATCGCAGACATTCTGCTGCTGCTCTCAGCTATCTCACGGACCACGGTGGCCACTTCGGCAGCGGTCACGCATGCTTCGACCACTGCGGTTCCCCGATCGCCGAACTCTGAGAAGATCGCTTCCAAATCCTCGGTGGCCAACCCGGCGGCAACGATACGAGGCGCCATCCGTGCGGCGTCGCCAACTTCGAGGCCGGTCAGCTTTCGTTTCACTTCGTCCTCGAGGTCGGTACGTTCCAGGGCTCTGCGCTTGGGTGCAGGCTGGCGAGCTGTTTCGAGCAGTCGGTGCAGTAGCTCATGGCCATCGGGGTCGAGTCCCAACGCTCGCAGGTCGCCCACCGCGGATGTGTGCCGATCAACCGCATCGGTCAGATACCGGGCGCCGGCAGCGATCGCCGCGGCCGGATTGTTGAGCTCATGGGCCACACCGGCCGTGAAGGTCCCCAACTGAGCCATTCGTTCGGTCTGGCGTAGACGCGCTTCGGTCTCTCGCCATCTGGCCAACAACACACCGAACAAGGCTCGCGAGGCACCGGCCGACGAGTCCAGCAGCCGATCAAGACTGCCCTTGGATATCGCCACCAGCTCGACACTTGTTTTGGCTCGGACGGTCGCCATCCGTGGCGCGGCGTCCAGCAGAGCCATCTCCCCGATGACGTCACCTTCGCCTCGCAGCGCCAGCAGCACCTGGCGGGGTCCGCTGGTCTTGAGTACCTCGACGTCACCAGCAGAGATCACGTATGCGACGTCGCCCTCGTCACCTTCTTCGAACAAGACCTCGCCCGGCTCGAGCGATGCTGTTGTTGCCTCGGTGGCGAGTCGCCCGAGGTCCTCCTGTGAGAGGTGCGAGAAGAGGGGTACCGATCCGAGGACCTCGTGCAGCACCATCACACCGTCTCGAGGTATTTATGGATCATCGAGATGGCGATCGAACCCTGTCCCACCGCCGACGCCACCCGCCGCACCACCCCGTCGCGAACGTCGCCGGCGGCGAAGATTCCGGGCACGCTGGTTTCCAGCAGAAAAGGTTGGCGATCCACCGTCCACGAATCGGGGAGGTTCCCACCGATCCCGACGTCGCGTCCGGTCGGGATGAAACCGCGCTCGGTTCGGGCCACGAGGCCGGCGACGAACTCGGAGTGAGGGACCGCTCCAACGAAGATGAACACGGCGTCCGCCGCGTGGTCTTGTGTCTCGGTTGTTGTGAGGTTCTCGATACTCACCGAATCCAGACGGTCCTCACCGCCGATCTCGGTGACCCTCGAGTCGACCAGAGTCTCGATGTTCGGGGTCGACGCGATCTGGTCGATCAGATATTGAGACATGCGCAGTTTGAGTGAGTCGGCTCGCACCACGATCGTGACCCGGCCTGCTCGACGTGACAGCATCATCGCCGCCTGTCCGGCCGAGTTGGCGCCGCCGATTACGACAACGTGGCCTCCTGCGTAGGTTGCGGCCTCACTCGGTGCCGCCCCGTAGTAGACGCCGGCGCCTTCGAAACGATCGTATCCGGGACCGACGATCTTGCGTTGCGTCATGCCGGACGCGATCAGCACCGCATGACACCGCAGGAACGTCCCGTCGCTGAGGGCGACGATCTTCACCGTGTCTTCGAGGTCGATGGATACAACCTCGACCGCGGTGACCAGCTCGGCGCCGAGCCGGGTTGCCTGGGCGACGGCGCGCCGTGCCAGATCGCCGCCGGAGATGCCCTTGGGAAACCCGAGATAATTCTCGATCCGGGCGCTGGTTCCCGCCTGGCCTCCCGGGGCCTCCTTCTCGATGAGCGCGACCCGCAGTCCCTCGGAGGCTCCGTAGACGGCTCCGGCGAGTCCGGCGGGCCCGCCGCCAACGATGACCAGGTCATAGAAAGGTTCTGAGGCCTCGGTGTGCAGCCCGATTCGGTGGGCCAGGTCCCGACGATCGGGGCGCACCAGTGTCTCACCGTCGGGAAGCATCACCACCGGAATCGACGCCTGGTCGCCGGAGGCGGCTTCGGCGAGGCGGGCTGCCTCGGGGTCGCGTTCGATGTCGAGGAAACGATATGGGATCTGGTTGCGGGCGAGAAAGTCCTTGAGACGATGGGTGTCGGGCGACCAAGTGGTGCCGAGGATGCGGATACCGTCGAACGGGGCCGGGACGTTGGCCAGCCAGTCGGACAGCAAGTCGTCGAGCACCGGGTACAGCTTCTCTTCGGGAGGCGTCCAGGGCTTGAGCAGGTAGTGATCGAGTCCGATGTCGTTGATCGCGCTGATGGCCGCTTCGGTGTCTGCGTATGCGGTCAGAAGGAGCCGCTTGGCGTCGGGGAACAGGTCGGCTGCCGGGACCAGGAACTCGGTGCCTTCCATCCCCGGCATCCGCTGGTCGACGAGAAACAGCGCCACCGTGTCGCCCCGATCCTTCAGCGTCTCGAGTAGTTCGAGCGCCTCGGCGCCGGAGTCGACGGCGACTATTCGATAGTCGTCTGCATAGTGAGAACGAAGATCCCTGGTGATGGCAGCCAGGACGGCGGCATCGTCGTCGATGGTGAGGATGGTGGGCTTGGTCATGAGAGTCCCTCCAGCGGAACGTATTCGTGACTAAAGCCGCCCCGGTCAACCGAGACCACCGTGAATCCCGAGGGATCCTTGCCGAGCGGGTATCCGACGGCTCCGGTAGTGACCATTTCGAACTCGCCGTGGTGAGCGATGGAATTGCGATGCCAATGCCCGGCGAGGCCCAACGGAATTCGGTGCTTGTCGATTAGGTCGAGGATCAGCCGACGGCGCTCCAGCGGCAGATTCCAGTAGCAGTCATCTTCGGTCGGTTCGGCCAGGAAGAGAGGATGGTGCCCGAGCAGCACCACCATCTTCCCATCACTCGCAGCGCCATCGAGAGTCGTGGCAAGGAAGTCGAGTTGTTGGGCGAGCTCATCCGGGACCTCCTCCGGATGGTCGAGGACCACGGTGTTCATCACGACGAAGCGGACGGGGCCGTGATCGAAGGCGTAGTAGTCGGGGCCGAAGGCCTGGCGGTATTGATCGATGCTGGCTGCGGTGGGCACGACCGTGTCGGCTCCCATGTCGTGATTCCCCGGCACCCAACGCATCGGGATGTTCGAGTCGAGCAGCGCGGTGATCCGAAGCACCTCCTCGAGCTGCGCCTCGTCGCCCGGATCATCGACCATGTCGCCTCCCATGACGACGAAGTCGGGACGCATGTGGTTGGCGGCGCGAATAGCCTCCCGGTACCGGGCAGCGTCCCATTCGAAACCTTCCACGAACGGCACCGCCTCTACCCGCATGTCCTTGGCGGCGTAGCCGGTCACGTCGTCGTTGGACATGCCGCTAAAGGTGGCGTAGGCCCCCAGCTGGCAGTCGGCCATGAAGATGAATTCGAAGTCGCTCACCCCTGCTCCGAGAAGTCGGAGCCACGGTACCGGAGCCCACCGCGCACGCTGCGGTCTGCGACTCATTGTCGGCGAGTCGATCCTCGAGAGCGCAGATCCACCCAACCAGAATCAGGGTCATCCCCGAGGGCGTCACCTGCCCGGGCAACTAAATTGACATCGATCCGGAGTCACATGGGATTCGGACAATGAGGCAGAGGAAATGCGTACCACCCCCGGCCCAGAATCGATCAGCGACCCGAGTCACGACTCACCCGCGACCGCGAGCACGCCACCCGGCCAAGGTGGTTCCATCAGGTCCTGGAGCACCCGTGCCAGGCGCGTGGGAGCCGGCCGAGTAGGTCTAGTGATCATCTTCGTTTGGGCCTTCGCCGAGGCGTTCATGTGGCCGCTGATTCCCGACTCGGCCCTGATGGCGTTGGCGTTTGCCGCGCCGGCGGCGATTTGGAGGCTGTGGGCCATGTGCGCCGCCGGTTCCGTGGCCGGAGGGGTGACGGGAGTTCTCCTCGGTCGGATCGGCCTCTCCTGGCCGCTGCCGCTGGTGACCGACCGTATGCGCCAGGCAACCTCCGGATGGATGGCCGATGGGGCATCCAGCCTCATCCATCAGCCTTTTTCGGGAGTGCCCTATAAGGCTTTCGTGTCAACCGCCGGTAGCGTCGACATCGAGGTCGTCGATTGGGCCTTGTGGACAGCGGTCACCCGCGGCGGACGCATGCTTGGCTTCGGGCTGGTCGGAGCGGCAGCAGGCTGGGTGCTGTGGCACGTCATCCCGGTTCGGTTCCAGGCCGCGACCCATGTGTGGGTATACACCACAGGAGCAGTCTTGCTGCTCACCGGGCTCGGCTTCGTCGTAGTTGCGTGGTCCTGAGGAGCCGAGTCGTGTCGAGCCCCCCAAGTCTGACGGCCGAGCGCCACGGCGGCGAGGTGCCGCGCCAGCGGGCGGCGCTGGAAGGCTTGCCCGGCGTCGGCCGAAAGACCGCCAACGTGGTGCTTCGCCTCGCTGAACGGGCCGACGACGCGCACGACCGCGACGTCACGTCCGCCCTGGGGGCATGGCGCGACGGATACATTACGATTCGCGGCACGTGGTGCGAAGTGATCAACGCGGAACTTCTCGAAACATTGAACGCACGGCTTGCAGACGTCAACCGTCAGGCCGCCTTGAATCGGGAGCCACGATGACCGGCCTGTTGATAAGCGTTCGTGACATGGCAGAGGCCCAATTGGCGCTATCCGCCGGCGTCGACCTGTTGGACGTCAAGGAACCGCGCGCGGGGTCACTCGGCGCTGCCTCGCATCAAGT
>JACZWZ010000103.1 GCA_022571885.1 Acidobacteriota bacterium
AGGCCTAGGCCCCGCTCTTCTGGAAGGGCTTCTTGACGACAATCTTGACGCCTTCGATCGTCTCGGCGGTGACACCGGTCACCGCATCGACGGCCCCTGTTCCGATCTGTTCAGCTGCCTCGAGGGCACCGGTGGCCGCGGCAGCAGCGGCGTCTTCGACGCTGAGACCCATATCGCGGGCGGCGCCGATCGCTCCCACGATGGCTCCCCTGGTTACGTCGACGAGGTCACCGGCCACATCACCGGTTCCGGTCACAAGACCGCCGGCGGTGCTACGTACGACACCGATGACGTCTCCGCCGATCTCGGCGGTGCCCCTGGTAACAGCATCGACCACCGATCTGGCTGTTCCCGCCAGGTCCGCCCCGATATCGCGGGCGCCTTCGATGGCGCCCCGGGCCACACCCACGGCCGCATCCTCAACGCTGATCACGGTGTCCTTGGTGGCGACGATCGCACCCTCGGCAAGTCCGGCCACCGCGTCGGCGGTATCGACGCCAATGTCTTTGGTGCCCTTGATACCGGCGCGCACCGTGTCGGAGATGATCCCGACGGTGACCACGGTCACCTCACCTATCCCGCTGATGACTCCCACCGCGGCGCCCTTGGCGACCGAAACCGCACTCTGGGTGGTTCCGCCCACTGCCTCGAAGGCGCCGGAAATGGCATCGCCGGCGGCTTCCGCAGCAGCCTTGGCGACGTCTCCCGTTCCGCGCAACGCCTCGGTCAGTGCGTTCTTTACCGCCGCCACCGTGCCCGCCACCACGTCACCGGTGCCGCTGACAATGCCTGTGACTGAGTCCCTTACTTTGTTGCCGATTTGACCCGATGCCATGGTCGCTTCTCCTCTCCAGTCTTGATATGTACGACCGCACCGTGCGTTAGTTGTGGGTGATGGCACGTCACCCACAACGGGTGAAGCTCATCAGCAAGAATGGGGTGTGTTGATGAACGGCCGGGCGGCCTGTGTTCATGCAGCCACCGAAGATGACTTCGAGAGTCCGCCATAGGACTCTCTGGCGCTATTCGTGACGAGCCTCTGCTGTTTGCCGGCTCATCTCGCTGTCAATTGTGCGGACTCATCCCGGGTGAGTTCGTCTTTCAGCGCCGAGTCCACGTTGGAGGCAATCGTCGTCGAGAGCACGCGTCCGGTGGTCTGCGAGCGCCACGCCTCGAACTGGTCCATCACCGACGGCTCCATGAGGAGGAACAGTGCCGAGCCGCCCGGCACGATTGCTGTCACAACTTGTTTGAGAAAACGTTCATCCATGCCCTCCTCGATGAGTCGTAGCCACAGGATGCGCCTCGGCGCTCCCCAGAGCTTGCCGCCCAGAGGGCCCTGAACCAGCAGTGTGACCAGGAGGGCCCAAAGGGGCTCGCTCTCGGCTTCGGGTCCCGGGGCCAAGGTCATGTCGTGCCTGGTCGTGACCCTGCCGGATCGCTCCCGAATCACAACGGCCTCGGCCAGTAGGCGGGGATTGCCTCGCTGTGGGACCAGGGTCGGTCGGAGAGCGACCTGCAGCTTGCCGGCTCCGGAGACATCGGGGAAGACGACAACAACAAGATGCTTCACAACAATTCTCCGACCTGATCGCATGGGAACTGAGATCATGATCTGCCATCGCACCTCGGACTTCTTCACCCGACGTGGGTGAAACGAGGCTTACCCAACGCGAGTCGAGGAAAGCCAAGCACGGCTGCCGCGATCAATCACCCGAGCCGGGTGGGGCCACAACTCACCCCGACTGGCACGGTTGCTCGAAATCAGATCCCAGGGAGAAGAGATGACGGGAACACCCCACGAGTTGCCGGAAGACCACGAGGCCGAGGGGCTCGATGGCGAATTCCCCGATACCGCCGGCGACCAGCCAACGGACACGGTGGAGGACATCGCCGGAGGTCGGTCTGAGGGCGGGCCTCCTAGCGGCGGCGATGAAGCCGGCGGCAGTTTCTTTTCCTCCATTCCCAATTGGGCCTGGGTGGTCTTTGCGCTTTTGGCGGTCATCCTGATCGTGCTAATCATCTCGCTGGCGTCCGGAGACGACCCGGACGATGCGGCAGTAATCAGCACGACTACTGAAGTCGAGACCCCGACCACCGAACCGGAGACTACGACTACTGAAGTCGAGACCACTACGACTACTGAAGCCGAGACTACGACCACTACTGAACCCGCGACTACGACGACTACTGAAGCCGAGACTACGACGACTACTCAACCTGCGACCACCACGACCTCCGTCCCCCCGGTCGAGGTCGGGTCCAGCCCGTTGTTCGCCCTCCTCGGGGTCGACATCCCGCCATACGGGGATGACGAGATCTTCAAGCCGGGAGAGGTCGAAGTGCAGTGGTACCAATGGAACAGCTTCTTCGTGGTCCTGTTCCGGGGTGTGCGTCCCGAGGCCAACCTGTGCCTGGGCAACTCGATTTTGAGAGGAAACAGCTTCGACTTCCATACCAACTCCAACCTGGGCGCTGAGCAACCCTGTCAGGGCCCCGCCGGCGACGACCTCGCCGGTGAGGGCTTCGGAGTCCGGACCTGCGGCGAGTTGGTGTACTACCTCACGGAGATCCCAACGAGCGAGTCGGGTGCCCTGTTCGGCTCCGCCGACCTGTGGGCCGTCCCCGATGCCATCAGCGGCATCACCGATGTCAGCGGCGTCACCGGCGTGGTGGATACCGAGCTCGGAGACCCGCCGGAGTTCGACCCGACGGCAATCGGATACGTGCTGCCGGCCTCAGATGCAGACGACCTCACCGAGGTGGCCTGCAGCTAGGCGCCGATCACCGCTGCCATGCAGGAACGTCAACACCTCTGAACCACCGGTGGAGAGATCGGTGCTCAAACAACTCAACGAGCACGAAGGCTGTCGGATGGTGGGCTGACAAGCGGCCGGAGTCGTGCGCAAGCTCGTTTCACCCGAGTGGGGTGAGGGCTGACCGGCTGCGGTGACATACGTTCGAGGTCGATGGCGGGCTCGGTAGTGAGCACGCCCGACCTGAAGGAGCGCGAGATGTCACCATTGGTTGAGTACCAGGAAGGAACGCCGTTTCCCGGCACGATCGGAAGGACGATCGAGGAGTCTTCCTCGGCCTGGCCGGCCCCCAATCGGGCAAAGCCGGGCTCACCGAACGTCGTCATATTCGTGCTCGATGATGTCGGCTTCGGACAGCTGTCGCCCTTTGGTGGATTGTGTGAAACCCCAACGCTCGATCGTCTTGCTTCCCGTGGTCTCCGCTATGCAAATCTGCACACCACCGCGCTGTGCTCACCCACCCGGAGTTGTCTGCTGACCGGCCGCAACCACCACACTCTCGGCATGTCTGCCATCACCGAGATCTCAATGGGCTACCCGGCCCACAATGGGATGATCGGGTTCGAGCACGGCTTCCTGCCTGAGATGCTCCTGGGTCGTGGCTACAACACTTTCGCCGTCGGAAAGTGGCACCTAACCCCACCCGAGGAGGGAACGCTGGCCGGACCGTTTACTCGCTGGCCGCTGGGAAGAGGATTCGAGCGCTATTACGGGTTCCTGGGCGGTGATACCGACCAGTGGCACCCCGACCTCACCTACGACAACCACCCGATCGAGCAGCCCTACCAACCCGAAGACGGTTACCACCTCAACATCGATCTGGCCGATAAGGCGATCGAGTTCATCAAGGACGCCAACAGCAACGCACCCGATAAGCCGTTCTTTCTGTACTTCGCCACCGGTACCGGCCACGCTCCCCATCATGTCGAACCGGAGTGGATCGAGCCCTACCGGGGTCGGTTCGACGATGGCTGGGAGGTGTACCGGGAAGAGGTGTTCGCCCGCCAGGTCGAGATGGGCATCGTTCCACCCGAGACCGAGTTGTCGCGCCACGATCCGGATGTTCCCGAATGGGCTTCGCTGTCTGATGACGAACGACGCATGTATAGCCGCCAGATGGAGACCTATGCCGGCTTCCTCACCCAGACCGACCACCACTTCGGGCGGATCATCGACTACATCGAGCAGATCGGCGAGTTGGACAACACCATCGTCATGGTGGTGTCCGACAATGGGCCGAGCGCCGAGGGCGGTGTGCACGGGACCTTCAACGAGATGCTCTTCTTCAACCAGGCGCCGGAGACGCTCGAGGACAACCTCCTCCACTATGACGATTGGGGCGGCATCGATACCTTCCCGCACTACTCGTGGGGATGGACCTGGGCGGGCGCCACACCGTTTCGGCGCTGGAAGCGAGAGACCTACCGGGGCGGGGTGTCTGATCCGATGATCCTCTCGTGGCCGACCGGCATCGCGGCGGCCGGAGAGGTCCGGTCGCAGTACTGCCACGCCATCGACGTCTTGCCGACCATCCTCGATGCACTCGGCATCGATCCACCCGATACGGTGCGGGGCGTCACCCAGTCTCAGATCCAGGGAGTGAGTTTTGCCCACACCTTCGACGACGTCGACGCCGCCAGCAGTCGCACCACCCAGTACTTCGAGATGTTTGGCCACCGGTCCATCTATCACGATGGTTGGAAGGCGGTCTGTGCCTTCCCCGGGCCCAGCTTTGCTGAAGCGGCGGAACAGGGGCGCTACTTCGGGGGACCACTCACGGCCGATGTCCTCGCCGATCTCGATGCCAACTGGTGGGAGCTATACAACCTGACGGAGGACTGGGCCGAGAACCACAACCTGGCCGAATCGCAACCCGACAAGACCAGGGAGATGATGGACCTCTGGTACGAGGAGGCGGAACGCTACGGCGTGCTCCCTCTGGCCTCCGCCGACCCAGCCCGGATGACAGTCGAGCGACCGAGTATCGCCGGGCCCCGAACCAAGTTCGTCTACCAGGCGGGGGCAGCGCCGATCCCCTTTGCGGCCTCGCCCCATGTGTACAACCGCCCGCACAGCATCACCGCTGATGTCGTGATTCCCGAGTCGGGTGCCGAAGGTGCGCTGCTGGCTCACGGCAACCGGCATGGGGGATACACGTTCTTCCTCAAGGACGGGCATCTCAACCACGTTCACAACTACCTGGGCAAGGAATGGTTCCGGGTCAGCTCCCCTGACCCGGTACCCACCGGTGAGGTGAGTCTGCGGTTCGAGTTCGAGCCGACCGGCCAACCGGACTTCAGCATCGGGAAAGGGAGCCCGGGCCGCAGTCAGCTCTACGTGGATGGGGAGTTGGTGGCCAACGTCGATCTCCCCTATACCGTCCCCGCAATCTTCGGAACCATCGGAGTCACCTGCGGACGTGACGGAACCGATTCGGTCAGCCCGGACGACTATGCAGCGCCCAGCCACTTCACCGGCGAGATCAGGTCGGTGACACTCGATGTGAGCGGCGAGCTGATCGTCGACACCGAGACCGAGCTGCAGCGACTCATGGCCCAGCAGTAGCGCGGCCGGCTCAGGTCAGGCACCAACAGGGAAGAAGGAAGTGGGATCGAGCGAATGAGCTGTGGCTACGAACTGGGGAAGGGCGTGAGCGAAAGGCACACCGTCGATGCTTCGGTCGACTTGACCCATAACGACGAAGCCGAGGTCCGCCGGATCCTGGCAAAACAGTCGCTGTAGGGCGACCGACGCCATGTCGAAATCGACCCACGAATCGGCGGCCGGTTCCGAGCCGGCCAACGAGCCATTGACCCAGTCGGATCATCGGCGTGGGGCCGATGTCGCACCTGCAAGCTCCCCGAGGGATTCGTCCGACGGTACCCGAAGCCGGGTCCGGCGCCTGTCTGCTGTTGGTTCGCTGCTGGGAAATCTGATCCACTCCAAGACCTGGGATGACGATGAGCGAACTCGCATTCTCGGCGAGTTGTTCTTTGAAGGACCCGAGTGGCGTCCATTCTTATCCCGTTTCGTCGTTCTGACCGTTCTGTCGACAACGCTCGCTGCGTTCGGCCTCATCGCTAACTCGGCTGCAGTCGTTATCGGGGCCATGCTGATAGCCCCGCTGATGACACCGATCCTGGCGACGGCGGCGTCACTGGTGCATGGCCAGATCGACCGGTTGGCCGTGTCACTGTTGGTTCTGACCGGTGGCACCCTCCTGGCCATTGCTGCCGGGTGGGCCGTCTCGTGGCTCACCGCGGCCACGTTGACCGCCGAAGAGCTGACACCGGAGCTGCTTTCGAGAGCCACCCCCAGCCTGTTGGATCTCGGGGTGGCCATCGCCGCCGGTCTAGCCGCCGGATATATCGTCACCAACAGCCAGGCGGGCTCTTCACTGCCCGGAGTTGCCATTGCAGTCGCACTGGTTCCGCCGCTCGGAACCGCCGGAATCTCGCTCGAGCTGGGTGCAACCGCAGAAGCCGAGGGCGCCCTTCTGCTCTTCGCCACCAACCTGGTCGTCATCATCCTGTCGGCCATGATCGTCATGCTGGCATCGGGCTTCGTACCCAGTGACATTCGCATCATGGTGCGGGGCCGGGTAAACCTCGGTCTGTTCGTAGCAACGCTCGGGGTCATCGGCGTCGCAATACCGCTGACCGCCTACACGCTGGATGTGTTCGCCGATCAGCACTTCACTCGGGAAGTCATTTCGCAGGTTCGAGAATGGGATCCCTCCGGCCGGATCGTCGAACTCAGCGCCGATATCGGAGCCTCCAGGGCCACCGTCGAGATCGTCATGGCCTCCAGCCAGGAGCCGGTACCTGCTTGGCGGCTGGCAGAGCTGCTGGCGGCCGAAAGCGACCTGCCCGTCGATGTCCGGGTCCAGTATCGCATCGAGAATCGCGACGAGGCGACGGCCGACTGATGTCGAAGGCACTCAGATCCCTCGCGTTGCTGATCGGCATTGCAGCCATTGCAACCGCCTGTTCCTCCGACTCCGAGTCGAACCAGCAGAGCGATCGGGTTGTCACGGTCTTCGGTGCGTATCGAGCCGCAGAAGCGGAAGGGTTCCGCCAGGTGCTGGCCCGTTTTACCGAGGAGACGGGGATCGCCACCAGCTACGTCGGCACCGCCGCCTTTGCGGAGCGCATCCGTGAGCGGGTTCGGGAGGGTGACCTGCCCGATGTCGCCCTCTTTCCGCAGCCGGCGATCCTGGTCGACATGGCGCGGGCGGGTCTGCTGACGCCCCTTGAGGGAGCATTGGGAGCAAGGGTCCGCGACGGCTATTCGCAGGGCGTGGCCGAGCTGGCCACGGTCGACGGCACCTTGTACGGGGCGTGGTTCCGTCTGAGTCTCAAGAGCCTGGTGTGGTATCCACCGCAGGTGTTCGCCGAGCAGGGCTATCAGATCCCGCCGAGCTGGGACGAGCTGTTGCTGCTTACGACGCAGATGAGGCGGGACGGTTTTACGCCGTGGTGCCTGGGCATGGAGGCGTTCGACGCTACCGGCTGGGTTGGGACCGACTGGATCGAAAACATCGTGCTGCGTCTACACGGGCCCGAGATCTACGATCAGTGGACGGCCGGGGAGATCCCGTTCACCGATGACCGTATTCGCCAAGCCTTCACTCTGTTCGGGGAGATCGCGCTTACCCCTGGTCAGGTCGCCGGTGGTACCCGCAGCATCCTCACCGTGCCCGCCTTCCGAGCCATCGATCCGATGTTCGACGAGCCGGCCGGGTGTCTGCTGACTCGTCAAACCAGTTCACAGGTGATAGAGCTCCCCTCGGGGATAAGGACGGGCCCAGAGGGTGATGTCGACGTGTTTGTGCTGCCACCGATCCACGGAGAGGAAGCGCCTCTGCTGGCCGCCGGGGAAGTCGCCGCTGCCTTCAGCACGTCGGACGAGGCACTCGCACTCGTTTCATACCTGGCGGACCCGCGGTCGGGCGAGCCATGGGCACGCCTGGGCGGATACAACTCCCCACATCAGGGCTTCGACATCACAACCCACGGCAACCAGTTCGAGGCCCAACTGGCCGAACTGGTCAGACAGGCAGACGTGGTTCGCTTCGACGGCTCCGACCTGATGGCGGTCGCCGTCGGCACCGGCACGTTTTGGCAAGGCATGATCGACTATGTGGCAGGCGTTGACCTCGACTCGGTGCTGTTGAACATCCAGCAAGGCTATGGCCCGCTGCCTCCGTAAAGGGTGCCCCCATAGGAGTCGCCAAGCGCCCGGGTCTTGGTGACCTCCAGGGGTGCCCGGTCACACATGGCATCCGAGCCCTCAGTCACTAGAAGGTGTCGTCACAAGTCCGATGGCACCGAGACCGTTCGGTGTTCGCCACCGCAGCAGATGAATGAAAGTTGAAGGAAGCATTATGAGCACTCAGCGAAGCAAGACAGACGAACTCCAGGAGCTGCTGTTGACCACCGGCCAGAGCCATCACCAGGCCTTTGCCGCCAGCAACGGCCACGACCCGGATTGGGCGCTGTGGTATGCAGACCACATGGTCGACCGTCTCAACACCGTGCTCGATGCCGAACTCACCAGAAGCGACCTCGTCTATCTACTGGTTGGGCTCAGCCACGAGCAGCCGATGATGGCTCCCGGCGGTTCCTGGCCTCGCTTCTACGCCCGAACGCTGGCGGTCCGCTATGGAGTCACCTAGTGGTGCCTATCCACAGCTGGTCGCGAAGCTGGGCATCGTCCGAGCTCGGCTTGGTTCGGCCGATGCGCTAGATCATGCGTCTCGACCGACAAGTCTGGCCTTAGCGGCAGCAAACTCCTCGTCGGTGAGCACCCCCTGCTCGTGCAACTCGCCGAGCTTCTTCAACTGTTCTTGGGGATCAACCGAGGCCTGCACCTCGGGCGGCGGGGCGGAAGCAGCCGGCTCCTGCGATGCCGCCTGAGATGCGGCATTCATTGCCTGTTGGCGTCGGTACATCCTGCGGCCCGTCCGTCGGGCGGTCCGCCTCACCATGCGTCGTGGTGCGGGCATTGTCGACCTTCCTCTCGTTAGCTGTTCGGATCGAAAGTACCCAGAGAGGTGTCCCGGGTCATCCCCCCGGTGGGGTGATCGCACCACTCGGACGCAGCCGTCCCGATCGACGACGGTGGAGTGGGGCCAAGCCATCGTCTTCCATTTCGCCCCTGACCGGCAGTGCCAGATCCGTGATCAAGATCGGTCTGGGCAACCGGATTACAGATTGTCGATCTGGACGCCGGCATACATCTAGAACGCAGAACCCCAGAAACCGGGCTCGTTTTCGACTGGATCACCCACCACGGGTGAAGCCCACCTACGGGTGACTGGAGACAATGGTCGCCAATTCACAGAGAAGAAGGTGAGCACATGTCGTTGATGAGTGGACTCGTTCTGAGCTTTCAGCAGGTCGAGCAGATAAGTGTCGAAGGCGGCGAGGAGCTGTCATTTTGGGATCGACTCCTTGACAGTCTGGAGCAGGTGGGCACCACCATCGGTGACTACGCGCCAAAGATCCTCGGTGCGCTGATCATCCTCATCGTCGGGTGGTTCATCGTCCGGATCTTGAAGAAGGTGACATTTCGACTGCTGGACAGCAGCCCGGTCAAGGTGGTACTCGACAAGGCGAGAATCTCGGGTGCCCTAGAGGGCAGTGGCTACAACGCCGCCTCCCTCGGAGCGACCGTTGTCTATCTCTTCCTGTGGCTCTTCGTTCTCTTGATAACGTTTGAGACGCTCGGAGCGGAGACGTTTGTCGACCTGGTCGAGCGCGCCATCTCCTGGTTGCCACTGGTACTCATGGCGTTCCTGATCGTGGTGCTGATTACCGCGGTTGGCAACGTAGTCGCCGAGTTGGTGACGCCATGGTCGAAGAACCAAGGCGTTACCTGGCTGCCGATGATCACTCGGGCGGGCTTCATCCTCTTTGGCGTGGCCACCGCGCTCGATCTGCTGAACATCGGGATCTTCGTCAACATCGTGACGGCATCAATCCTCGGTGGGGTCGGTGCGGCCTTTGCCATTGCATTTGGGGTGGGAGGCATCGATACGGCAAAGAAGTGGTGGGCAAAGTACCTCAGCCCCGGAGCATAAGTTCCGAGAGATCCAGTCGTCGGCCGCCTGGCCCTTGGCGTGGTACCGAGCTGGACCTGTTTCGTATATCACGACTGCGAGGCAATTGCAGCCTCGCGGAATCTGTGTCACCATTGGCGTCGCGACCGCTTGGACCAGCGGGTCAGGAGGCGCGACTATGGCGAATGAAAAGGCGATCGCCGATGCGGACGCGAGCCCCGCTCAACCGATTGTCCGCACGATCGGCCCGGCGGACCTCAGAGACGCTTTGGCCAGGGGCCTCGCTGACTTCAACGCGTATCCAACCCACCTGGTTTTCCTTTACCTGATATATCCCGTCGTCGGTCTCATTTTGATCAGATCTGCGGCCGGATACGACATGTTGCCGCTAGTCTTCCCACTCATGTCCGGATTTACCCTGATTGGCCCCTTGGCCGCGATCGGCTTGTACGAGCTGAGCCGACGTCGCGAGCAGGGTTTGGACGTCTCCTTGGGGCATGTCTTCCACGTCCTCCGATCCCCGTCCATCCGCGCCATCGCGACGCTCAGCGTCGTGCTGCTGGCGATCTTCATCGCCTGGTTGGGCGCAGCGCAGGCCATCTACGTGCTAATTTTCGGCAGCGCGGCGCCAGCATCGATTGCAGAGTTCGCCCTCCAAGTCTTCACCACCTCCTCCGGCTGGGCACTCATAATCGTGGGCTGCGGCGTAGGCTTCCTCTTCGCCGTCGTGGTGTTGACCATCAGCGTGGTGTCCTTTCCGCTGCTTCTGGACCGGGACGTCGGCGCCGTGACGGCGGTTCAAACGTCAGCAAGAGCGGTTTTCACGAACCCGATGACGATGGCGATGTGG
>JACZWZ010000202.1 GCA_022571885.1 Acidobacteriota bacterium
GAGATTCCGATAACAGCCGCAGCGCCTGCCGGAGGACACGGCACGACTCGGGGATGGGAGCGAAATGATCGGCAGCGTGCCGTGACCCGGCGAGAGCCCAGTCTCTCGAGTCGGCGTTTGATCCACCTGTCGCTCGGAGTTGCCCTGTTGGTTGTCGGTGCGCTGGTGGTGGTTGTGGTGATCTATCCGACAACGAGATGGAAGATGGATCTCTTTCCCGGCAATCCTCCCAACGTTGTGCTCCAGCCCGAGGCATGGTCTGTGGACGCAGATCGGGTGACATTCGCCGTGTTGGGTGACAACGGCACGGGTGGACGTAATGCGATGGACATCGCACGACAGATGACCCACACCTATGAGGAGACACCCTATGGGCTGGTGGTACTCCTTGGCGATATCTCCTATTACGGAAGTATCGCCGACCGATTCCAGGAGGTGTTCCTCGACCCGCTGGGCCCACTGGTCGATGCCGGGGTGCAGTTCGAACTCGCGGTCGGTAACCACGAGCTGGAGTACCAGCCGAGCAGCGAAGCCAACCGGGAGATCGTTCGCAGGATCGAGGCGGTGAGAACAGCGGGCTCCTTCTACTCGGTCGTGCACGGACCGGTCGAGTTCTTCATCCTCGACTCGAGTACGCCCCAGGTCACGGGGACCACCGGGTCCGAGCAGATCCGCTGGTTGCAAGGTGCACTTGCCGTATCGACCGCACCGTGGAAGGTGGCGGCAATGCATCACCCTCCGTACTCCTCCGGTGGTCACGGGTCCGATATCGCAGTGCGGGAGACCGTCGAACCGCTCTTTATCGAGTACGGGGTAGATCTGGTGCTGACCGGCCACGACCACCATTACGAGAGGACGCTACCGCTCGGTGGAGTCACCTATGTGGTCAGCGGAGCCGGCAGCAAGCTTCGGGGCACCGGCACCAGCGACTTCACAGCCGTGGCGGAGAACCAACTGCAGTTCATGATCGTCGAGGCCACCGCAGATGTGATCCGTTTGCGAGCGATCGGTGTCGGCGGTGTGGTCATCGACGAGTTCTCCTTGGAGAGGGAGCGATGAGGCGCCTTGGGCGTGGCGGCTCGACGGTCCTGGGCGGACTCGGCGCCGCTGTCTTCTTCATCGTCGGTATGGCGCCCGTCTCTTTCATCGACTCGGGGCGGCGGGCCGGCAGCCTCGGCAAGGTAGATCTCCTCGGGCTGCAGGTGACGGCAGCGGTCGTGGTGGTGATCGCGGTGTCGGCCGGGCTCCTTCTCTATCGCGTGGCTCACGCCGGAGATACGCCTCCGGCCGATCTGTGGATTGCTCTCTTTCTGGCGGTGGTGACGTGGTCGGTCGGCGTGTTCACCCTGGTGCCGGCCCTGGTTTTCTTGCGGCTGTCCGACAACCGCTCGCTCAACGATCATGGGGCAACGTTCTTCCTCGAATGGGCGCTCGTCTACCTCGTGATTGCGGCAGCATCGTTGGCGTTGGTCCGCTGGTCTCTGAGGTCTCTGGCAAAGGTGGGAGGCCGCCCGTCACCGACGGAGACGGTCACCTCGAGCTGAGCCGCCGGCGTGGGCCCAGGAGATTCCGGGGTTGTCGCCAGATCGCCGGCATGAGACGACTAGGCATTGCGGTCGGTGACGTAGTTGAGGGATCCCCACCGGAAGGCGTCCACCCGAATCTCGTATGCACATGGTCGACTCTCTTGAAACGGGAAACGGGAAACCGACCCCGCCTGGTGCCACCCTCCTACTCGAGCGCGTCCTCGAGGTCCCAGCCGACGAGCAACTCCCTCAGCTCTTCGGTGTCGTCGGCCGACCACCCGCTGGGCCCCCCCGTGAGGCCCACCCAAGCATCGAGGTTCTCGCTTCGGGTGTAGAGGTGTCCATGACCTGCCGGCACCGATCCAGCGACCGCGAGGTCGAGCGCAACCTGCCACGCGGTGACCAGCGGAACCCAGGTCATTCTGTCGGACACGTCCGGACCGCGTTGGCGGTCCTTGAGCCAGTCCGGCTTGGAAAAGATCAAGTCTGGCGAGAAGAAAGATATGGGATCGGATGCGTGCTGCAGATAGACGACCTTGGTGCCATCCCACTCCGCCGAAGGTGTGTCGAGTGCATTCTCGAGGCTGGTGAACCGGACCGTACGTCCGTCTTGGTAGATCGGCAGCCAAGCTGGACTGCCGGGGTCGCGGTCGTCGGTGATCTCTTTCCAAAGCGAGTTCAAGAACGTGGGTCCGGTCAGGAGTGCTCCGTCGATCGGCTCGTTGATGATGTTGATCGAGGTCAGAATCGATTCCGCCCCGAACGAGCCAAGCGATAGCCCGTACAGGTAGATCTCCGGCCGTGCCGATTCCGGCAGAGATGCCCAGTAGTCGTGGATCGTTCCAAACACGACACGCGATGTTTTCTTGGTGACCTCCTGGTCGGCCAGTAGCGAGATCCAGCTCGGAAGATACGAGTACTGGACTCCGACGATGGCACTGTCCCCGTTGTAGATGTATTCCAGGGTGTTCATTGCCTTCGGTTCCATGAATCCGGTCCCGGTAGTCGTCACGACTATCAGCACCTCTCGTTCGAATGCACCCGCCCGCTTGAGCTCTTCCAGAACGAGGTCCGCCCGCCCCTGGATCGTGTCGGCCGACTTCAGGCCGGCGTAGACCCGGATTGGTTCAATGGCTCCACCTTGATGAAATGCGTTTAGTTCCTCGACCGTCGGACCAGAGGCTACGAAGGATCGGCCCTGACGACCGAGCGTCTCCCACTCCACCAAGGACTGCGGACTACCTGACTTCTGCGGCACCTGTGGCTCGAGGAGGCCCTCGGTGGTTGCCGTGTCCCGAATCGAAAATGCTTGATTTGCTGCCGAAAAGAAGCCACTCA
>JACZWZ010000203.1 GCA_022571885.1 Acidobacteriota bacterium
GGTGAACTGGTGTGTACCGCTCCCTTCCCGTCGATGCCGGTCTCATTCTGGAGGGATCCCCAGGGAGATCGTTATCACCGCGCCTATTTCGACCAGAACCCCGGGGTGTGGACGCACGGCGACTTCATCGAGATTCGACCCGAAGGCGGAGTCATCATCTACGGCAGGAGCGATACAACGCTAAACCCGGGTGGAGTCCGAATCGGCACTGCCGAGATCTATCGGGTGATCGAAACCATGCCGGAGATCGAGGATTCGATCGTCGTTGGACGCGACACCAACGGCGATGTCGAGGTGGTCCTGTTCGTCGTGCTCGCCGCAGACCACACCCTGGACACCGACCTGGAGGCAGCAATCCGTAGCCGGATTCGCCGCGAGACCTCGCCTCGACATGTACCTCGCCGCATCGCCAGTGTGTCCACCATCCCGTACACCCTCAGCGGCAAGAAGGTGGAGAAGGCCGTTCGTGCGATCGTCAATGGTGAAGAAGTGACCAATCGAGATGCCTTGGCCGATCCAGAGGTGCTGGAAGAGTTTGTGAACGCCATCTAGTCGACCCGCAAGTTGAACTCAGGGCCGAGTAGTACCTCCAAGAACATCGGGCGAGCCCAAAGGGGTCGCCGGGCGCCGTAGCATCTGCTCCCGCGACGGAAGACGACGAATTGAACGAGACCCTCGCCGCACTGGCCGACGACTTCTGGGATTACTCGCTCGAGGTGGGTCCGACGACGGCTCTCATGCTCGGGATACACGACTACGACGAGCGCCACGAGGACGTATCGCTCGAAGCCGAGGACGCCTTCATCGACCGCATGCACGACTTCGCCGCCCGAGCCGAAGCCGTCGATCCTGCCGGACTGTCTAGCGACGAGCGAGTCACCCGTGAGGTCCTGGTGTTCGAAGCCTCCAGCAAGGCACGGATGTCCGAGGGCCGGTTCGGGGAGATGGCCGCCAACCATGCCGTGGGCTTTCAGGCCATGTTCCCCGTGGTGGTCCCGCAACTGCCGCTGGTCGCTCCGGAGCACGCCACCGCCATGGTGGAGAAGTACAAGGGCATCGCCAAGCAGTTCGACGATGCAACCGATCGGCTGAGGGCCGGTCTAGCTGCCGGGCGGGCCCCGATGGCCTCCCCCGCCGCCAAGGCCGTCGAGCAGATCGATGGTTATCTGGCGGCACCTTTCGATAAGGACCCGTTGCTGGCGCTCCGCTCACCCGAAGGATGGGATGGCGAAGCCGAGTGGCGGGACCGCATGGTCGACGTGGCCAGAGATCATCTGCGCCCGGCGATGCAGCGGTGGCGCGACTTTGTCGCCTCCGAGCTGATTCCCGCCGGACGGAGTGAGGAGAATCCGGGTCTCGGCTACCTGCCCGACGGTGCGGACCTCTATGCCCGCACCATCTATCGGTACACCACACTCGACATCGACCCGGCCGAGGTCCACCAGATCGGACTCGATCAGATTGCCCAACTCGACGAGGAGTACCGCCAATTGGGTGGTCAGGTGCTGCGCACGAGCGACCTGGCGGAGATCTACTCACGGTTGCGGGACGATCCCGACCTCCACTTCTCGGACGGTCCATCCATCGTGGCCGCCTCCGAGCGCGCCCTCGCCAAGGCCAAGGAGGCGATGGTCGACTGGTTTGGCCGACTCCCGCAGGCAGACTGCTTGGTGAAGGAGACACCGAGCGGTCCGCTCGGGTTCTACTTCCGTCCGGCGATAGATGGGTCCCGACCCGGGATGTTCTTCGTGAACACGTCGGACCCAGCGGCGTGGGGCACCTACGAGATCGAGTCGTTTGCGTTCCATGAGGGCATTCCCGGCCACCACTTGCAGCTGGCTATCGCCGGCGAACTCGAAGACGTGCCCGAGTTCCGCAAGCAAGCGTTCATCTCGGCCTACGGCGAAGGCTGGGGTCTCTACACCGAGCGCCTTGCCGACGAGATGGGAATGTACGGATCGCAACTCGATCGTATGGGCATGCTGTCGGCCGACTCGACCCGGGCCAGCCGGCTGGTGGTCGACACCGGCCTCCACGCCATGGGGTGGAGCCGCCAGCAGGCGATCGACTACATGGTGGACAACTCTCCCAACACGGTCTTTTCGTGCGAGGAAGAAGTCGACCGCTACATCGGCATGCCGGGGCAGGCGTTGTCATACATGCTGGGCCGGCTCGAGATCCAGCGGATGCGTCGTGAGGCCGAAGCCACCCTGGGAGACCGATTCGACATCAAGGCGTTCCACGACACGGTCCTCGGATCGGGCATCGTGCCGCTGGGAACACTGGATCGAATGGTGTCCGACTGGGCGGCCGCCGGGTAGCGGTCCGGCGCCGCGGGGCCGAAGAGTGTCGCCGCGGCTTGCACGGCGATATCCTCGGCATCCGGCCCGGGTGGCGAAATCGGTAGACGCGGCGGACTTAAAATCCGCTGTCCCCTCGTTGGGGCGTGCAGGTTCAAATCCTGCCCCGGGCACTTAGACCGTTATGGGTCAACGGTTCTCTGCTTTCGACCAGATTCCCGGAATGGGCGCGATCCTGGCGACTTCTACCGATCTTCTACCGCTTTTCGCATCTACGTGATCAGCGAGGCGACCAATGAGGCAGCTTCTGACTGGATCGAAGGCGTCACATGACTGTATGTGTCGAGCGTGATCGCGATCGTCGAGTGCCCAAGTCGTTCGGAAACGACCTTCGGATGGACCCCCACCTGCAACGCCAAAGTGGCCCACGTATGACGCACGTCGTGCAAACGAATCACCGGCACAGCGGCCGTCTCGCACAGCCTCTTGAACTGGCGCGAGAACCAGTCCGGGTGGATCGGCACCCCGTCGGCCCTGGTGAACGCGAGGTCGTGCTCAGGCC
>JACZWZ010000204.1 GCA_022571885.1 Acidobacteriota bacterium
CCCTCACCACCGCCCTCGCCGAGCTCGACACGGCGATCGACTTCCCCGAGGTGCCTGACGTCGAGTCGGCCCTCGCCCGACTCGAGGTGGGTCGTCCGCAGCGGACCGTTCCACGGCTCCGTTGGGCGTTGGTGGCAGTAGCCGTTGCCGTCGTGGCGCTGATGGCGTTCGTCACCCCGGCGCGGGAGGCGGTGGCCGACTGGCTGGGGATCGGCGCCATCCGAATCGTCGAGGTGGATGAGATCCCGACCGACATCGACGACGCGATCGAAGGTCTCGGGCAGGAGGTCCCCCTTGATGAGGCCTCCGTGTTGCTCGGCACGGCCGATCCGTGGCCAGCGGCACTGGGCCCACCGGACCGGGTCTTCGTCGCGACCCGGGACGGGAGCCGGGGCGAAATCTCGATGGTCTGGCTGCCGCGACCGGATCTGCCCGAGGTCGGGTCAACCGGGGTCGGCGCCCTGCTCACGAGCTTCGACGGAAACCTCGACCTGCCGGTCATAGAGAAGTCGGTTGGGGAGGGGACCAGTGTGCTACTCGTGACTGTTGGCGACGCCCCCGGCTACTGGATCGACGGCGACGCCCACACCTTCGGGTACCTCGGCCCCGACGGCGAGATCGTCGTCGAGACCGTTCGCCTCGCCGAGAACACCCTCCTGTGGGAGGACGCCGGCGTGTCCTATCGCCTCGAGAGCACCCTCGACCTGGAAACGGCGATCAGGGTGGCGGAGACGGTAGGAACTGCAGACCCGAGCTCAACTCCGACCGGAGGCGAGCGGGCAGAAGGGTCTGCGAGCTCGTCCCTCGAATTTCTCAGTGGAGTTCCGTTGGAGCAACCTTCTGGGCTGATACTGGTGGTTGGGGACATGCTGTTCAATGTCGACTTGGACACTCAGCGTCGGATTGGAGGTCTGCCTGAACCGCCCCAGGACTTCTGGGCGCAGCGGGTGGGCCGGCACGCCGTCCTTCACTGTGCGAGGGGGTGTCCTGGACCCGACCTTTTCGTTCTGGGTCAGGGGTCCACTGTGGCTGAGCCGATTGCCAATAGCGGCTGGCCAATACCAGGGATGGATGGAGTATGGGTGCAGCGTTACGAACCGGGCGGCAACTGCCTCCTCAAGAAGGTCGGATTCGACGGGGACACCCTCCGGCCAGAGAGCGCCATCGACTGCGACGTGAACCTCACCGAGGAGACCCCTCTCGGACTAGTCGGTTGGACCGAGGTGTTAGGGCGCTTTGCCAATGGTGTTGTGCTCGATCCCGACGATCTATCCCGGACGCTCGAACTGGGCATGGTCCATGCGGTTACAGAAAGTCAGATCCTCTACCGGGCAGGTCGCGGCTTCGCCCTGCTCGACCCTCAGACGGATACTGAGATCGGCATCGACTCACCCACCGAAATCGGATCGCCAAGCTACGGGGCGGTTAGTCCTGACGGGCGGCACGTTGTCATCGCCTTCAAGCATCCGGCATGGCCAGGTCCGACACAACGCCTTGACGTCTGGGTGCTCAACACGGTCACCTTGGAGTGGACTCAGGTTCCTTCGATGCCCGTCGCTGCCGCTCTGAAGCAAACCTCGGTGGTGTGGGCACCTGACGGTCGACTGGTCATGTTCGGTGCGTTCGACGAGGTCGGCGACGCCATCGCCACCTGGAGGCCTGGCGACGAACAGCTCCAAGTCCGTCAAGTCGACTTCGAACCAGCCGCATCAATGGTCGTCTGGAGCCTTGGCGTGGTTGGCATCAACGCCCAGATCTCGGAGGCGACGGGACTCGCTGTGACGGAGCGACGCATCCAGAGGCTCCGCAGCATCCTTGAAGACCGGGATTCTGAGTAGCCGTCGAGGCGCCTGAGGGGGTGTGCTTAGTCGGTCCCTACCCAGGCGGGCCGCCCGATCATATGCGTTTTTCTGACGCTGGCCGATGGTGGTGCGATCTTCCCGCTTGGCGTCTGTGCCGTTGCTGGTCCAACATTTCGGAGGTGGGCTAGCGTCGCGCCGGATGGACGCCTCCGTCGCCCTTGTCGGCGACTCCTTGCGAATGGACTATCAGCCGGTTGTCGCGCAGGCCCTCGCAGGTGTGGCTTCCGTGTGGGGGCCGGAGATCAGCTGCGAGTCAAGCCGGCACCTGAGGGCAAACCTCGACGCTTGGGTGTTGGGCCGAATCGATCGCTTAACGATCATCCACGTCAACGCAGGAGCCCACGATCTTCGCCGCTTCCTTGACGATGATTGGGAGGTCCAGGTGCCGATCGATGAGTACCGCGAAAACATGTTGGTGGTCTTGGATCGGCTCGCAGTGCATGCGCACGTCGGGCAGGTGATCGTTGCCACGACCTTGCCAATCGATGAGGATCGACACGATTTGGCTCGCCACTCCACCCGACGGAACTCCGATGTCGAGGCGTACAACCACGAGCTCATTGATGTTGCTTCCGAGCGTGGCATCGCGGTTGACGACCTTTGGATGGCTGAGGACTCTTAACCACACCCCCCAGCTATCTGAGAGGTAGACGCCTTCGTCAGACAAGCCTGGGCAGGTGAATCATCGCTCGACGACCGATAGGCCAGCGTCGGGGTTGAAGACCGCCACCTCGCCTAAATCCGAGAGGCACTCATTGGGGATGTCCACGTCAACCTGGTCTGACGACGTGTAGTGATAACCACCCCCGCCGTTGACTGCCTGTCCGATTGTGAGTTCCACACCCGACGGCAGTCTCAGGGTGAGCGGATCCTCGCTGGCGATCGACGTCCCCGATGGCCAGATCACCGGGTAGGCATGGTCG
>JACZWZ010000104.1 GCA_022571885.1 Acidobacteriota bacterium
GGCGTTGGCCTGCGCGCCGCGCTACAAGATCCCCGAGCCGACGCGCCAGGCGCACCTGTTGAGCCGGGATTCCGATTTTGGATTTTGAATGGGTCCGTGGTTGGTTGTCCGTTGTTTCTCAGCAGCAACCGTCGCGGTAGGCTTCAACAACCGACCACGAACCACGGACAACCAACCATGAACATCTACTTTGCCGGATCGATTCGCGGCGGGCGCGGTGACGCGGCGGTCTATGCCCAACTCATCGACCACCTGCGCGCCTACGGCGATGTGCTCACCGAACACGTCGGCAGCCCGGCACTTACCGCGCTGGATGACGATGGCCTGCCCGACGACGCCCTCCACGAGCAAGACGTCGCCTGGTTGCTCGAATCCGACGTCCTCGTGGCCGAAGTCTCGACGCCGAGCCTGGGGGTGGGCTATGAGATTGGACGGGCTGTGGAACGGGGGATAAAAGTGCTCTGCCTCTATCGCCCTCAGGACGGAAGGCGGCTCTCGGCCATGATCGGCGGCTGCCCGGACGTGACCAACGTCACCTATCAGAGCATCGAGGAGGCGAAGGCGACGATTGATCAATTTTTTCGTAACGTGATGTTTTCAGAACCCTGATTGAACTTCATAAGTAGGCTCCGATCCGTCACAATCCCCGATACGAAGATGGCTTTTCAGATCGCCCACACACCGACGCTGGCCGCGACTATCGGGCTGCTCGTCCTCCTTTTCATCCCCTCATCAGTACAGGCGCAGTCGCAAGAGGAAGAGGCCGTCGTCGCCGCCGTGCAGCATCTCTTCGACGCCATGGCGGCGCGCGACACGCTGGCCGCCCGCGCCGTGCTGCTGCCCGAAGGCCGCTTCTACTCCATCCGCGACAGCGACGACGGACCCCTCGTCGGCAGCACGACTCATCGCGAATTCCTGGACCAATTGACGATGCCGGGCGCCGACTGGCTCGAACGCCTGTGGAATCCCACCGTCCTGATCCACGGGCGCATGGGGGTCGTCTGGGCCGAATACGACTTCCACCGCGACGGCGCCTTCAGCCACTGCGGCGTCGACGCCTTCAGCCTCTTCAAAACCGCCGACGGCTGGAAGATCGCCGGGACCACCTACACCGTCGAGCCCACCGGCTGCAAAGAAAGCCCGCTGAAGTGAGGGAAGAGGGAAGGGGGAAGAGCTAAGGGGGAAAAGGGATGTTGAAATGCACTTTTCCCCTTCCCACATCAAAACGTCGCGCGCAGGCGCACGTTGAACGTGCGCGGCGTCAGACGGGTGGGGACGCGCTGCCAGACGCCCCGCGCATCGGGAATCCACGAATAGGCCACCGTGTTGATCATGTCGAAGACGTTGAGCAACTCGGCGGTGAGTTCGAGGCGGAGCGGGTTTTTTTGGGCCTTCTCCGTCAAGGTGATGTGCTTGGTCACGCCGAAGTCGATACGGCGGTACTCGGGGTAGCGGGCCGAGAAGCGGTCGCCGGGGAGTTGGATGACGATGCTGCCGACGCGGTCGCCGGGGATGGGCGGGGTGTAGGGCAGGCCGCTGCCGAAGAGCGCCCGCATGTGCAGCTTCCACGTCGGGTCGGTGGGGATGTAGTCCTGGATGAAGAGCGAGAAGGTGTGGCGCTGATCGGTCGGGCGCGGGATCAGCCCGGCGTTGTTCTCGGTGCGGAAGCTCGGCAAGAACTCCTCGCGGGCGACCATAAAGCTGTAATTGACCCAGCTTTCGAGGCCGGGGACGAATTCGCCGCGCACCTGCATATCGACGCCGTAGACGCGGCCTTCGGCGTCGTTCTCGCCCGAATACTCGACGCGCACGTTTTCGAGGGTGTACGAGATCAGGTGGGTGAGTTCTTTCCAGTAGGCCTCGCCGCGCAGGTAGAGGCGGCTTTTGGGCAAGAAGAGTTCCGCCCCGGCGACGAACTGCATCGAGCGCTGGGCGTGGAGGTCGCGGTTGAGCGCGCCGAGGATGGAGGTGCCGGGCTGGGGCGCCCCGCGTAGTTCACGGTAGGTGGGGGGCTGGTAGTAGAGGCCCCACGCGCCGGTGAGCGACAGGCGGTCGGAGGCGCCGTAGCGGGCCGAGAGACGCGGCGAGACGGTCCACTCGTCGTTGAACGAGAAGTAGTCGGTTCGGACGCCGGCGGTGAGGATGAAGCGGTCCCGCTCGGGCAGCAGGTCGAGGGCATCCTGGAGGTAGAAGCCGGCCTGGTGCTCGTCGAACGAGGTGCTGTCTTGCAGGCTGTTGGCTACCAGGCGCACGATGTCGCCGTCCGGGCCGCGACCCTGAACGGCAGAACTCTCCCGCAGCCGGTCTTCGAAGGTGAGTTGCCGGACGTACCAGCCGGCCTCGGCGGCGTGGCGTTGCGAGGTCAGCAGATAGCGCCCCCGTCCGGTCCACGTATCGACGCCGACGAAGTTATCGGCGAACTCTTCCTGCAAGGCATTGCCTCGGGGAAATTTGCCCTGTTCCGAATCCGGATCGCTGCCCGGATCGACGTCGTAGATCACCGTCGATCCGATCAGGGTGAAGCGTTCGGTCTCCTCGGTTTTGAAGTAGGACACGTCGTGCTCGGCCCGCAGGCGCGCCGAGAGGCGGGACTTGAGGCGCAGGCCCAGGAGGCCGGTCGTGTAGCCGTCTTGCTCGCTACTGCGGTCGTCATAGGAAATCCAGACGGACTGGAGGGCGGAGGGCTGGTTGGGATCGGTGCTGACCACGCCGAAGAACGTCTTACGCCCGCGCGGGTCGAGGCGGAAGGTATGATCGGCCCAGATGCCCATGACTTCGACCTCGTGGCCCGGCGCGAGGCGATAGGCGAGCAGGCCTTGCAGGTCAACGTAGTCGGGCTGGTAATTGCCTTTGAGTTCCTGTGTGCTGAAAAAGCGGCGGGCCTGCGCCTTGCGCACGCCGAAGAGCCAGCCGAGGCGTGAGTCGAGGGCCGAGGCGCTGACGGTGGCCCCGGCGTCGAGCAGCGAGACGTAGGCGGAGCCGTTGATAGGCTCGTCCTCGGGACGGCGATATTGGATGTCGAGCGTCGAGGAGAGCTTGCCGCCGTCGACATCGGCGACCTCAAGGGAGAAGCCTGCCGAGGTGATCAGCTCGGCCACTGTTGCCCAGTGAACAGGGAGATCTCCGTCGAGGACAGCGGCGCGGACCTCAGCCAGCGGCTCGCCATCAGTCTGCGAGATATCAAACACATGGACCGCTCGGAAACCGACCACCCGTCGCTCCTCCTCACCGTCGGGGGCTTCGACCTTGCGGGTAACAGGGGCAAGAATCGGCAGACCTTTCTCCCCCCGTCTCACCTGGCGTCCCAGCTTCTGCCAGGTCCGGTAGCCAGCCACCCGGTCCGGCGCGAACCCCCTGACGGCCGCCGCAGACCAGATGAGCCGGGTATTGGCGAACGAGTAGTCGTGGAAACGGGCCGCCACCGCCAGGGCTTGGCGCCAATCCTCGGAAGTGACCAGCACCTGAAGCGACTCACGTAGCTGCTCATGGAGCCGCTCCACCGGCTCGGCCCGAACTCGCTCGATGACCGGATCACCAGATTCCACCCCCAAAGGGTGCGACCGCAGCCTTTCAGCAGAGTCTCAGCAACCCTCTCAAACACCCCTACCGCAGACCAGTCCGGCCCGAAATGTCGGACCTCGGAGGTATTGGGCGAAATGATCCTTTCGGCCCGGGGGTTTGTTGGCCGGTCGAGGGCGTTGCTACCCGTCACGACGGATCTCGTGACCACCATTAGCCCCTGGTGGCCGCTACGGGCCCTTCTGGTGCGTCCGACGGAGTCTCGCTTCGGATCGTGCTGTCTAGATCCCTTCCGGCGCATCGTTCGGCACCTATCAGGATGCCGAACCGCCTGATAGATCAACTCGAGGCGCGATTGAGCATGACCAGCGAGCCGACACACTGGCCCTTTGATAACGAAATGAAAGGGTCCTCCTGCACGATCACCCATATCACCGCATCTCAAACAGGAACTCGATGCCCAACCACCGCCACCACCAGCTCGCCATCCCCGCTGACGACACCGAGAGTCTCAGGAGCCTCTCCCCGGACCCCTCTCAGTCCCACACGCATGTGCAACAAGTTGCCCGACGTGAACCGGTAGACGGCCGGGGAGGTCGGTGATGTTGAGTTTGGCTAAGGCGCACAAGGACTATTACCTCCAGAAGGTGGGCGAGATCACGCCGCGGGAGGACTACTACCTGCGGGGCGGCACCGCCACCGGCAGGTGGTGGGGGAGTGGTGCTGAGGAGCTGGGTTTGGAGGGTGCGGTGAGTGCTGAGGGTCTGGTGCGGCTGTTCGATGGTCAGCATCCGGGGACGGGGGAGCAGCTGGGACGCCGGCTGCGAAAGGATGGGGTGGCTGCGTGGGATGTGACGTTTTCGGCGGATAAGTCGGTGTCGTTGCTGTGGGCGTTGGGAGACATTGAGACCCGGAGCCAGGTTCTCGAAGCGTTTGAGGAGGCCACGGCTGAGGCCCTTTCGTATTTGGAGTCGGTGGCGTCGTCGACTCGGGGGGCGGCCCGGGTCCCGCTGACCGACGAGCAGGGTCGGCTGGTGTTGGGCGACGATGGTGTTCGCCGGTATGGGACCGAGACTTGGCCGATCGCCACCACCGGCTATGTGGGTGCCTGGTTTACCGAGTTCACCTCCCGAGCCGACGATCCGCAGCTGCACACTCATGTGGTGGTGGGGAACCGGGTCAAGGGCGTCGACGGGGTGTGGCGGGCCCTTGATGGGCGTCTGTTGTATCGGCATAAGCTGGCCGCCGGGTACCTGCATGAGGCGGAGCTACGCAGCCGACTCACCCAACGCCTGGGAGTCCGCTGGCAGCGCGTTGTCAAGGGGATGGCAGACATCGAGGGTTTTACCCGTGCTCAGATCATGGCGTTCTCGAAGCGGCGTCAGCAGCTCGAGGCATGGCGCCAGGAACAGGGGTTGCCGGACACGGCGGCGGCCCGGGAGGTGGCGGTGCTGGCGACCCGCAGTCCCAAGACGGACCGTCCCGTCGGGGAGCTGGTGGTGGGGTGGCGACAGCGGGCGGCTCAGGTCGGTCTCACCCCGAAGCGGATCGCTCGAGTCATGAATCACAGCCGCCAGGTCACTCCCGCCGATCCGATGGCGTTGTTCGAAAGCCTGGCCTCGCCCGATGGGCTGACCGCGCACGCTTCGAGCTTTGCCAGGCCGGAGGTGGTCAAGGAGATCGCTGCGGCGCTTCGCGAGGGCGGTAGCGGCGACGAGATCCAGACGCTGGCCGATGTCTTCTTACAGACCGGCGAGGTTATTCCGCTCCTCCGTGGCCGCAGAACTGGCCGGGTCGAAGCCAGCGAACATCTCAGCGGCGACCAGTACGACCGGTTCGATGAACTCATCGACGACCAGACAAGGGCGCGGCTGATGCGGCGCCGCGACGGCAAGATGTTCCCCGGCACCTCGGACCGGCAGTACACGACTGTCGAGCTGCTGGGCACCGAACACCGGGTGATACAACGGGCTTTGGCAGGAATCGGAACCGGACGATGGACCGCACCGCAACACCTGGTGGAGGCGAGACTGCGACGCTGTCGGACCCTGACTGAAGGCCAGCGCGACATGGTGCGGCGCTTCGCGGCTTCGGGTGACGCCATCGACGTTGGTGTTGGTCCGGCTGGAACGGGCAAGACCGCTGTCATGGCGGTGATCAGCCAGCTCGCCGCGGTGACCGGCACCCCCATCGTGGGTGCGGCGCTCGCCGCCCGGGCCGCCGCCGGCCTCGAATCCGCTACCGGGATCCCCTCGAGCACGCTGAGCCGACTCATCGGAGAAAGCAAAGTCGGAGGCCTCTGTGGTGGGACGGTGGTGGTGGTTGATGAGGCGGGCATGGTCGGCACCCGCCAGCTCGCCGCCGTCTCCGACCTCGTCGAAGCCGCCCAAGGCAAGCTGATCCTCATCGGCGACGACCGTCAGCTGGCCGAGATCGACGCCGGCGGCCTGTTCCGGGCCCTCACCAACCGGCTCCCGGTCGTTACCTTGACGGAGAATGTCCGTCAGCGAGACGCCTGGGAACGTGTCGCTCTCACCGAACTCCGAGACGGATCAGTCGACCAGGCCATAGCGATGTACCGACAACACAAACGTCTCGTCGTCGGACACGACCCGAAGGACACGATGGCTCGGGCGGTGGGGGACTGGTACCACCACGTCACAGCCACCGGGGACCTCACCTCGGGGCTGCTCATCGCCCACGACAACGACACCGTCGCTGAACTCAACCACCGAGCCCACACCTATCTCAGCGCCTCGAAACAGCGCCACCGAGCAGCGCTCCCAGCAGGAGAACAGGCCTTCGAGGCCGGCGACCGGATCCTGTGCCGCAACAACCAGGGCCGACTTGGAGTGCTCAACGGCGACCTCGGCACCGTCATCACCATCGACACCGACGCGCGCACCCTTACGGTTCGCCTCGACCGTGACCCCGAAACCAGGCAGCTGCCCTGCTGGTACCTCGACCAGGGCCACGTCGACTACGGCTACGCCCTCACCGCCCACAAAGCCCAAGGCGTCACCACCGGACGCACCTTCACCATCATCGACCGTGGCACCGACCGGCAATGGGCCTACGTCGCTATGAGCCGCGGCCGCCAAACCAACACCCTCTACCTCGCCAACCCCGAACCCGAAGACCAGCAGTGCACCCACCTCCCCCACCCGGAACCCAGAGACCCTCTCGACATGTTGACCGCCTCGCTTGGCCGCAGCTCGACCCAAACCGCCGCCATCGACCAACTCGTCGCATCACCCCCACCAAACACCGACGTCATCGACCGGGTCGCCTCGATAGTCGCCCGGCGCCGCGCCGAACGCGACCAACCCCAACGCAGACCACCGGGAATCGAACTGGTCGCCCAACGCTGACCACAACATCGGTGCGTGCCCCACCGATGTTTACTGGAATACCGGATCCAGGATGGGCTTCTAAGTACTGCGTCGCCGGGTGTCGTTTTGTGCGGGATCTTCGAATCCGGCCTAGTTGTCGATTCGGCTGGAGACAAGGGAGTCGCGGGAGGCGCGGACGTTGAAAGCGGCAGAAGGATCTGTGCTGTCGGCCGTGACCGTTCCGGCCGGCGCGGTGGTGAAGGTAGGCGATGTGAACGATGGCGCAGGGCGCGACTGGGGCTGGACACTATGGGTCGATGACGCCGACGTCCGCCTCGACTTCACCGTTCGGCAACTCGGAACAAGAGACGGGGTGCTTGAACTCCCAACCGCCGCTTGCGATGCGCCGACCGCCTCCGCTGACGAGGGAACTCAGGTGTTCTCGGTTGCCGGACCTATAGGGCACCGCCCATACCAGCCGATGCAGGAACCCATCGGCGAGCCTCTGCGTTGGGAGGTGCTCTGGTTCTGGCTCGCTGCTGCGGTGATCGGCATCCCAACCGCCGTCCACGCTCATCGCAAAGCCAAGGCGCGGAAGGAAGAGGAAGCCTCCGCCGGTCGCTGACTCCCTGCTTGACTCCGAGCTGAATCTGCTGGCGATAGATCGGGAACGTCGCCGTTCCGATCCTTTCGCTCCCACCCTCTTCCTATGTGGTTCGGTTGATCCTTTCACTCGTCGGGTTCGTAACACGGCGTTGTCGTTCGAGAATGATTGACCGCGGGTCATTCGACCCTGGCCCGAGGAGGTCGGTCTCCGTACCGTCGACGCTGTGCGGCGAACGAAACGCCAAACTTGCGGGTTAGGGTTGCCCTGGGGGTCGGCGTAGATGGGAGTGGAGCATGGGTGTGAAGTCGCTTCGGGTGTGGTGGACCGCACTCGCCACCTTGTCGCTGGTACTGGCCGCTTGCGGAGATGTGACCAAGTCCGACGAATATCAAGCGGTCGTCGCTGAACGAGACGCTGCATCCGAGAAGCTCGAACTCGGCATCGAGGAACTCGCTGCCACCACCGAGGAACTGGCCGGTGCCATGTTGAGTCTTCAAGAGAATCAGGATGAACTTGCACACTTCACCGGCCTCGCCGAGGAGTTCATGGCCGCCGCACTCGCAGCTATAGGTTCTCCCGACGACGTCGAGTGCATTGTCAACGAGCTCAGTCTCGAGGGGCTCTTTACTGTGGGCATCCTCGGTGAGAACCCCGATCCGGCCGCGGTGCAGTCCATCGACACGACTCTATTGGGAGAGATCACGGCAGCCAGCTTCACCTGCGGGCTACCGGGCCTATTTGACGATGGCCCAGTTACCACGTCGGTCTACGACTTGAAGGTGGGCGATTGCTTCAACGAACAGCCGGGGCCGGACCTCCTCCATATGGTTCCCAAGCTCGATTGCTCTCTGCCGCACGACAACGAGATCTACTTCGAGTACTTGATGAGCGAGGAAGTCTGGCCCGGTGGTGAATCGGTCCTCGAATCTTCGTTGGAGCGATGCGAAAGTGAATTCGCGGGATTCGTCGGCGTCGACTACATCGACAGCGAACTCGAGGTCTGGAGCATCACTCCGTCGCCCGTATCATGGGACGAGGGTGATCGGCTCATCGACTGCATTCTCCATGCCCGCCAAAGCTCAAAGCTCACGGGGACAATGGAGGGAGCCAAACGCTAAACGGGCCACGCGGTCACAACCTGTTACGGGGCTCCACGTTTCTTCGGTCCATTCGATCGCGGAGCTTGCCATGATCCTTATCCTGCCAGTCGGGAGCGACAAAAGCTGTTAACCCCCGGACCTAATCGAACAACGGGTGGATCGCAGGAGCGTCACATCCACCACGACTAGGAACACACCACGGGCAGGATCGGGCTAAAGGTTGAGCCCCTCCGAGGAGGGGCTCAAACTCAGATCTCGGTGTCCATCGGTTGGCTGTGACGAATGGCGTTGTAGATGTACTCCCATCGTCGGGCAGTGGTTGGACCCTCTCCTCTGAACCGGACTGAGGCGAGCATCTGGATATCCACGTCGGGTAGGTCGTTGCGTTCAGCGAACTCCCTCAGGCTTTCCGGGATTTCATCATCGCCTAGATCGTGAGTGAGCGCCCGGCCGAGTAGGTCTGAGATCAAGACACCCAGCGCCTCGGATATGGCGAAGAGAGTGTTAGCTGACGGTCGACTAGACGTGTCCTCGTGCTCGAGACTCCAAAGGTATCCCTTGCTAATTTCAGCCTCGGCGCGATCAGCATCCGCTTGACTCCCAGCCATCGACGCTCCACCCGTTTGGCCCTTCCGTGACGGAGATCAGGACGACGAATCGTTCGTCGAGCCCGACCTCTCGAACGCCCTCATCCGAGGTCAGGCCGAATGAACTGCCTTCAAGACGAACCTCTCGGAGAGAATCCCACAGGGGTCGTCCGAACACCGTCGAGCCATCGAGGTGGTGCATTTCGATGAATTCGTACCGACCAAAGCGCGAGTAATCCCCGCTCAGCAGGAAGGCTTCAAGCGCTAGAACCGGGGTGGCTTGCCCGCCTGGCAATGAGACGGCTCCGGAAGCCGTCGGCGGTGTTGTTGATTCTTCACCTACAAAGCCTGCTGGGGGTCCAAGGCAGGCGGCTACTTGTGGCTCTCCGTCAACGTTGATGGTCTCGGCGACGGTGGAGAGAGGTTCGCCCGTCGGGGGCTCCCTGACACCAGGTCTTCCGGTGATGACGATTTCGGCGAGAGCCAATTCGGTGAAGGGCGCACTTTCCCCGAAGGATTGCCCTGGGTAGGCGCTCACGATTCTTATGGTCAGGACGCCGGTACTTGAACTGTTGACAACTACTCGGCCCGGTTCTTGGAGGTCTGCCAACTCACCGTAGATCGCGGTAGGTAGGTCGTCGGTGAGGATCTGCACTTCTTTGATCCGTGCGTTCCGCCGGTACGTCTCGTCGTCAGCGGAGTTGACGAATTCGATGTCAATGATCTCGTATGGACCGCCAGCACCGATCGTCACCGTCGCGTTGATGCCTCCATCCGGAACCTGCCATACGGTGTTCGGGTCGCCGTCGATGAGTGCCTCGCAGGGGAATGCCGCCAGTTCGTCGGAACAGGAGACAACCAGAGGAATCAGGGTCCCGACTTGCTCCACACCTAGAGCGGCCAACTCGAAGTGCGCTGCGGCTGCGGCGATCACATTGCCTTGGGCATCTCGGTATCGGACCAGGACCGTACGCACCAACACTCCGTCCCCGAGGTTCCCTTCGCCGACGCGGTGTTGGTCTAGGTCGCTGCGATCTGCGTGCAGGTTCTGTAGGTCCCCGTTCTCATATCGAATGGTGATCTCGGCGTGGTCCGCACCGGGGACGTCGGCGACTGCGAGCCAGGCTTCGGGGAAGAGAACCAACTCGACCGCT